>PHDM01000156.1 GCA_002840985.1 Bacteroidetes bacterium HGW-Bacteroidetes-17
GCAGGAATTTCGCCTTGTGCAGATGCACTGATTGTTTCAAGTGTTGGCATGATGAAATTTCCGGAACTGTTTTGAACCTCTGCAATTGCAATTTTTTGAGCGAAAGCAAACTCCGATCCGATATAACCAATTGATCCTACTGTTTGTGCAATTGTTCCGGCAACTCCCGGATTTCCTTTTGCACCAATACCTACGGGCCATTTCAATGATTTACCACGACCAACCTGTTCTTCCCATACTTTACTTACCTTACTCATGTAATCACTGAAAATATAAGTTGTTCCGCTTCCATCCGAACGCTGAACAAAAGTAATATCTAAATTAGGAAAACTGATACCTGGATTCAGGGCTGTAATTTGTGCATCGTTCCATTTGGTGATTTGTCCCATAAATATTCCTTCAAGAAGTTTGTCGGAAAGTTTTAGGCTCTCAACACCAGGAAGATTATAAGCAATTACAACGGCGCCAATACAAGTTGGGATGTGTATGATTTCGGCAGGTAATTCAGCAGCTTCCTGATCAGATAAAAAGGCATCGGTTGCACCAAAATCAACAACTTTATCTTTTAAACTTCTGATTCCGCCACCTGAACCAATTCCACCGTAAGTAAGCAGAATTCCGCTTTCGTCGGTATATTTTTTAAATACCATATTATAGAAAGGTAATGGGAAAGTAGCTCCGGCAGCAGTTACACTGACTTTTTCCGAACTTTGTGATTTTCCGTCTTTTTGTTGTGTATTGTTGCATGATGCAAAAATTACAACGGCAACGATCATTAATAAAATGTTTTTCATTTTTTTTGATTTAAGTTTTTTTAATTTGACTTATAGTTTAATTTCTAAATTCAGGTAAAAAGCGGAGGTCATTTTTTTAGAATCGTCTTTTGGGTTCCATCCCTGATAATTGGGTGCAATTTTTACCCCTTTAACAGGAGAGAATTCATATCCTAAGATGATTAATGACCCATCTTTGTTCAAATTCCAGTTACTGCCCGATATTTCGTTTGAGTTAAGTAAATCAAAACGGGCAAAGATTTTTGATTTATTTTTTGTTGTAAAAGTGCTGTAGAATGAATAACCATTCAGGTTTTTATCAGTAGCATTTTTAGCATTTAAAAGACGGTTATACTCTGTTCCCAAACTCAGATTTTTGCCTGTATAGCCTGCAAATAAAACGATTGACTGTTGAGATACATCCTGTTTTTTAATAAAATCGTAATAGGCACGGATCACAAAGTCTTTGACGGGTTTTAAGGTTGCCCCGAATCCTGTTCTAAATATAGAGTCAACAACAACGGTTTTATAACCTTCACCGTTGGTCAAAGAAAAATCCATGCTGAATTGATCGGAAAAATCGTAGGCTATAATCATACCCAGATCGGCACTTGAATTGTATTTATGTTCATCCTGAAAAGATTTGTAAATATAACGTTGTCCCCAAACCTCTTCTTGTTCTTTAAACTGAACCAAACCCAACAAACCAAATCCCACTGAAATTCTGTCTTTCTTGTATTGTAAATAAGCTGTTTTTAAGAAAATTGTTTGTTGTAAAGATCCAATTCCGGGATTTCCGACATCAAGCGTTAATTTACCCGAAAACTCTTTACTAAAATTATATTCATAACCAAAATAGGCACGCGTAATTTCGAACACATTTGCATTTTCTCCATCTGAGAAACTACTGTGATAATTGGTGAAGATTTTAACAAATGGCTTGCCGAAAGATTTAAACTCTCCGCCAGCATCTTTAGATTGCGCATTCATTGCGCCTATAAACATAGCAATAACAATTACTGTTAAAATTAATTTTTTCATATATATATCCTGCTTAATGAATAATGTGCAAAGATTCAATAAATGTTATTAATCAGACATTACAATAATGTTAAGGAATTGTTACAATGATACAATTGCCTTTATTCGTTAAACGAAATTTTTATAAGTGCTAGCACTATAAAAATTCTAAGTTGAACGAATCCCGATAGCGCAGCGTATCGGGATGAATGAGACTAATACTCCGCCAC
The DNA here is from genome assembly GCA_002840985.1 of Bacteroidetes bacterium HGW-Bacteroidetes-17. Lineage (GTDB taxonomy): Bacteria > Bacteroidota > Bacteroidia > Bacteroidales. Next base: position 2,024 of record PHDM01000156.1, read on the forward strand.
TTGTATCGAAAAAATTAAATATTATTCCAATTGATACCCCGCTGCTCTGCGGCGGGGAGTTTCATTTTAATGCTTTATATTTTATAATATATTCATCGGCTGTGAATGCGGAAATAGCCTTTGCAATGACTTCGAGCGGGAGCTGTTCTATCTTTTTAAATCGCACGCAACTTTTTCCGATATCCATTTTTTTACCTGATAATTTGTATTCATTAATAAAATTTTCAGACAATTTTTTGTCTAAATAGATGCCGCTCAAATATACAGCCATGTGATTTTTTTGGGAAGCAAGTGCTGCATACATCATTGGCTGCTTATTATAGGTGTCTGGAAACTTATTCAGTGGTACCTGATAAGTTATCATTCCCCAATTGATGACTTCCTCATATCCTGAGGGTAAATTGTCAAGTATAACTTTTCTTACGGTACTGATTTGATCCCTTCGATCTTCAGGCAAACCACAAAGATATTCTGCTATATTTTTTGCTTCACTGTGCATATTAATATTTAATTGACCAGTTCAAAATCCACTTGTTTTTTCGACAAATCAATTTTTTTAACAAAAATATAAACCCTGTCGCCCAATTTATACTTATCGCCCGAACGTTGACCTATCACCTGATAATTGTCTTCATCCAGATAGTAAAAATCGTCTTTCATATCGCGCAGCCTTACCATTCCTTCGCATTTATTTTCTTCAATTTGAACAAAAAGCCCCCATTTACTGACTCCGGAAATCAAGCCACTAAACCTTTTCCCGATATGTTCGAGCATGTATTCGGCTTGTTTGTATTTGATCGATTCACGCTCGGCTTTTTCGGCCCTGCGCTCCAATTCGGAAGCCTGCAGACAGATTTTTTCATACTCATTTTGATTGACCGATTTATGCCCGTTCAAATACCAATGCAAAATGCGATGCGTGATTAAATCGGGATATCGGCGAATAGGAGAGGTGAAATGCGAATAATGTGAAAAGGCCAAACCATAATGCCCGATATTGTGGGTTGAGTATTCGGCCTTCGACATGGTACGGATGGCAATGGTTTCGATCATATTTGCTTCACCTTTTCCGTGAATTTTTTCAAATAATTGATTGAATGAATCAGCCAATTTCCCCCGCGTATTGATGTTAAGTGTATAGCCTAATTTTGTGATAAACTGAATAAAGGTGTTCAGTTTTTCAGGATTGGGTTCATCGTGGATGCGATAAACAAAGGTTTTGGCTTCTTTTTTAGATTTTGTTTTCCCGATAAACTCGGCAACTTTTTTATTGGCCAGCAGCATAAAATCTTCGATCAGCCGATTCGAATCTTTTTGTTCTTTTACATATACACTCAGGGGTTTGCCGTTTTCATCCAAATTAAACCTGATATCTTCGGAATGGAAATTAATAGAGCCATTTTTGAAACGCTTATCTCTTAATATTTTCGCCAAATGATTCAACGTATTTATCTCCTGAAGAAATTCTCCGGCATTCGATTCAATGATTTCCTGAACCTCCTCATAGGTAAATCTGCGATCGGAATTAATAACGGTTTTGCCAAACCATTGGGTTAAAATATTGGCATGGTCATCCATTTCAAAAACAGCCGAAAAACATAATTTATCTTCATTTGGTCTGAGTGAACACAGTTCATTTGATAATACTTCCGGTAACATGGGGATTACACGGTCAACCAGGTAAATAGAAGTTCCTCTGTTAAGCGCTTCTTTATCGATGGTTGAATTTTGTTCAACATAATGCGAAACATCGGCAATATGAACCCCAACTTCCCAGTTTCCGGAAGCTAGTTTTTGGATGGAAAGGGCATCATCAAAATCTTTGGCATCAAGGGGATCGATGGTAAAAGTTGTGCTATTCCTAAAATCCCTTCTTTTAGCAATTTCTTCTTTTGGAATAATTTTAGGGATCTCATCTGCGGCTTTTTCAACATGCTTCGGAAAGGAGAGCGGAAAATCAAATTCCGCTAAAATAGATTGCATTTCAACATCATTGTTACCCGGCATTCCCAGCACCTGGGTAACTTCACCAAATGGATTTTTTGAATGCTCAGGCCATTCGGTAAGTTTTACAATGACTTTTTCACCATTTTTAGCTCCCTTTATTTGTGATTTTGGAATAAATATATGAACCGGAACATTAGCATTATCGGGAACAAGAAAAGCAAAATTTTCTGAAACCTCAAGCACGCCAACATAGTTTTCCTTTACCCGCTTTAAAACCTCAACAATTTGACCTTCAATTTTTCTGCCTTTTCGTTGTGGAAACATCATGACTTTCACGTGATCGCCATCCATGGCCCTGAAAGTATTATTGGCAGAAATAAAAATGTCATCACCACCTTCATCAGGCAAAATATAAGCCTTGCCGGTATTTTTCATGTCAACGATTCCGGTGATATACGAACTTGAATGCCCCAGTGTTTTTAGGGCTTCCGGATTTAATTTATATTTTCCGAGTTTCGTTTCAACAATATCTTTGCCTGCGGCCATTTCTTTTAATATGGCTGCCACCAAATCTTTTGAAGCTTTATCTTTTATGCCAAGCTGAGCTGAAATTTGTTTGTAATTAAACGGACGATAAGGATTTTTGCCAAAAACACTCAATATGCTTGCAATAAAAGTGCTTTTTCCTTTTAACTTTTTATTTTTATCGGTTGATTTGGCCATAGGTTTATAGTGAAATTTTAAATAAAGATAAGACAATGTAGCCAGTGAGATTAAAATTATAAGTGATAATTTATAAGAGATGAGTGAAAAATTAGAATAAAAAAGCTTAACGAAATCCCAAAATCCTCTGTTAAATACATGTTGTTTCACACAATGGAACAGAAACATTTGAATTCCTAAGTTTTGATATTTTCAAATTTATCTATGATCTATCACCTGGTATCTAATGTCTGATTAGCCCAAAGTGCTTAATATTAGACCCATTGAAGCATGTTTTATTTGATTTGCATTGGACCGAACTCGGTTATATAAAAATTTATCCTAAATTTGATGCCATTCGAACTTACTTAATAACTTTTATTTTGGGCGAATCTAAATCAAATTTATTTAAAAAGGATTGGTTGGTAATAGTCAACCCAAATTCCGGTAAAAGAAGAGGTGAAAAGGATTGGGGTAAGATTCAATTGGCTTTGAAAAAAAACGGATTCTCGTTCAAACACGTCTTTACCAAACATAAAAACCATGCCATTGAAATAACTATCCAATACATAAACGAAGGTTATCATAACATCATCGTAGTTGGAGGTGATGGTACTTTTAACGAAGTTGTCAATGGTATTTTTCAACAAAAGATTATCGAATCGAAAGAAATAAAAATTGGGATGATCCCGATTGGTACTGGCAATGATTGGGGTAGAATGTATCAAATTCCTGCTGATTATGAGCGTGCCATTGACATCATTCAAAAGGATAAAACTTTTATTCAGGATGCCGGAATTGTAAAATACGCGCATAAAGAAGAAATTATTTCACGGTATTTTGTAAACATGGCTGGGATGGGTTATGATGCACTCGTTGCCAAAAAAACCAATTTGATGAAGGAGAAAGGAGGTGGAGGGCCGTTTGCTTATCTCATCAATTTATTCCTTGGATTATTGCAATACCAACATACAGAAATTAATTTGCACATTGATGATCGCGAAATTTTTGCAGGAAAAATATTTAGTTTAAGTATCGGAATTTGTAAATATAACGGAGGTGGAATGATGCAACTTCCTTATGCAATCCCTGATAGTGGACTGTTCAATATTACGCTTATTCGTAAGACTTCAAAATTCAAGGTTATCTCAAACATTAAAAATTTATACGACGGATCATTTGTTAAAATTCCGGAAGTTCAAACCTTTACCGGAAAACGAATCGAGATTACATCAAAGCCTAGTGCTTCCCTATTTCTTGAAACGGATGGAGAATCACTGGGGCACTCTCCTTTTGAGTTCACAATTGTTCCTAAAAGTATTCAGTTGATAAGGGGAGATTAATTTTTTTCTTTCCAGTCACCGTATTTTTTAATCAGTGCGATTAGTTCAGCAACGGCTTGCTTTTCATCAATTCCTTGTTTTATTAGATCCCGTGATTTATACAAATTTACTTTGCCATTACCTGCGCCGATATAACCATAATCAGCATCGGCCATTTCGCCCGGACCATTTACAATGCAACCCATTACCGCTATTTTTAAACCGCAGAGATGATCTGTTGCTTTTTTCACGTCTTCAAAAGCTTGTTCAATATTATATTTGGTTCTTCCACATGAAGGGCATGCAATAAATTCGGTGCTACTGATTCGTGAACCACTCGCTTGTAATATCCTAAAACTTAATAAAGTGCTCTTGTCTTCATGTTTAAGACTTTCTATCCAAACCCCATCAATGAGCCCATCAATGAGCAATGATCCAAAATCGGCAGAGGTATGCACAATTAATTCGTCATAATTTTCATCCTCATAGGTCTTTTTAATTACGACCGGGTTTTTAATTTCCCGATTGAGTAATGATGAAATCAATTTTCGAACCTCAATAATCTCCTGATCCCTGCTCGCAGAAAACAATATAATATCATCAGTAGTGATTCGATCTAAAATCAAAGCAAAACTTTTTGGGTCAACTGGCAAATTCAATTCAATAAAATTATTTTGATTTTCAGAAATCTGATATTTAACGCATTCTTCAATCCTGATAATTTTGAAA
>PHDM01000157.1 GCA_002840985.1 Bacteroidetes bacterium HGW-Bacteroidetes-17
TCCAACAAGTAGATTTTGTGCTTTGCTAAAAATCAAATCAGCTTCTTCGTTTTGTGAAGATGAAATTACAACAGGTGGTTTTCCTCCTCCAATTTGAGCAACAGGATGGGTCTTTCTGCGATGATATTCGTAAGGATTAATTGTTGATAAGTATTCAGGAATGTTGATATTATTCTGGCCTGGCTTGCCCAATACTTTAAGCATTGACTTTGCAAAAATAATTTCATTTTCCGGAGCCTCAGTTAGTGAAACCCTGATGGTATCGCCTATTCCTTCCTGAATTAAAGTGCCAATACCTGCAGTTGATTTAATTCGTCCATCCAATCCGTTTCCTGCCTCTGTAACTCCCAAGTGAAGAGGGTAATCCATATCGTTTTCAACCATTTTGCTCGCCAGTAAACGATAAGCCTGTACCATGATTTTTATATTGCTCGATTTCATTGAAAGCACCAAATTGCGAAATTGAAATGCCTGACAAATCTGTATAAATTCCAGGGCCGAAGCTACCATCCCTGCAGGGGTATTTCCGTATTTATGGATGATGCGTTCGGATAAGGAACCATGATTGACTCCAACTCTTATTACCGTTCCGTATTCTTTACAAATCTTCAGTAGGGGCAGAAGTTTATCAGCCGCTTTTTCAAGTTCGAGCTGATATTCAAACTCACTTAATCCTGTTAAGTTTTTAGAAATGGTTCCTGTGTAATTTCCGGGATTTATTCTGATTTTTTCAACGATTCGTGCAGCATGTTCTGCCACATTTGGATTAAAATGAATGTCGGCAATAAGTGGTGTAGTGTATCCTGCATACTGTAGTTCTTTTTTGATGATCCTTAAATTTTCGGCCTCTTTTATTCCGGGACAGGTTATTCGAACCATTTCACAGCCAGCATCAATCATTCGAATAGACTGATCAACTGTTTCTTTGGTATTTAATGTATTGGTCGATGTCATTGATTGGATCCGAACAGGATTTAATCCTCCCAAGGCAAGATTACCAATATGAATGGTTCGGGAAATGAATGAAGGGAATTTTTGCAGGGGATCAGTCATTTATTTTTAACTTATTTCTACAAAGTTAGAAAATAAATGTCCAATTGGTTTCATTAACCGGTCTGACTAATTTTATGGAGTGCCTTTGGCTCAAGAATATTAAAATCGTTCCCCTCACAGGTAATAAAGCCCGATTCTTTGAATTCTTTAATAATTCGGATGGCACTTTCTTTCGACATAGCTGCCAGATCGGCAATATCCTGACGGGAAATATTGACCGTAAATTTATCACTTTCGTAAACTGAATTCGAGAGATACAGTAAGGCATCTGCGATTCTTCCGGGCATTTGTTTTTGGGTAAGATTAATCAGCTTTTCAAAATTACGAACCCCTTTTTGGTTGATCCATTTGAATAGTTCCGAAGCAAATTCCTTGTTCTGTTTCGCAACTTCCATAAAAGATTCAACTTCAATAAAGCAAGCTACAACATCATCAATGGCGGAAACCGAATAATGATGACGAAAATCGTTGAACAATCCGGGTCCCCCAATCATTTCTGTAGGTCGTAAAATGTTTAGAACCAGATTCTTTTTATTCATACCTTCTATATAAACCTTCCCATAACCTGATGTTAAACATGCAACATGAGTGAATGCTCCTCCTTGCTTAAAAATTGTTTCTCCGGGATTGAATTTTACCTCATGACGATGCTCGTTGATAAAGTTCATTTCATCGTCGGTTAAAAAATGAAAAATGTTAAGCTTTTTAGAGCAGTCTTTGCAAAATGCGCTGTTAATATAGGTAGGCATAGTTAAGTTGTTTAGTTAACTGATTTATAGTACATTATTTATAATGTAATTAAATAAGCAAGTAGTAAAAAATATATCGTATTAGAAATCAAAAATTTAGTAGAAAAAACAGCATGACCCAAGAATCTTAACAAGCACAAAAGGTGACAAATATCCAACTTTGGTTGATAAATGTCAAGCAAAAGTATAATTTATTTCAATTTTCGGTTTGAAATATCTCATTTCCCTTTAAAGACGTGGATTTTATAAAATGTTTAATATTGTTAAAGAATAAACAAGCGCTAAAAAATAATAACTTAAAACTACGACAAATGAAAAGATTTACATTTTTAACTTTTTTAACAGCAGCATTTCTGTTTTCTGTGTTAGTGATTACAAGTTGTACCAAAGAAGGTGCAGCAGGAAAAGACGGAGTTGATGGAGCAGTAGGACCAGCAGGACCAAGAGGTGAAGCAGGTGTTGACGGAACAGACGGAACAGCCGGATGTGTTTTATGTCACACTGGTGGTGAAGAACAAGGTATGTTTGCTCAGGTAAACCAATGGGAACATTCAGTTCATGCAACTGGTGGAAATTTTGAAAGAAACAACTCTTGTGGTGTATGCCATACAAGTCAGGGATTTCTTGCTAACCTAGCAGGGACTTTTGACGGATTAGTTGAGAACCCAAACCCAATTAACTGTTATACTTGTCATAACATTCACAAAACATTTACCCCAGCTGATTTAGCTTTAACTACAACTGCTACTGTTGAATTAATGGTAGGTGGTGATGTAGTTGATTTTGGAAAAGGAAATTTATGTGCAACCTGTCATCAGGCAAGAACTATCAGTAATGCCCCTGTAATTGATGGCCCTGATTATAAAATAACTTCCAATCGTTTTGGTGGTCATCATGGTCCACAAGCTAATATTTTAGCTGGTAATGGATTATATGAATTTTCTGGAACTGAAGGACTTGGTATCAATACCCACGCTAATTTTGTTGAAGATGCATGTGTTACTTGTCATATGGCAGCTGCTTATGGAACACAGGCAGGTGGACACACCATGAAAATGGGTTATGACTATCATGGAACCCTTGAAAAAAATCTGGCAGGTTGTTTAGATTGCCATACAGATGCTACAGAACTTGAAACAATTTGGGATGAAACTCAAGAAGAAGTAGAGGCTTTGATTATTGAATTGCGAACCATTCTTACTGAAAAAGGAGTTTACAATCCTGCTGATGGACTTGCAAAACCTGGAACTTATAAAGCTAACTATGCTGCAGCTTATATTAACTATCAATTAATTGAAGAAGATAGAAGTAAAGGTGTTCACAATCCAGGATATGTAATTGGCATTCTGAAAAATACGATTGCGAAAATTAAATAAGCTATGTAATTTACCATATAAAAAAAGGCTTCGAATATTTATGGAGCCTTTTTTTGATTAAAATGACACTTAAAAAATTTCTGCAATGAAAAAATCAATATATATACTAATACTGGTTTTCGTTGGATTGATGGTTGTTACGGGTTGTGAATATGATTTTATATATCACCCTACTCCTCCCCCTATTGAGGAACCAGATCCAGATGATCCAGTTGATCCGAATGCAACCAGTTTTTCTACGATGATTGTACCCATTTTTACAACAGGTAATCGTTGTACATCTTGTCATGGAGACGGTGGAACCCGTCCTTATTTGACTGCTGCCAAAGCCTATAGTGAAATTACTTCCATGGGTCTTGTAAATACAGCTAATCCGGCTACCAGTAAATTATACACTTATGTTAAGGCTGGAACAAGTACCCACGCTTGGAAGAAATTTGTTGATTCACAAAGTGAATTGGTTCTGAAATGGATTACAGAGGGTGCTAAAAATAATTAACTTATAAATTAGAAAAAGATGAAAAAATATAGCATAATACTGGCTTTTTTGATGTGTTTTGGAGTTCTCTTTGCACAAGAAGAAAAAGTTGAAGTTAAACCGGTAAGATCACCATTTGAAAGTGGGATTTTAATCAATGCCCAAACCGGGGTAATTCCAGATGCCCGAACACTTGAAATGATTATTGAGCATAATTTTGGAACCGTCCAGAACGGAGTTACAGATTTGTATGGTCTTTATGCACCATCGAACATCAGACTTGGATTAAATTATAGCATTAGCAATAATATCATGATCGGTGTTGGAGCCATAAAATACCATAAAATGACTGATTTTAGGTTAAAATGGAATATTTTAAAACAAGCTCGGGAAGGTGGAAGCCCAGTAGCCATAACCTATTACGGTAATTTTGGGATTGATGGTAGAAATAAGGAAGTATTTGTTTCTGCCGGGCAACCTTCACGTGGAACAGATCGCTTTTCATTTTTCAATCAAATCATCATTGGTCGAAAATTTTGCGATGCATTCTCTTTTCAGGTTGCACCAAGTATCTCACATATTAATAAGGTTGAATCAACACAGGAACATGATAAAATTGCGATTTCCTTTAGTGGAAGGGTAAAATTCAGCCCACAAGGATCTTTCATTTTTAATTACGATGCTCCTTTGCACATCAAAGGGATCCAAGAACATACTGTATTGGATCTTAAAGCAAAACCAAATTTAGCTTTTGGTGTTGAATTTGCAACAGGAACTCACGCTTTCCAAATATTTATGGGAACAGCAAATACGCTTAGTCCACAATACAATATGATGACCAACCTTAATGATTGGCAAGATGGAGCTTTGTTTATAGGGTTCAATATTACAAGATTGTGGAGTTTCTAAATTTGTAAAATGAATACTGGTTTTCCGACTTCATTAATTCAAGTTGAAAAGCATCAAATCAATTTAATTTATTACTCATTATTGAATATATAATTGAAAGGGTGTCATCAAAATAATGGCACCCTTTTATAACAAATAAAAGGATGATAAGAAATATATATCACATTTTAGGTGTCGTTTTCTTCTTCTCTTTGTTTTTATTTCAGCCTAATAATATACAAGCACAAACTGATCAAGCTCAAAGAATATCGGAGTATGCCGAAGACAATCAACTATGCTTTAGTTGTCACGGACAGGCAAACTATTACTATCAAAACGACTGGATAGAGAAAAAAGTGAAAGAAAGAATGAATCCATATTTTATCGTGGATTCGGTTGAGTATTACGAATCAAATCATTGGAATTTTAGTTGCAGAGACTGCCACTCTGCTGACTATGGGGAATTTCCCCACTCAGGTCAATTGCGCATGGAGCCTAAATTTACATGTTTGGATTGTCATGCCGGTGATGAACAATTTGCCAAATACAATTTTGAACAAATCGATGAAGATTTTCACAAAAGTGTTCACTCCTCAAAACATTCGGAAGACTTTACATGCTGGATGTGCCACAATCCCCATAGCTATAAAATCAATGCACGTACCAACGAAAATATGGCTGATTTCATACAATATGATAATGAAATTTGTTTGACCTGCCATGCTGATATTTCTAAATACCAGTTGTTGACTACGATGGAAAACCCTAATGTTTTAGTAACACATAATTGGTTGCCCAACCAGGTTCTTCACTTTAAAAAAGTGAGGTGCATCGAATGCCACACTCAAATTAATGATAACATCTTAGTCGCACATAATGTTCGGCCTAAAGAAGAAGCCATAAAGCTTTGTGTGGAGTGTCATTCAAAAGACTCTCGTTTGCTTGCATCTCTTTATAAATATCAGTTTACTAATGAACGAAGCATTACCGGTTTTTCAAATGAGGCAATGCTTGAGGAATCATATGTAATTGGAGCTAATAGAAATTACTATCTGAATGTAATCAGTATTGGCTTATTTATTTTAGTTTTTCTGGGATTGTGTGTTCACGCATTCCTACGTATCATCATTAAACATTAAGCGCCATGAGTGAAAAAATATATTTATACCCCGTTTGGATCAGGCTTTGGCACTGGTTTAATGCAATCCTTTGTTTATTATTAATTATCACAGGTATCAGCATGCAATATTCTGATCCTGCATATCCTATGATCAGATTTGATTGGTCCGTATCAATTCATAACATAGCCGGAATTATCCTGGCACTGAGTTATATCTGTTTTTTTCTGGGAAATATCCTTACGCCAAATGGCCGTCAGTATTTCTTCAGAAAGGGTATTGTAAAAAATTTAATTTCCCAGGCCCGATATTATGCTTTTGGAATTTTTAAAGGAGAAAATCCCCCATTTCCAATCACTAAAGAACATAAATTTAATCCACTACAAAAGTTCAGTTATATTTTTGTGATGTATGTGACCATTCCTCTTGTTATTTTAACAGGGATCATGCTTCTATATCCCGACTTTCTGGTTATTGATTTTTTCGGGAATAAGGCATTACATATAACTGATATTTTACATGTAATGATGGGATTTATCGTCTCACTATTTTTAATTGTCCATATTTATTTTTGCACCATCGGACATACACCGCTCAGTAATTTTAAGGGCATGATTAATGGTTATCACGAAACACATTGATAATCATTAAATAATTTATTTGAACTAATTTGACTACGAAATTGATGAAAATGCTAAATATACTCTTTAAAAAACTAATTCTAATCGTCATGTTTTGCACATTGATGGGAATCAATGCGCTTTACTCGCAATCGAATGAAGATTGCATGATGTGTCATGAGGACCAGGAATTGACAATGGTAAAAGGAGGCAAAACAATTTCTGTGTTTGTAAAAGCTTCCATAATTGGCAAATCTGTGCATAAGGATGTTGATTGTACTTCCTGCCACGAGGATGCCAATGTTGAAGAATTTCCACATCCTGAAAGATTAAAGGTAGTTGAGTTAATTGGACTCAATTGATTTGGACTTGTAATATTAAATATCCAAATAGAACCATTTTTATCTCCCACATAAACATTACTACCATAGACATCTA
>PHDM01000005.1 GCA_002840985.1 Bacteroidetes bacterium HGW-Bacteroidetes-17
AATGCAGTTTGTGCCTCACCTGTGCCAACATAAAAAACATTTGGATTCTGAGGATCGGAAATGATGCAACTTACAACTAAATTGCCCCAAAATTCATCAACAGGACGCCACGATGATGTTCCACTTTTAAAATTATCATTTACCCAAAGTCCGCCGGTTACTGATCCAGCCCATGCTTTGTTTCCGGATTGATCGTTGGGATCGATCATAAATGCACGGGTGCGACCGGCCATATTTGAAGGAACCTCCGTCCATACAATATCAGATCCGAATGCACTTGAACTTTTTTGACTACTAATCATTTTTGTTTTGAGGTATGCGGTATTTAACCTTTCGGTTGGAACTCTCTTTAAGTCTGGATCAAGGGTCATGAAATAATTTTGAATAGCTGCCAAATCAGGTCTGGTCGGCTTCGGGAGATCTTTTAACTGCGATTCACTTATTTGCGGAATTTTCTGATATTCGGCCAAAAGGAATTGTTCATATTCATTTCTGGGATTCTTCTCATTTGGAATGTTTAAAATTAAGAAGGTTCCAATGATCGTTAAAAATAAAATGATTGGTATCCGAAGTATTTTTTTCATTGGTCAAAAATAGGTAATGTTCAATAAAGCCTGATAAAATGAGAGTTTAAATTTTATGACTAAATAAATGTTTATTTTTTAGGTCGATTAAAAATATTATGATCAATCTTCTTATCATATTCAACTAGATCAATTTTGATCTTTGCAGATGTCTGTCCATTTGATTTTGTTTCAATGCTAAAAGCCACGGCTGTTCCTTCAATCATTTTATAATTGCTTAAAAACGTTTCGGTTAAAGCATCGGTTCTCATCATCGTAGGGAGGATGGCCTCCGTTTTTATAATCAAATTTGATTCTGCCCCAATAAATATTTTCACCACATCGTTGTCCTGATATGTTGTCTTGATCTTAAACGCGTCAGCTCCGTTAATTTTTTCAATCCCTTCATATTCAAGCATAATACCTTTTGCTTCATAATTATATAATGCACCATCAAAATCTGCTTCTTTTTTCATGATTTTTAATTGGTTGACAGGAATGTCTTGTGGGTCAACCGAACCGGTCCAGGGTGCGATCATCCATCCATCGGTTCCATTATATGCCTGAACGAATTTTTGACCCATGATATCAGCCTCCAGATAAAATTTATCCGGTCGTATGCTTATTCGTTTAAAACTAAATTCTGAACCCATTTGAAAAATTGTACCAGTTATGGTCATTGTTTTGATTTGATTTATTTTATTCTGACCATTGCTTTTATAATAATTATCAAGTATCTCTTTTAAATCCTGTGCCTGCAACGGACTAAAAAAAAAGCCAACGATCACAATAATGGTATATAATTTTTTCATTTGTGGTGTAATTTAGAAAGCTTAAGAATTTATTGGTTCATTAACCGGTTTCAAAAAATAAATATAAATATATAGATAAATGATCTATGATTTTATGAAAAATAAAAAAAGCCTGCGCTAATTTAGTACAGGCTTTAATTTGAGTGGTACCACCTGGATTTGAACCAGGGACACACGGATTTTCAGTCCGTTGCTCTACCAACTGAGCTATGGTACCTTCCTCTTTGGTGGCGCAAATTTACGAAGTTTTTTTATAATCAGAAATTTTTTTTTAAAAACGACTGATTTTTGCTGTAGATATGTATTTTTGCATACTTATCTTATTGATTCACACGAATGAAGTTAATTATTGATTTTGGTAATACTTTTACAAAACTGGCAGTTTTTAGGCAAGACATTATTGTTAAGCAATTTCAGTATAAAGACTTAAATGTTAGCGATATAAGTGCAGTTATCGATATGTATCCCCAAATTAGGGCTGTAATAGTTTCGGCGGTTATCAATTATCCCGAAGAGATAACACAATTTTTAATTGAAAGATTTGATTTTATTGAGCTTGGAGTCAATACACCTATTCCAATCATAAATAAATATAAAAGCCCTGAAACACTTGGGAAAGATCGAATAGCTGCAGTAGTTGCTGCCGCAGAGCTTTATCCCAATAAAAATGTTTTGGTTATCGATGCAGGAACATGCATAACTTATGATTTGATTAATGAGAAAAGAGAGTATTATGGAGGTTCAATAAGCCCTGGAATAAACATGCGATTAAAAGCGATGCATGAGTTTACCGGCAACCTTCCATATGTTGAAGCTAAAAAAGTTGACTTTCTGATAGGGTCTACTACTGAAGAATCAATCTTATCTGGGGTCTATAATGGACTAATCAACGAAATTGACGGCATAATAGGGTCGTATAAAGAAAATTATGAAAATTTAACAGTTATTTTAGGGGGTGGTGACTATATTTATTTTGATAAAAGACTAAAAAATAACATCTTTGCACTCCCAAATATTGTTATGATTGGGCTAAATGTAATACTAAAATTTAATGATAGTAAAAAATAGCGGTTTTCGAAGTCTATTAATTGGGTTGGCATTATTGTTTCCTATTACCTTGTTAGCGCAAACTAGAACTACTTCTCCTTATTCAATTTATGGATTGGGAGAAATTAATAATACTTTCAATGTAAAGAGCCTTTCAATGGGAGGAATTAGTTATTCCATATATGATAATGGGACCATTAATTTTGCTAATCCAGCATCTTATGCAGCTTTCGATACACTTTCTTTTCTTTTTGATGCCGGAATGATGGCTAGTAATGTTTCACTTAAAAATGCAAGTACCTCTGAGAAAACAAGTTATGCATCATTAAGTTATGTGTCAATGGGGTTCTCCATCAACAGATGGTGGAAAACCAGTATTGGACTTGTCCCATTCAGCAATGTTGGTTACAATTATGGCTATGTTGAAAATATTGATCAAATTGGAAATGTGCGGTTCTATGATGAAGGTAGTGGAGGCATAAATCAATTATATTGGGGACATGCTTTTAAGATTGGCAAGCATCTATCAGTTGGTGTTAATATGGGTTATTATTTTGGGAGTATAGACAAAGAAAGATCTGTTAGTTTTGTCGATTCAGTAAATTTCTTATCCACAAATGTGCTTAATTCAGTTTCTATAAATGATTTTTATTTAAATTACGGGATTGATTATCATACAAAAATAAATGATATTGACATTAATGTTGGTGTGGTTTATAGCAGTAAATCAGCATTAAAGGCAAATAAGGATGAATTTACAAGGACATTTATCCCTGTCTATTCTGATGTAAAAGAATACAGAGATACCATTTCATATATTCTAGATGCTCAAGGAGCAGTGATAATTCCTAAGAATATTGGTTTTGGTTTAATGATCTCAGAAAAAAATAAATGGAAAATCGGAGCCGAATTTCAAAAACAATATTGGAAAGATTTTAAGTCATTTAATGTTTCCGATTCTTTGAATAACTCTATAAGGTTAGGGCTTGGCATGGAAATCATCCCTAATTATAATAGTGTAAATTCATACTTTAAAAGAGTAAGTTATCGCTTCGGTTTTAAGTTTGAACAAACTCCATTATCCATCAATAATACACGCATCAATGATTTTGGCATAAGTTTTGGAATAGGGTTACCGTTAAGAAATTCAAGATCAACGGTTAATTTGGGAATGGAATATGGCCAACGTGGAACGGTAAAAAATAATTTAATACAGGAAAAATATTTTAAATTTTCGATTGGAATTACAATGCACCAACGATGGTTTAACAAGCCCAAATATAATTAACTATAAATTATTACAATTATGAAAGCTAAACTTATATTCATCTTCTTACTAGCGGGGTTAGCCTTAAGCCCTAATATTAATGTAATTGGACAAGATGAATCAAAATTTGGAGACAAACCTGATGAATGTAAAATGAACATTTCACTTTACCAGGAATTTTTCAGGCAATGGAAAGAGTCGAATTATAAAAGTGAAGTAATAAAGGATGCAATAAAGCCATGGAGATGGGTATTTTTAAATTGTCCTGCTGCCCAGGAAACAACTTATGCTAACGGGGTAAGAATTATGACTTATCTTATTAACAAGGAAAAAAATGAAGCGTTGAGAGAAAAGTATATCGATACTTTATTTATGGTATACGATAAAAGAATTGAGTATTTTGGCAAAGAAGGCAGTGTTTTAGCATATAAAGGAAATGATTATTACAAGTACAGGACCCAAAATTTTGCTGAAGCAAATGCTATTTTTAAACGATCAATGGAATTACAAGGCAATAATACACAAGGTGCTGTATTGAGCTATTATTTCCGTACTGCGGCAAAGATGGTTTCTGAGGAGGTTGTTGAAAAATCTACAATTATTGATGCGTATGATAAAGTTAGTGCCATTATTGATTTTAATTTAAAAAAGTATGAAAAGGATGCAAGAAGATTGGAAGAATGGAAAAATATCAAAGGTAACATCGAAGCCGAATTTGAACCTTTTGCCACTTGTGATGATCTTATTGCCATTTATCAAACAAAGTTCGACGCCAATAAAAATGATCTTGAACTTTTGAAGAAAATTACCGACATTCTTGATAAAAAACGATGTAACGATTCACAACTGTTTTTTGATGCAACCGTTCAATTATACAAACTTGAACCTTCGCCTGCTTCAGCATATTTAATTGGTAAAATGTATTTAAAATCCGAAAACATCAATGAAGCATTAAAATATTTAACTGAAGCCACTGCATTGCAGGATGAAGAAGATCTGGCATTGATTTATTTTTATATGGCAAGATGTAATCAGTCACTTAACAAATTTGTTGAAGCCAGAAAAAATGCATTAAAGGCGATTGAATATAAACCTAATTATGGAGAAGCTTATATCTTAATTGGTGATTTGTATGCAGCAACAGCCAAGGATTGTGGAGACAATGAATTAACCGCACGAGTTGGATATTGGTTTGCTGTTGATAAATATGAAAAAGCAAAACAAGTAGATTCAACTGTTGCAGAAGATGCCAATACCAGAATTAGAAACTATTCAAAATATTTCCCAACAACTGAAACGATCTTTTTCTATAACTTACAAGAAGGAGATTCGTATAAAATTGAATGCTGGATAAATGAAACGACTAAAATAAGAGGAAATAAAACAAATTAAAATTCGTTGAAAATCATTAAATTAAGCAATTTATTGATCGTTAAAAGCATTGTTTTGCTAATCGGCATAACAATGCTTTCTTCGTGTAAAAATGACATAAAAGAAGTAAATGCGCTCAGTGCAGGGGATTCTATTCCTGATTTGACAGCAAAAAATTTTGTATACCTCAGAAGTGTCTCTGGACGCATTGTTGCAAAACTACAAAGTCCCAGAATGACTCAATTCGGAGGTGAGGATCCCTACATGGAATTCCCCGATGGATTCAAAATAGAATTCTATAACAAATTAATGCAGGTTGAATCGGTTCTGACCGCTGAATACGGTATTCAATATGACAAGAGAAAATTAATTATCGCCCGTAAAAATGTCGTCATAGTTAATTTGATCAAAAATGAGCAGTTGAATGCTGAAGAATTGTTTTGGGATCAACGAAGAAAAAAAATCTATTCAGAATCGAAAATAAAATTTACTACTCCTACTCAAATATTGTTTGGGGCAGGATTCGAATCAGATGAAAATTTTAGGGACTATGAAATTTTTAAAGGAAGCGGTGACTTTGAAATTGATGAGGAAATAAAATGAAAAGATTTCTTATTATTGTTTATTAAATGGACAACTGGACGATCATTATAATCACTTTAATATTCTCCGGATTTTTTTCCGGTATTGAGATTGCTTATGTAAGCTCTAACCGGCTAAAAATTGAATTGGATAAAAGCAAAGGCCTTTATAATGCACGCATCATTGCTTCATTTGCTACCAAACCATCAAAGTTTATCGGAACACTTTTGCTTGGGAATAATATAGCACTTGTCCTGTATGGCATTGCCATGGCAAATATTCTGACTCCCTGGTTCAGTAAAATTTATATGAAGCCATTTAACACAGAATTTTTTATCCTTATTAGCCAAACAATAATCGCTACCTTAATTATACTTGTAACTGCCGAATTTCTGCCAAAAATACTTTTTCGAATCAGGCCAAATGCAATCCTAAAATTCTTCGCTTTACCGATAAAGGTTATTTATTTCATACTTTATCCTTTTGTTTTTCTTTTTATTGGTTTTTCTGAATTTGTTTTAAGAAAACTTTTTCGTGTGATTTTTAATACTGAAGACTATAGCTTTAGCCCAATTGACCTGGGTGATTATGTAAAGGAATTTACCCAAGGTGAAAATGATGATAGTGAAATTTCACAAGAGATTCAAATTTTCCAAAATGCAATTGATTTTCAAAATATAAAACTCAGGGAATGTATGAGCCCCCGAACAGAAATCATTGCACTGGATGAAAGCGATACTGTTGAACTATTACGTTCACGTTTTATCCAAACCGGCCACTCAAAAATTTTAATCTATCGCGAAAACATCGACAATATTATTGGATATACCCACTCCTATGATATGTTTAAAAAACCAACCACGATTCGGGAAATTTTACGGTCAATAATTATCGTTCCTGAAACCATGTTGGCAAATAAAGTCCTCTCAATGATGTTGATTGAAAACAAAAGTGTTGCAGTAGTGGTTGATGAGTTTGGTGGTACTTCCGGAATGATAACCATGGAAGATGTTATTGAAGAAATTTTTGGTGAAATTGAAGACGAACACGATACAGAAGATCTTATAGAAAAACAAATACAATCTGATGAATTTCTGTTTTCCGGCAGGTTAGAAATTGATTATTTAAATGAAAAATATAATTTAGCTATTCCTACTTCTGACGAATACGAAACCCTTGCAGGATATATTTTACATCATTATGAAAATATCCCATTGATGAATGAAAGCATGAAGATTAATAATTTTCATTTCAAAATTGTACAGGCCGAAAAAAACCGGATAGAACTGGTTAATTTAAAAATTAGTAATCCTGATGTCTAAATTGTTGATATATCATGGAAATTTTTAAATCGAAAAATTTACGGATTACCTGAAAAATTCCTAATAAAATTTCATCTTAGACTAAAATACTAGCTAAGTGTTTGTATTTGTGTAATTTATTACAAGCACCTTTGTGCCGTATTTTTTTTTAAATATGAACTTTCTGTTGTACATTTGCAAACTCTAAAAAAAAGTTTAATAAGATGGCAGTAATTGGTAAAATTAGGAAGCACTCAGGATTATTGGTAATTGTTATTGGAGTTGCATTGGCAGCTTTTGTTTTAGGCGATCTCTCAAAAACTAATACAAAAAGAACAGACACCATAGGTGAGATTAATGGCGAAAAAATTTCTTATCGCGAATTTAATAACAGGCTCGATCAAAACCTCGAATACGAAAAACAGCGCTTAGAGAAGCAAAGCCTTAGCGCAAATGAAAATTTCAACGTAAGGCAGATGACCTGGAATCAGTATCTGAATGATGTGATTATGGGTGAAGAGTATGCAAAAATTGGCCTTGATGTATCTTCAGATGAATTATTTGAACTTGTGCAAGGGGCAAATCCTCACCGTTTTATTTTACAATATTTTGCCAATCCAAATACAGGTGAATTTGATCGAAATATTGTATTAAATTTTTTGCAAAACATAGATAATTTGGATCCGACTGCAACAACACAATGGTTGCAAATTGAAAAAGCGATCAAAAGTGATCAACTTTCACAAAAATTTATAAACCTTGTAAAAAAAGGATATTACGTTCCTGCTGAAATTGCCAATTTTGAATTTAAAGCTCAAAACGAAAAAGTTAAAATTGAGTTAATTTCAACTTCATATTTTGAAATTGCAGACAGTCTGGTAAGCGTTACCGAAAAAGAAATCGAAAAATACTATTCAGAACACCTTGCCGATTATCAGCAACAAGAAGAACAAAGAGATATTGATTATGTAATGTTTGAGGTTAAACCTTCAGTTGAGGATCGTGTTAAAACAACCAATCAGGTGAATACTATTTTTGAAGAGTTTAAAAATACTCTCAATGTAATGACCTTTGTTAATTCTGTTTCTGATCGTCGTTATGATAGTAACTATTATAAAAAAGAAGAATTACCAGTTCAATTAGCCGAAACCTTGTTCGATGCAAAAGTTGGAACTTTTGTTGAGCCATATCTCGATAATGACGTGTACTATATGGCCAAATTATTGGATTCACAAGTCAGGGCTGATTCATTAAGCGCTACCCATGTGCTTATATCATACATCGGAGCTCAATACGCAGGTCCTGAAATCACACGAACACGTGAAGAGGCAAAAGCATTAGCCGATAGTATTTATAATGTTGTAAAAGCGAATAAAAATAAAATTAATGAAATCGCGAAAGAAATGTCTGATGATCCGTCTGCCAAAGAAAATGACGGTGACACAGGATGGTTTCCTGATATGGGAATGGTTTCCTCATTCAATAATGCAATAATGGATAACGCATTGAACGATGTTGTTATCGCAGAAACTGCATTCGGTTATCACGTGATTAGAATAATGGGTAAGAAAGGCTTTAATCAAAAAGTAAAGGTTGCTGTGATTGAAAGGGCAATTGAATCAAGCGGACAAACTTATCAGGATACCTATACCGAAGCAAGTAAATTTGCTGCTTTAGCTACAACTCCCGAAGCATTTGAAAATTCGACTATTGAGCAGGGGCTGAATAAACGCAGTGTTCCTGGATTACGTAAAATGAGTAATTATATAGCCGGAATTGAAAATCCCAGAAGTATTATCCAATGGGCCTTTAATGAAGAAACTACTGAAGGAATCATTTCACCTATTTTTGATTTAGATGGAAAATATGTAGTAGCTCATTTAACCGGACTTCATCCAAAAGGAGATTTAGCTTTAGAAGATGTACGTGAATTAGTAAAAGCTCAGCTAATAAAAGATAAGAAATATGAATATTTATTAAGCAGGGTTAACGGGAAAACTGATCTGAATCAAATTGCCTCTGAATTAGGAAAAATTCCGCAGGAAATTGAATTGACTTTTACTTCCCCAAATATTGAAATATATGGAAGAGAGCCAAAATTAGTTGGTAAAGCTTTTTCAATGCAAATTGGAGAGAATTCATCATTGTTTAAAGGGAATAATGGAGTGTATGCTTTCAGTGTTATTGAAACAACTCCAGCTCCTGAAACTGCATTGCTCGATTTTTATAGAAATCAGTTAGTAATGATGTTGGAAAGCCGATTGGCAAACAACTCCCTTTTTCAGTCATTAGAAACCAATGCGAAAATTGAAGATAGCAGATATTTGTTTTACTAAGAAAAAATATTAAATATTAAAAGGTGGCAATTTTATTGTCACCTTTTTTTATAGGTTTTCAAGGCGTGATGCATCTTGCCTGATAAAGATAAAAAGGAGTATTGTAAATGCCCACAGAGATGATCCACCATAGCTCAGGAAAGGTAAAGGGATTCCTATAATTGGAGCAAGCCCAATGGTCATTCCAATATTCACTACAAAATGAAAAAATAAAATAGAGGCGACTCCATAACCATAAATCCTACTGAAAGCCGAACGCTGTCGCTCGGCAAGGATTATTAACCTTATAATTAACCAAATAAATAAGCTTACTACTACAGTACTTCCGAATAAACCCCACTCTTCTCCTACCGTACAAAAAATAAAATCAGTACTTTGCTCAGGTACAAAATTAAATTTGGTTTGAGTACCTTTTAAAAATCCTTTACCAAAAAGGCCACCACTTCCTATTGCAATTTTCGACTGATTAACATTGTACCCAGCTCCTTTCGGATCAGATTCCTTTCCTATTAGAACATTGATCCTCTTTTTTTGGTGCGGTTCAAGAATGTTGTCAAATGCATAATCAACACTAAGAATATAAGTGGAGCCAACAAGAAGTATTAACAAAACAGCCAAAATACTTTTTTTGCTTTTTCTGATTCTTAAATAGAATAAAATGAGAATCCCGGAAAGAAGGGCGATGACAACATACGTATTCAATAGTAGCGTGATGATAAACAAAACTACAGCCATGACTCCAAAAATTAAAAATTTGGATGAAAGCCCTTCCCTGTAAAGTACAATTATTAAAGAGCTAAATACCAGAGCTGAACCCGTTTCGGGTTGCAGTAATATAAGTATAACAGGAATAGAAATAATAAGACCTGCCTTAAATATACTGTTAAATCGTCGAAGATTTACATTCTGACCACTCAAAAATTTAGCAAGAACCAAAGCACAGGTAAATTTTGCAAATTCTGATGGCTGAAGTGCAAATCCTCCAATTTGGAACCACGATCTTGATCCTGATATTTTTGTTCCAATGACCAGTACGGCCAATAAAAAAATGATCCCAATTACATATAATAAGTAAGAAAAAGCTGAAAACAGCTTTGCATCGATAAGTAAAATAGCAAAAGCAATAATAAGAGCAGCAGCAATCCAGAGCAATTGTTTACCATAGCGCTGAGAAAGATCAATTATATTGCGATGTGCTTCATCATAAATAGCCGAATAAATACTCAACCATCCAATCATAACCAGTATCAGGTAAAGAAATACGGTTATCCAATCAATATTTAAGAAGGTTCCTGTTCTTGCTCTCAACGTTTGTTTTTTATTAAAACCGTGGTTAACATTTTTTCTTCAGTTGCAGTGTGCTTAACAGTTCCATTCAGGTACTTTTCAATCATTAAGCTTGCAATGGGTGCTGCCCAGGTTGCTCCGAAACCACTATTTTCAACTACAACAGAAATGGCAATTTTCGGATTATCACGAGGAGCAAAAGCAATAAATACGGCATGGTTTTCGCCAAATGGATTTTCAGAGGTTCCGGTCTTGCCACACATTTGCAAACTATCAATACGATACCATCTGGCTGATCCGCTTTCGCCCGCGTAAACCAGGGCCATTCCTTCAATAACGGTTTCGTAATGCTCTCTTGGAATCTTGTTACGGATAGGTTCATTAAATGCAGCATTGGGATTGCCATCGATGGAAGTTACAAAATGAGGAGGTAAATAATAACCCCGGTTTGCAATTAGGGCAGCTTCGTTTGCTAGTTGTAATGGTGTCAACTCAATCTCACCCTGGCCTATCGAAAGTGATCTGATTGTAATGACCTTCCATCCGTTTTTACCATAATATTTATCGAAATATGAAAAATCAGGTAAATTACCATTTTTCTGTCCAATGATGTCAGACGACAGTTTTTGACCGATCCCAAATTCACTCATTTGGCTACGCCAATTTTCATAAGCTTGCTGAATTGTTGCATACTTCTTTTGTTCAATGATAGATTTAAAAACTTTATAGAAATATGGGTTGCACGACTGTTCTATAGCATGATTCAGGTCGAGTGGGGAATAATGATTGTGGCTGCAAACAATGGGAGAGGAATGAACTCCCTGACAAGCATATCGCGTATCCGAATTTAATACACCGTCGTTCAATCCGATCAGGGTATTTAATAGTTTAAAGGTTGAACCAGGAGGATACTGCGCCATAATTGCCCTGTTAAAAAGAGGTTCTAAACTATCACTACTTAGGTTTTTAAAATTAGAACTTCTGATACGCCCGATTAATAAATTAGGATCATAGGCTGGGCTGGATACCATACTCAAGATTTCACCTGTCGATGGTTCAATGGCTACGATACTGCCCTTTTTGCCATTCATTAAAAGCTCTCCATAAGCTTGCAATTCGGCATCAATAGAAATTTGTAAATCCTTACCCGTGTTCGACATGGTATCAAATCGGCCTTCCAAGTAAGTGCCTTTCTCCCGATTGAAAACATCAACCAATTTGTACTTAATCCCCTTCTCTCCCCGAAGTTCTGTTTCATAAAATTTTTCAATTCCATTTTTCCCTATATAATCGCCCGAATTATAGTATGGATTATTGCTTACTTCATTTTGTGTTACCTCACCAATATATCCTAAAATATGAGCCGCAATAGGTCTGGGATACTTTCTTAAAGTTCTGGACTGAACAAAAAAACCAGGAAATTTATACAATCGTTCTTCAAGATAACCAAAATCTTCCTTGGAGATTTGTTCAAGAAAAATGGATGGTTTGACGTTGGAGTAGCTTTTCGCTTTGTAAAGCAACTCAAGAAAGGTATTATTGTCGATCTTTAATAACTTACATAATTCTGCCGTATCAATATCAATTACCTGATTGGGCGTTACAAAAAGGTCATATGAAGCCTCATTGTATACTAACAATTCTCCGTTTCTGTCTTTGATCAGCCCCCTTGCAGGATAGATGGTGATCTTTCTCAGAACATTATTTTCGGCAGAAAGCTTATATCTATTATCTATCACCTGAAGAAAAAATAATCGAGCCATAAAAATAATCCCAATTATTACGATGATCGTAATGATAACTGTTTTCCTATGGGCGTACGATTTTGTCATTCAGTTAGTTCAATTTGTAAAGATTTAAATTGCTATTGTGCTATCAGAAATGATGTTATGTATACGACTATTACCATATCTTTAGTTCAATAAAGTTATAAATTTATATCCATACAATTGATTAATTTTGTGTGAAGATGGGAGAAATAAATTCATTTACAGATAATATTTTTAAAATTCGTAAAGAAAGAGAATTTGAAGATCTGGCTCTGCAAATTTTCAAATATCAATTTCAAAATAATGAAGTTTATCAAATGTATATTGAAACTTTGGGTTTGGATATAACTAAAATTAGAGAAATCAAAGACATTCCGTTTCTTCCTATTGATTTTTTCAAAACACATATGGTTGTCAGTTCAACCCAAATACCAGAACAAATATTTACAAGTAGTGGAACTGGCGGTAGTTTGCAAAGCAAACATTTTGTTACTGATATTGAGGTTTATTTTCAATCGTTCTTGAAAGGATTCTCGCACCATTATGGAGAAGTAAACAATTATTGTCTTCTGGCTTTATTGCCTTCATATCTCGAACGAGAAGGATCTTCATTGGTATTTATGGTCAATGAGCTCATTAAGCAAAGTAATCATGCTGAAAGCGGATTTTATTTAGATAATCATGCCGAACTTATTGAGATGCTGAATTCGGAAAATCTCAAAAACAAAAAAGTTCTGCTGATAGGAGTGAGCTATGCACTACTCGACTTAGTTGAAAATTTTAGCGTAAGGCATCCAAATTTAATAGTGATGGAAACCGGAGGAATGAAAGGTCGCCGCAAGGAACTCATCAGAGAGGAACTTCATGAAATTCTTAAAAAAGGATTTGGGATTGATTTCATTCATTCTGAATATGGTATGACCGAACTGTTGTCTCAGGCATATTCATCCGGCAAAGGCATTTTTACCACTCCCCCGTGGATGAAAATATTAGTTCGTGATCCTAATGATCCATTTCAACTATTGGAAAATGGTCAATCCGGAGGCATTAATGTAATTGATTTAGCAAATCTTAATTCATGTTCTTTTATTATGACACAAGATTTAGGCAGAATTACAAATGGAAATAGATTTGAAGTTTTAGGAAGGTTTGATTCGAGTGATATCAGAGGATGTAATTTGCTGGTAGATTGATGTTTTATGTGTTAAGATTGGGAATCTTTTGAAATGCCACATTCAAAATATGGCCATGATCAAATGCTAACTCAGGTAACTGAGAAATTTTGAACCAGGCTGCATTTTTTGCATCATCCCCGGCTTCAACTTCCTCTTGTTCATGATGAGTTCCCCAAAATATAATTGAAATTGTTCTTCCGCGAGGATCTCTTCCGGGTTTACCAAAAGTTTGCAGTTGAAAAAGCTCTATGTTTTTTAAGCCGGTTTCCTCTGCAAGTTCACGATATGCTGCTTCGATCAGATCTTCATCCATCTCAACAAATCCACCTGGTAGGGCCCAGATGTCTTTAAAGGGGTCATATTTACGTTGAATTAGCAAAATCTGAAGCTCAGGCTTTTTTCTGAATATCAGGCAATCAACTGTAACCGCAGGACGGGGATAATCGTAAGTATAACTCATTAGATTTCAAATTGAAGTATAAATATACTAAAAAACCTCCCATTTCTGGGAGGTTTTAATGCACCAAATATTTAACTAACATGAAATTGCAATCACAAAACCAATATAGATTTTGTGAAATCCTTTTTAATTATGGTCAACATAACCATCTTTGAGTCTAAACTATAAAGAACCTCGATAATATTAAATTAAAGACGACTCCAGTAAAAAGTAAAGGTTGACGGTTAAAGTAATAACCAAATTTATGCCAAACTTCTATGTGGTTGAATATCAGCAAATCAAACTGTGTTAATTTTCCGAAAAGTGTTCGTTAATTTTGTACGGTTGTACATGAGCGTACACGGATTTACAAATTACAAGGGAAATTTTAGGGTATTATAAGCAATTCCTATTCATCAATATTAAATTACTTTGCCTTGGTTTTACCTTCGAGGATGATTACAATTTCACCTTTTATGGTTTTATTTTTAAAATGGGTATATACTTCTTCGATGGTCCCCCGGGCATTTTCTTCGAAAACTTTTGTTAATTCTCTCGATACGCAAATTTTTCTATCCGCTCCGAAAACCTCCTTAAATTGCTCCAGTGTTTTTAGCAGGCGATGAGGTGATTCATAAAAAATCATCGTATAGCTTTGATCAGCCAATTGTTCAAGTTTTGTTTTTCGCCCTTTTTTTACAGGTAAAAATCCTTCAAAAACAAATCGATCAGACGACAGTCCGGATTGGACCAATGCGGGAACAAAAGCTGTTGCACCGGGTAAACACTCAACTTCAACACCAGCCTCTATACATGCTCTGACCAAATAAAATCCCGGGTCGGAAATCCCGGGAGTACCTGCATCGGAAATAAGTGCAATGCTATCGCCATTTATTAATTGCTCAACAATGGATTTGGTAGCCTGATGTTCATTGAACTGATGATGTGAACGGATACGGTTGCTTATTTGGTGATGTTTAAGTAGAATCCCTGATTTTCTGGTATCTTCTGCCAAAATCAAATCTACTTCTTTTAATATCCTAATGGCTCGCAGACTAATGTCTTCAAGATTTCCAATAGGGCTGGGTACAAGATAAAGTTTTGACATGTTTGTTTTTTTTAATTAATCTAGCTGATTGTATATTTACGGTTCACAATTGTTTTTAACCTGATGACAACCTCATCTTTTTCATCCCAATCAAATTGTTCCTTAAATTGATTAAAAGCTGAAATTGCTCCATGATAATTGCTTGCCAAATTTAACTGATCAATCGATTGATTATAATCTTTTAAATTTCCTGCAAATAATTCGTTAATAAACAAAAATTTGTCATTAATCCCGATCGCTGCTTTTATGTCGCTAATTTTATTTTGCTGAATTCGATCAGCAAGTCTGGGGTCCTGACCTTCACTTAACTTGTCTGCAACGCTTTGCTTTGCTTCCGAAAATAAATCTGAGTTTGGATGAATAAAAATTTCTTTTTCTTTTGGATCTTCCATTTTTCGATTTAATGAAAAACTAACAACAGGTATTTCATGATCATTCTTGATTGCTGGTTCCAGTTTAGGTTTAATTATAGACTCGGTATTTTGAACAATATCTGGTTTCGGGGGTACTGGCTCAGAGGGTTTTATTTCTACAACAGGTTGATGTTCCTTTAATTGTGTAACAATTTTATCCTCTTTTACCGATTCGATTACTTTTTCAGGATTCTTCTGTTCAGGTTTTGAAATATCTTCCTCTAAATGTTTGATCTGATCGAGGATATGGATTGTTTCATAAAGTTTTAACACATTTTTTTTGAGCAAATCAATGTATAGCTGAGGAATTTCACCTTTTTGTGTTTTTAACATCTCCGTTTGTTCGTTGATGAGGTCCAGCAGTTCAATCATCGCATTTTTAGAGGTATCTAATTTATCCATTCCTTAAATATTAAAATTGATTTAAACATTGCAAAAATAAGCCCGAAAAAATATTAATTTAGCATACGTTGCGATAATAAATAATTGATCTGATAAAGATAAAAAAAGTAAAACTGTTTACATTAAATGTTTCTGGAAAAAACAGCAAATCCAAAAAAACGAACAGGTTGGATTGAAGTAATTTGTGGTTCGATGTTTTCGGGTAAAACCGAAGAATTAATCCGTCGATTAAATCGGGCAAAGATTGCCAAACAAAGAGTTGAAATATTCAAACCTGAGGTAGATAAACGATACGACGAAAAAAATGTTGTATCGCATGATGCCAATGCGGTTCAATGTACGCCGGTTCAAACGGCTGCCCAAATATTATTGTACGATATTGATGTCGATGTAGTTGGGATTGATGAAGCCCAGTTTTTTGATATGGAACTGGTGAACGTTGCCAATGTGCTGGCCGACCGTGGTTTCAGGGTAATTGTGGCCGGACTTGATATGGATTTCAGGGGAATTCCTTTTGGCCCTATTCCCGGATTAATGGCAACGGCCGAATATGTAACTAAGGTTCATGCTATTTGTATGAAATGTGGCAATTTGGCACAATATTCTCATCGTACCATCAAAAATGAAAGTCTGGTTGTTCTGGGAGAAAAAGATAGCTACGAACCTTTATGCAGGAGTTGTTTTCTAAAAATCCAGAAGGATTAAAAAAGTCTCAAAAATCTGTTTTTCTTAAATTCCCCTAATTTTAGTAATATTGCAACTAAATTCTTTTTTAAACTTAGTATTTTAAATTAATTTATACAAAGATGAAAAATCCGGCAAGCCTTTTATTAATCATCTCGACTCTTATATTGAGTTCGTGTGGCACACCTAAAAAAACTTCAAACGAAAACACCCTTGTAAAGATTAGTACAGAATATGGTGATATTACACTGAAACTATATGATGAAACCCCAAAGCATCGGGATAATTTTATTAAGTTGATCCAAGAAGGTTGGTATGAAGGCTCTACTTTTCATCGTGTGATCAATGAATTTATGATTCAAGGTGGTGGAAGCGCAAAAGGCGAAGATGATCCGGGTTATAAGGTTGATGCAGAAATCCTGCCTCAATTCTTCCATAAAAAAGGAGTATTGGCGGCTGCTCGTCAGGGTGATAATGTAAATCCTGAACGTGCCTCATCAAGCAGTCAGTTTTATATCGTACAAGGAAAAAAATTTACAGATGATGATTTTGCAGCTGTTGAGGCCAGAACCGAAATACCTGTTCCTGAAGAACACAGAGAAGTTTACAGAACTCTTGGTGGAACTCCTCATTTGGATGGTGCATATACCGTTTTTGGTGAAGTGACAGAAGGCCTGGATGTAGTGGATAAAATCGCTGCGGTTGAAACCGGACGTGGTGACAAACCGGTTAAAGATGTTAAAATGAGCATCAAAATAATTAGATAGGATTTAATGAAGGATAAAATAAAACAATTACTGGATGAGATTTCTGTCTTTACGACGGAGAGTAAAGAAGAGTTGGATCAGTTTCGAATTAAATATTTGAGCAAAAAAGGATTGATCCCATCTTTGTTCGGCGATTTTAAAAACGTAGAGCCTGAGCTTCGTAAAGAAATTGGTCAGGCATTGAATGACCTTAAAAATAAAGCTCAGGATAAGTTAAGCTCACTCACAGAAATATTGGATAGTAATATACAGGAATCAAGTGGGGATTTGGATTTAAGCCTTCCGGTTAATTTTGAAGAATTGGGTACCCGTCATCCGCTTTCTATTGTTCGGAATAAAATAATTGAAATCTTTGCACGATTGGGTTATAATGTATCTGAGGGTCCTGAAATTGAAGATGATTTTCACAATTTTACGGCTTTAAATTTTCCTGCCGATCATCCGGCACGTGATATGCAGGATACATTCTTTATAGAAAAAAATCCTGACATTGCCTTACGAACACACACTTCATCGGTTCAGGTGCGTGTAATGCAAAGTCAAAAACCACCGATAAGGACCATTTCTCCCGGCAGGGTTTTCAGAAATGAGGCCATTTCTGCCCGGGCACATTGTATTTTTCATCAGGTTGAAGGCTTGTACATCAATAAAAATGTATCGTTTGCCGATCTAAAACAAACCTTGCTTTATTTTGCCCGCGAGTTTTTTGGCGAGCATACCCAAATCCGTTTACGTCCGTCCTATTTCCCGTTTACCGAACCCTCTGCCGAAATGGATATTTCGTGTAATATTTGTGGAGGTAAGGGCTGTAATATTTGTAAGCATTCGGGTTGGGTCGAAATTCTGGGATGCGGAATGGTTGATCCAAACGTATTGGAAAATTGCGGAATCGACAGCAAGGAATATACCGGATTTGCCTTCGGAATGGGAATTGAACGTATTGCCATGCTTAAATATCAGATCAACGATATCCGCTTATTTTTCGAAAACGATAAACGGTTTTTGAAGCAGTTTGTAAGTTCAATCTAGCCTGATAAACACCATTAAGGAGTTTTCTTTATATTCTTATTTTCAATAAACTGAAGTTCCAATTCAGCCAGTAAATGGTGAATGTTTTTCACTTTTGCCAAATCCAGTTCGTAAGCTGTAAGAACATTTGGAATTGTTTTTATCTCTTTTATCAATTCTTTTTTTCTTCCATTAGGAATTTCATTTTCTATCAACAGAAAATAATCTATGGTTCCAATGGTTGGGATTAGTTTTCCGTCAGAATGGTGATTTGAGATCAGGCAAAAATTGCTTTGTGTTTCAAGGCATTGATAAAAATAAACCGAATAGTTTAAATCGGTTTTGTCATGCCCCTCCTGAATAAAATCATCGATCCTGCTTAAATGCAAATGAAGTTTATTGTTTAAAAAAAAAGTCAGGCGGTAATCCTTTAAATGGCAAGAAATCACGATCAATGTATATTCGGATGAGAAATCGAGTTTAAGGGTTAGTTTTTTAGCCATTTTAAAACACTTTGACGATAAATATAAGAAAATAGCAGCAAATAAGAATAGTTGATGAAATAGTTAGTTTAATTGAAGCTTACTGAAAGCTTTTTCAGAGGCAATTTGTTCGGCCCCTTTAATTGAGAAATCCTGGCCGCTTTCGAACACTTCGCCTTCAATAAATATCCTGACCAGAAATTGTTTCTTGAAACCTTCACCAATTTCCTCAACCACTTTAAAGTCGACTGATTTTTTTTCTTTTTGTCCCCATTCAACCAGTTTACTTTTATAGTTCACAATTTGGGTTTCAAGGTCGTCTAAATTAAAATGGATATTGATAATGCGGTTGATGATAATTTTTCGGGTAAATTGATATCCTTTATCTAAATATAAAGCCCCAATAAATGCTTCAAAAGCATCTCCATTCATTGATTTGCAAACAGATTTGGTATCGTTGGAAGAATTAATTAGTTTGGTAAGTCCCAATTTTTTCGATAAATTATTAAGCTGCGAACGGCTCACAATTTTCGAACGCATTTCTGTTAAAAAGCCTTCATCTTTATAAGGAAATTTTTTAAAAAGGAGATCTGCAACAACTGCTCCAAGTATCGCATCTCCTAAGTATTCAAGGCGTTCGTTACTTACCCGAACACCATTTGAAAGTTCTTTTGCAACAGATTTGTGCCTGAAGGCCAAAAGATATAAAGAAATATTATGAGGATAGTATCCGAAAACGTTCCTTAAACTTAGGAATAGTTTTCTATTGTCGGAAAAATAATTTAGTATATACTTATGAAAAATCAAGATGAAAGTTTATCTCACAAATTTTTTGAAGATAATGGAGGCATTATGTCCACCAAAACCAAATGTATTGCTTAAAGCCACATTAATCACTCTTTTCTGAGCCTTATGAAATGTGAAGTTTAATTTATTGTCAATTTCAGGATCATCAGTAAAATGATTAATCGTTGGGGGTACAATATCATTTTGAACCGCAAGTATAGTAGCAATAGCTTCAACAGCACCGGCTGCTCCCAATAAGTGCCCGGTCATTGATTTTGTCGAGTTGATATTGATTTTGTATGCATGCTCACCAAATAATCCAACAATAGCTTTTGGTTCGGCGATGTCACCGACCGGAGTAGAAGTTCCATGGGTATTGATATGATCAACATCAGTAAGTTTTAAACCTGCATCTTCAATGGCATTTTTCATACAATTTTTTGCACCCAATCCATCAGGATGAGGGGCTGTCATATGATGAGCATCGGCTGAAAGGCCGCAACCGGCAACTTCAGCATATATTCTTGCGCCTCTTTTTAAGGCATGTTCGAGTTCTTCGAAAATAAGTGCGCATCCACCTTCACCTAATACAAAACCGTCACGGTCTTTATCAAATGGACGGGAAGCTGTTTTTGGATCATCATTCAGTGTTGAAATGGCGTGCAAGGCATTAAAACCTCCAACTCCACCTTCAGTTACAGCTGCTTCGGATCCACCGGTTACAAAAGCGTCAGCTTTTCCCAAACGAATTAAGTTGAAAGCATCGGTTAAAGCATTGGCAGAAGAAGCACATGCAGAAACAGTAGCAAAGTTTGGACCCCTGAAACCATATTTAATAGAAATATGACCTGAGGCAATATCGGCAATCATTTTTGGAATAAAGAAAGGATTGAACCGGGGGGTTCCATCGCCTTTTCCAAATTCAAGAATTTCTTCTTGAAATGTTTTAATTCCGCCAATGCCCGAAGCCCAAATAACACCAATCCGATCCAAATCAATTTTTTCCATATCAAAACCTGCGTCAGCAATAGCTTGATCGGCAGAAACAAGGGCAAATTGTGAATAACGATCATGCTTTCTTGCCTCTTTGCGATCCATATAGTTTGTGATGTCAAAATTTTTAACTTCACAAGCAATCTGGGTCTTAAATTTTGATGAGTCAAATTGCGTAATTGGACCGGCACCACTAACTCCATTAACCAATCCATCCCATAATTCTGGAACTGAATTGCCTAATGGAGTTATGGCTCCAAGACCTGTAACTACTACACGTTTTAATTCCATGTAATTCGTTTGTTTATTTTACGTTTGCTTCAATGTAAGAAATAGCATCCCCTACAGTACCAATTTTTTCAGCTTGGTCATCTGGAATTGCCATGTTGAATTCTTTTTCGAATTCCATGATCAACTCAACAGTATCAAGTGAATCAGCTCCAAGATCATTTGTGAAGCTTGCTTCAGGAGTTACTTCACTCTCGTCAACACCTAGTTTATCAACGATAATTGCTATTACTTTGGATTTAGTATCAGACATATCTTTATTATTTTGGTTAAACAGTGTGCAAAGAAATAAAATCTATCATTTAAAAGCAAAGAAAATCTGATATATTTAACTTTACTTTTTCATAATGAGCGGATTAACAAATATTTGCAAAGTACGCTATTTTTATAAGATATCATGCTGAAATTGCTAAAATAAATAATAAATTTGAGCACCATTTGTAATTAGTTCTTATCAGGAAATATGAAAAAAATTGCCATTTTTGCCTCAGGCAACGGATCAAATGCTCAGAATATATCGGATTACTTTGCGGGTAATGAGAATATTAAGATCGCCTTGATTTTATCAAACTACAAGGATGCCTATGTGCTGAAAAGGGCTAAAAAGTTAAAAATCCCTGCAGTTTATTTTGATAGAAAGGACTTTTACCTTTCTGAAAATGTGTTAAATAAACTACAATCATTTCAGATTGACTTCATCGTTTTAGCAGGATTTTTATGGTTTATCCCTCAAATTTTGATTCAACACTTCCCAAATCGCATTATAAATATCCACCCGGCTTTGCTACCTAAACACGGAGGCAAAGGAATGTATGGCATGAAAGTACATGAGTCGGTAAAAGAATCGGGAGATACAGAGAGTGGCATAACTATTCATTATGTGAACGACAAGTATGATGAAGGTGAGATTATTTTTCAAGCTAAGGTAAAAGTTGATCCAAATGATTCACCTGAAGATATAGCCAATAAAATTCACAAACTTGAATATGAGTATTTCCCTAAGGTAATCGAAGGATTACTTTAATGGTAAGATTTACAAAGTTTAGTATTGGTTGAACTTACTCATTTCCCCTATTGGCTTTCTGACTTTTGTTCTCAGCTTATAATCTTCAGGAGCATAACCTACACTAATTAATAAAGCCAAATCTTTTTCTTTCGGAATTTTCAGCAATTTTTTAATGGCCTTTTCATTGTACCAGCCAATCATACAGGTACCCAATCCTTCTTCTTCTGCCTGAAGGCAAAAATGTTCGGCAGCCATTCCCAAATCCATTAATTTCCAGCTTCTCTTTTTTAGCCGACCGCCAATTCGGTTCAGTACAGGTGGTTTTTCAAGGGTGATGGCAATAAGAACAGGTGACTCAAGTGTGAATTTGTTGAAATTAACCAAGGTAGAAAAAGTTTCCCTGGCAACTTTGTCCTTCAAACCGGGTTCATCAATTACGATAAATTTCCAGGGTTGAGAGTTAGATGCAGAAGGTGATAAACGGGCTGCTTCAATGCAACGAAGTAGCTTCTCTTTATCAACGGGTTTATTCGTATATTTTCTTACGCTTTGACGTTTATTGATTAATTCTAAAAACCCCATTCCTAAATATTTACATGTAAATTTACTTTATTCCGTTATTTTTAATTTGCACATTAACTAACTAGCAAATCAGCACATTAATTATATCCTTTTTCTGATCGTTTCAGTTTCTTTTTCAAATCCCTTTTTCCCCAACAAAGCAAACATATTTGATTTATAGGCTTCAACACCGGGTTGATCAAATGGATTTACTTTTAATAAATAGCCACTTAAAGCACATGCAAATTCAAAGAAGAAAACTAATTGCCCGAGAACAAACTCAGAAATTTCAGGGATGCTGATTTGAATATTTGGAACTCCGCCATCAACATGAGCAAGGGTTGTGCCAATTTCTGCCATGTGATTAACCGTTGAGATTCTTTTCCCACTGATATAATTTAACTTATCCAAATCGGCATCATTCTTTGGGATTTTAAGTTCCTTATTGCTGTTTTCAACAGAGACTACGGTCTCGAAAAGATTTCTGATCCCTTCCTGAATATATTGTCCCATCGAATGTAAATCTGTCGTGAAACCTACTCCGGCCGGGAATATTCCTTTGTTTTCTTTTCCTTCGCTTTCACCATATAATTGTTTCCACCATTCTGTAAAATAGAGTAGGCGTGGCTCATAATTTACCATGATCTCATTTGTATACCCTTTTTGATAAAGGATATTTCTGATAATGGCATATTGGGTGGCCGGATTTGATTCAAAGGAAGTACTTTCGGATAAAAGTTCTTCTTTCATCGATTTGGCACCATTTATAAAAGCTTTTATGTCGAAGCCTGCAACAGCAATTGGCAGAAGACCAACCGGCGTAAGAACAGAATAGCGTCCGCCAACATCATCAGGAATATCATAAGTTTTATACCCTTCAATATTTGCTAACTCATTTAAAGCACCACGATTACTATCGGTAATGGCAAATATTCTTTTTACTGCTGCTTCACGGCCATATTTTTTTTCGAGATGCTCTTTTAATAACCTGAATGCAATTGCAGGTTCTGTGGTTGTTCCCGATTTTGAAATAACAACGAGAGAATAATCCTTTTTATCTAAAATCTCTATTAAATCACACAGGTAGTCTTCACTGATATTCTGTCCTGCATACAGAATAAGAGGCGATTTCCTGTCATCCTGAAGTTGTGCAAAATGATGGCTTAAGGCATCAATGATAGCACGGGCACCCAAGTAGGACCCTCCAATCCCAATTACAACAAAAATTTCGGAATTTAAACTTATTTTTTTAGCATGAAGTTGAATATCCTCAATCAATTCAGCACTTATTTGATCTGGCAAATCAATCCAGCCAAGGAAATCATTTCCTTTCCCTGATTTAGATAATAATTCTTTATACGCGGTTTCTATTTCGGATGAATATTCTTCAATTTGATCTTGATTAAAAATATTCAGGACATTCTTAAGTTCAATTTTCATGATTATGGATCTTGTTTTTTTACAAATGTAAGGATAATGTCAGCATTTGTAATTCAGAAAATGGCATAAAAAAACAGCCCCCAAAGAGACTGCTTTTTTCCTATGAAACAAAAACCAAATTTTTATTATTAACCTTTTAATTACATAACTACGATACCATGAAATTAACGTTTGCTAAATAACATTACAAAGATATATTGCATTGTTGGGCTCAATTGTTAATGAACTTTAACAAACGTTAAAAAATGTTAAAAGACTGTAAATCATTGAGATCAAAGCATACATTTGCAGCATGAATAAGAGGCTTATAATTTTCATTATTATTTTAATGTCGGTGGCATTACTTGGATTAATGAGTATTCAGGTTTATTGGATCAGGAATGCCGTGATCGTAAAAGAAGCAGGTTTTGTACAAAGTGTTAACGAAGCCATTTCAAATGTTGTGATAAGGCTCGAAAGAATTGAAAAAGTCAAGAATTTTCAAAATCCAATGCTTCGAAATTCAAGTAGATTATCATTGAATAAATATTTTGATTCTATCAACAAACAATTTATTGATGAAATGTCGAAAATTACATCACTTCGTGAATATGAGTCCTTTAATCAAAAATCGATCGCTACGCAACGTGAGTTCGGAAGTATGTTGCACCCGCCAAAGAAGCAGCCGATTGAAGAAAGAATAAATGAGCATCTATTGGATTCGTTGATCAAGTTTGAACTTACAAAATATGGAATCAATACGCAATATGAATATGGGGTATATAGCCCCGCTCGCTTTAATATGCTGATCCAAAAAACAGGAATGTATCCAACAAAGCTATTGAGTGAAGAAAGCTTTCAGTTTGCACTTTTTCCAAGCGATATTCAAGGAAACCCGGATTTTCTAATGTTATATTTCCCAAATGAACAACGCTTTTTGATTAGTAAAATGTGGTTATTATTACTTCTCTCGGCTGTACTGATGTTAATCATTATTTTATCATTTTATACTTCTATTAGTACTATTTTCAAGCAAAAAAGGCTTTCGGTTATGAAGAATGATTTTATCAATAACATGACCCATGAATTTAAAACCCCAATTTCAACCATAGCACTTGTGTGCGAAGCATTAAAGGATAAGGATATCCAAAAAACAGAAGAGATTTATGATAATTATATAGGCATTATCAATGATGAAAATACACGGCTTAAAGTGATGGCCGAAAAAATATTGCAAACGGCCATTATCGAAAAAGGAAAACTGCATCTAAAAAAAGAATGGGTAGATATTCATGAGATTATCCTTGAAGATGTAAGAAAAATCATGATACAAGTTGAGAAAAAGGGAGGGAAAATCTATACTGATTTAAAAGCTGAGAATGTTAAACTTAAAGTTGATCCTTTGCATATTACAAATGTGATATTAAATTTGCTTGATAATGCCATGAAATATACTATTGAAGAACCTGAAATTTTAATTTCAACAATAGAAACAGATTCTGGCATAAAAATTAGTATTCAGGATAACGGAATTGGAATAAGTAAAGCAAATCAACGAAAAATATTTGATAAGCTTTATAGGGTTCCAACGGGTAATGTTCATAACTTTAAGGGCTTTGGATTAGGGTTAAGTTATGTTAAAGCCGTCATTGACAAGCATGAAGGTAGTATTAAACTCACAAGTGAGTTAAAAAGAGGATCTACCTTTCAGGTTTTTTTACCTTACAGTGATCAAAATAATTGATACATGGAACAACAAAAAGTATTATTAGCAGAGGATGATAAAAACTTAGGTACCATCTTACAATCTTATTTAATTGCAAAAGGCTATCCAACTGATTTAAGCGCAGACGGTGAAGAAGCTTTTATCCAATTTAAAAAAAATGAGTATAGTATCTGTATTTTGGATGTAATGATGCCAATAAAGGATGGTTTCACCCTCGCAAAAGACATTCGCAATATCGATAAAGAAATTCCGATATTATTCCTGACTGCTAAAACTTTGCAGGAGGACAAACTCAAAGGATTTGAATTGGGTGCCGATGATTATATCAGTAAACCTTTTAGCATGGAAGAATTACTCATGCGAATGAAGGCAATCTTAAGAAGATCAGGCCAGAATGAAAACGTATCAAAAAATAGTATTTATAAACTTGGAAAATTCACGTTTGACTATAACAGACAGCTTTTGGTAATTGGAGAAGTTGATCAAAAATTGACCTCCAAAGAAGCTGAACTGCTAAAACTATTAAGTGAAAATTTAAATCAGGTACTTGACAGAAGTGAGGCATTAAATAAGATTTGGTACGACGACAGTTATTTTAATGCCCGTAGTATGGATGTTTATGTTACCAAACTTAGAAAGTATTTAAAGGCAGATCCAAACGTAGAACTTTTAAATGTACATGGTGTTGGATTTAAGCTGATAATTAATAATTAGTTTGAATCGTTTAGCAAACTAAATTCACCAAATTCAAAATCTTCTTTATCTATAATGTCCCACAATTCTTTTGATCCGGGACCATTCTCACGGTTACTTAATACAATGATCGATTTTTGTTGATGCATATCGCGGATATAATATGACCGGAATCCTTTCCACCATCCAAAATGGTAAACTGTATTTTCTCTACCGTCCTTTATCCTCCATCCAAATCCATAATTATCTTTTCTTTTCTTTGTCTTGGGGCTTCCCGGCATGAATGCCAATTGAAGGGTACTGTCGCCTAAAAGTTTATTCTGATATAAGGCTTGATCAAACTTAAACATGTCCTCTACGGTGGTATAAACTCCTTTATCGCCCATTACCCCGTTTAAATATTCATTCCTAAGCATCCTGGCACCCCTACCATTATAACGGTAACCTGGTACGCCTAATGAAATATAATCCGAAACTTTGCTTTCTCCGTTCATATTATAGACGAAGCTGCTGCTCATTCCAATAGGGTTAAAAATCTTTTCTTTTATAAATTGGTCGAATTTTTTATGGCTTATACGCTCTATAACATTTGCCAGCATTGCGTAATTAGCGTTACAATAATGAAACCCACGATTAGGTAAAAAATAGGGTTTTGGTTTATACTGCACATACAATTTCAGCATATCGTCGTTTGTGAGCGGGATTTCTTTATTTTTCCATTGCTCGTGTGCAAGTGTCATGTAGCGGGATAATCCCGATCGGTGATTCAGGAGTAATCGGATGCTGATTCCTTCATATGGAAATTCCGGGAGATATTTTCTAACGTCTGAATCAAGATCTACCAACCCTTCTTCAACCAGCATTAAAATAGCTGTTGCAGTAAACATTTTAGAAACAGATGCTAACTGGAAGGCAGAAGTGGTAGTAAGGTTTATTTTTTTTCTGATGTCGCCATAACCAAAAGCTTCTTTATAGATAAGTTTGCCTTTTTCTGCATAAAGTACCGCTCCTGCAAATCCTTGCTTTTTGTTCAGTTTATCAAAAATTCCATGTAACCATTCGGCTTTTTGACCCATGGCTTTTTGATCCAGATCAATAAATATTGTATCGGGTATTTCCGGAATTTTTGGTGTATCCTTCACTTGATCCTGACAAGCAAATGATATAAGCAGTATAAGTATGAAGTAAGAAAAAATTTTAAAATTCATTTGCGGATTTTTTGCATCAGCAAAGTTATCAGAATCGGTAAACACCTATACTTAAAACAGAAAAATTAACAGTTTTTAACCAAAATAAAGAGATAGGGATTATAATTTTTCGAAAACCTCTTGAAAATGTTTGTTTACCTCTTCAGCAATTTGAATTAATTCTTTATTTCCTAGTTGCCCCATCATTGAATAGGGATCGATAGCACATACTTCAATGCCCGAATCCTGTTCAATCACGATAACATTGCAGGGTAGAAGCACTCCCAACTTATCCTCTAAAGATAATGCTTTATAAGCCGATTGAGGGTTACATGCACCCAAAATGGTATATCTTTTAAAATCTACATCTATTTTTTTCTTTAAGGTTTCTTTAACATCAATTGTTGTTAAAACTCCAAAGCCATGTTCTTTTAGCAGGGCGGTCACTCTTTCAATGGCTTCCTCAAAAGTGTAATTAACTGTTTTGTTGATATAGTATTTCATCATAATAAAATTATTTTTTAATGGTATAATGGAGCACCCATGTTTTTGATTTTATTATCATTATGTTAGTGTTTTACAAAACATGGGTGTTTCATAAATTTTTATTTTATCCAAATTTACTTATTTTTTTTGTATTCTTTTTTGTTATGATCTATCACATTTGTGGGATAAAAGTTTAAAAATCTTATTAAAACGCTTCAATCTTATAATTTTAGCTGTCAATGGGTAATAATCGGGGTTAATATATTCATCCAAAATAAGTTTGTAATTAAAATAAAAAATAGACTCATTTGGTTTTGATTTCGTGAATTACAAATTATATCTTTCAGTTTATAATAAAAGCCTGTAATTAAATTGTTGTAATTCTGATAATTAATCATTTAATATAAAATAGTTTATGTTCAAATCCGTACAACCACTGTAACTATATGAACACTCTTTGCGTCAAATGTTTCAAAGGCCGGAATTAATAATATGATACTCATACATTTAAAATTGTGGCATATTTTTAGTTACTTTTGTTCACCAATTAATAAAACAAAAAGAAATGAAACAATTTAATGCATTGAAGCGGATTAATGGAAACATGAAATATGTAATGATTACTTTACTTATTGTTGCAATTAGTGGAACAATTTATTCGCAAAAAGTTTGGACATTAAAAGATTGCATAGAATATGCTTTAGATAACAACATTCAAATTAAGAAAAGTGAGTTAACTGCTGAAGTTAATAAAGCCTCTTTTTTGCAATCAAAATTAAATTTGATTCCCTCAGTTAATGGAACAACAAGTTATACATTTGGTAGTGGCCGTACGGATAATGGAGAATTCCAATATGTAAACACTAACACAAAAAGTGCTTCTTTTGGTATTTCTTCCGGGGTTACACTTTTTGATGGTTTCCAAAAATACAATACCATTAAACAAAATCAATTTAATTATTTAGCAAGTAAATATGATTCGGATAAAATGCGGGATGATATTTCCTTAATGCTTGCCCAAAATTATCTGAATGTATTATTCAGCATGGAATTAGTTGAAAAGGCTCAAGCTCAGTTGGATGTAACCACACAGCAAATCAGAAACACTCAAAAACTGGTTGATGCCGGCACTTTACCGAAAGGTAGTTTGTTGGAGATCCAGTCTCAATTTGCATCCGAAGAAGTAACCTTAATTAATGCACAAAATCGGCTTAATCTGGCTTATCTTGATTTACAGCAACTTTTAGAGCTGCCAGCAGCCGATGACTTTATTATTCAAAAACCGGATCTTAAGTTAGGCAATGAAATGAAAATTTTACCCGCTGAACAGATTTATGGCATTTCAGTAACCCGTCTTCCTCAAATAAAAAGTGCTGAATTACGTTATCAAAGTGCCAGTAAAGGATTAGCTATCGCGAGAGGTGCCCGAAGCCCCGAAATAGCAGCTTATACTGGATGGAGAACTAATTATTATGATCAAATCCACCTTTACGATCGTACAACAAACCCACCTAGTGACCTAGGAATTAAACCATTTAAAGATCAGTACAAGGATAACCAAAGCAAGTATCTCCAATTTTCATTAAACATTCCTATTTTTAATGGATTTTCTGTTTCAACAAATATCTCAAGGGCAAAAATATCGGAAAAAAATGCTGAATATGATTTGCAACTTTCAAAAAACACGGTACGAAAAAATATTGAGCAAGCTTTTTCGGATGCATTAGCTGCGTACAAAACATATAATGCAAGTATGAAATCCGTAGCCTCCTTTAGCGAAGCATTTAAATACATGGAGCAGAAATTTAATGTTGGGTTGGAAAACTCATTAAATTATAATATGTCCAAAATGCAGCTTTCAAGAGCACAATCTGATTTATTATCGGCAAAATACGATTACATCTTTAAATCGAAAATATTAGATTTTTACATGGGCAACCCACTTGTACTTGATGAAAATTAGGATTTATTAAGAATTTCAACATATATAGTTTAAAAGCCCTCCATTAGAGGGCTTTTCTTTAAATAATTCCATTACTTCATAATTTATTTTGTAATTTTATGCCTTATTGTAATTCACGATCATTTTAAACATTTTTTTAAATGAAACAAAAAAAGTCAAATACCAAAAAATATCTTATTTGGATTGGGATCCCACTGGTTATTCTCTTAATCGTATTTGCGGTTAACAAAAAGAGCACTGCTGACGAAACCAAAGTAAGTACAGAACTTGTTACAAAAAGAACCATCATTGAAACCGTTTCCGCGAATGGAAAAATTCAGCCTGAGATTGATGTTAAAATCAGTCCTTATATCTCGGGCGAGGTTGTTGAACTTTATGTGAAAGAAGGCGATGAAGTAAAAGAGGGCAAATTATTGGCAAAGATTGATCCCGAAATATATATTTCAAGTTACGAAAGAGCAGAAGCTGCTTTAAATACACAAAAGGCAAATCAAGCTAACGCAAAAGCAAGATTAGCTCAGGTGCAGGCACAATTTGTAAATGCTGAACTTTCGTACAACCGAAATAAAACTTTGTTCGATCAAAATGTAGTATCAAAATCTGATATCGATGCTGCGCTTGCGGCTTTTAAAGTGGCAGAAGCTGAGGTTGAAGCAGCCAAGGAGAGTCTGAAAGCTGCAGAATTTTCTGTAGGAAGTACTGTGGCTTCTCTAAAAGAAGCAAAAGAAAACCTTAATAGAACAAGTATTTATGCTCCTAACGATGGTACTGTCTCAAAATTAAATGTTGAAAAAGGGGAACGTGTAACAGGTGCTTCACAGTTTTCTTCCGGAACTGAAATTATGACAGTTGCAAATTTGCAAAATATGGAAGTAAATGTTGAGGTAAACGAAAATGACATTGTAAGGGTTAGTTTATTTGATACTTGCCTGATTGAAGTTGATGCTTACTTGAACAAAAAATTTAAAGGAATTGTAACTGAAATAGCAACTTCGGCTAATGTAACCGGGGTCAGTGCAGATCAGGTTACCAACTTTCAGGTTAAAATTAGAATCCTCAGAGAATCTTATGCCGAATATGTGAGTGAGGATAATCCCAATTATTCACCATTTCGACCCGGGATGTCTGCAACTGTTGATATTCAAACAGAAACAGCCTTTGAGATTCTGACTTTACCTATTCAGGCTGTAACAACTCGTTCAGATTCATCAGGTAAACCAAAAGTAGTTAAAGCTGTTGAGAATAAAGATGAGCCCGAAGTGAAAGTTGATGAGGAAGCTATTGAATATGTATTCATGTATACAACAGAAGGAATTGCCAAAATGGTTAAGGTGAAAACCGGGATCCAAAATAATACTTATATTCAAATTTTAGAAGGATTGAAAGAGGGGGATGAAATTATCGTTGCGCCTTATCGTGCGGTATCTAAAAAATTAAAGGATGGGGATGCAGTTAAAAAAGTTCCCAAAGATGAATTATTTGTAACTACTGAATAGAAAGTAAATACTTTTATACTTGAGACGCAGTGATGCGTCTCTTCTTTTTTTCTGAAAATGGCTAAATTATTATTTCTGGAAACCGCAACACCAATTTGTTCTGTTGCAATTGCTGAAGATGGTGTTTTGCTTTCAATAAAAGAAAGTAATTCAACAAACTCGCATTCTTCGCTTCTAACCAATTTTATTCAAAATGTTATCAGTGATGCAAAAATTAAATTGCAAGAGCTTGATGGCATCGTTATAAGTAAAGGACCTGGTTCCTATACCGGTTTGCGTATTGGTGTTTCAGCTGCGAAAGGATTATGCTACTCGTTGGATAAACCATTAATTGCAGTTAATACGCTTCAAAGTATGGCAATGGGCATGAAAAAAAATGAAAATGACGAAAAA
This sequence comes from Bacteroidetes bacterium HGW-Bacteroidetes-17, assembly GCA_002840985.1. Taxonomy (GTDB): domain Bacteria; phylum Bacteroidota; class Bacteroidia; order Bacteroidales. The sequence goes on from PHDM01000005.1 coordinate 31,811, forward strand.
GCGATTTTTTGCCCGATGATTGATGCCCGGAGAATGGAGGTTTATACCGCACTGTTTGACCATCAAAATAATGAATTGGAACCTACCTCCGCTAAAATTATTGATGAGTCGTCATTTATTGATTTATTAAAAGATCACACCATTTATTTTGGGGGCGATGGAGCTGAAAAATGCAAAGGTGTTTTATCAATGAATCCAAATGCCAAGTTCGCGGATGGGTTTCGTATTTCATCAAAAGATATGATCGAACTTGCTTTTCAAAAATTTAATGCTCATCAATTTGAAGATGTGGCCTATTTCGAACCCTATTATTTAAAAGATTTTATTGCCGGGATTCCTAAGGTTAAGGGATTGAAATAAAACAAAAAAGGCATAAATTAATTTATGCCTTTTTTGTTTTATTAATGGCAGCCATCATTACAACAACAGCTTAGTGACTCGCTTTTAGATTTATCAAAAGCTTCTTTACCCTCCTTAAACGCAAACCACGCTACTCCCAGAGAACCTGCAATATCGATGTATCCAATCCCTGTCAGTTCGTACAAAAGACTTGAAGCAAGCAAAATGAACGATAGATAAAAACAGGTTTTAGTACAATTGGCATCCGCAATGATGGCATCCGAATTGAGTGCTTTTCCAACCTTCAGTTTAAAAGTCATCAATACATACATGGTCAGGATCGAAATCGAAGAAATGATAATCCCAACTATGGTAGTATCGGGTTTAATATCATTAATGATATTAAAGACAGCACCCACAATTAATCCGGCTGTTAGTAAGTAAAAGGCAAAACCTGTAATTTTCAATGCTTGACGCTCAAACTGATCCCGCCTGCTTACTGCTGAATATTTCATTCTCCAAACCAGATGAAGAATTCCAATTCCTGAGATGACTTCTACAAAGCTATCGACACCAAAACCCAGCAATGCCAAGGTTTCATCTTCCATACCATAATAAATGGAAACCAATCCTTCAAGTATATTGTAAGTAATGGTAACAATGGCAAGGATGAATGCAGTTTTTATTAATCTTGATTCTTGTATCATTTGACTTAATATATTAAAAACGTTAAGCAAGCATAAGCACTTGATTCATGCTTACTTAAAAAAAAGAATAGTTAAATGTGTGATTCAAGCAAACTATTTAATGTCCATTTTATCTTTAGTTACCGGGCGATCATATAAACAACAACCGGGAAGTTTTTCGTAAACTTTGTCATCGGCTTTGTATTTATCTGTATCGTGACCAACTTTTGCAATAGCCTTTTGAATTTCGAGCACATTGGTTTTGCCGGCGTCAAATGATACTTTAGCCATTTTGGTTGTTTTATCCCATTCGGCCATGCTCACACCATCTATTGTCTTTGCGGCTTTTTCGATACGGGTCTTGCACATACCACAATTTCCATAAACTTTAAATTCTTCTGTTTTTGAATCTTGAGCTGATGCTGTAATGCCAATAAATAGCATAACACCTAGTAGTAAATTAATTTTAGTTTTCATTTTCGAGTTTATTTAGTTGATAATTGTTTTGTTTATTGTTCTTTTCTTATTCCGGTAATTAAAAATATGATATTTTTGCAGCATTAATTGCCTCTTTAGCTCAGTTGGTAGAGCAGCTCATTCGTAATGAGCAGGTCGTGGGTTCAAGTCCCATGAGAGGCTCAAAATCCTTCGGGTGCAATTTAATCATTTGTTTATTCTGATTTTATAACTTCTTTGGTTTCACCACATCTGAGCATCGCATCTCCAAAATAAGGATTATTGATTTCTTCATCTGCACTTAACCAAAATGCACCTTTATTGTCGAATGCCATTGGACAAAATTGAATATAAATTGTACTTTTATTCTTCAACACAAATCCAAAGCTTTTAATTGCGATAGTCAGATGATCTGAAACTAGCTCAAAATGGCTTCGTTTCATTTCAATTCCCTGCATCGAAATAATGCCTTTAAGGTTCTCTTCCATAGATTCCATTTCCTTCATCCAAAGATTATGGGAATCGCCTTTTAAGAGAGACATATCAACTTTCCCAAGTTGCTCTATGGTTAATTTCGCAGAAGCGACAGCAAGTTTCTCATCTGTGGCAACAAAGGCATCTTTCAATGTAAGATAGGATTTTACTACTTCGCCTATTTGAGATTTAAAACCGGAAGGTACATTCATCGGTTTCGGATTCATATCCATTTTTGGCTTGGATTGCTCAGTTTGCTTTTCACTACCGGCATTCATTTTCGACATATCATGAGGTGTTGAACCAGCCTCACCTGTTGGATTCATCATGCTGGTTTTACCTGCCAACTGGGCAGCAGCGTCAACACTAAAAGTGCCGTTCGTCACAATTTCCTCCCCTTCTGCTAAACCCTCAAGCACCACATAGGTATCCTTCATAGCTGCTCCTAATGTAATTTCGCGCAATTTAAAAGAGGCATGTTCCGTTTCCGGTATTTTCACATAAACGACCGAACGGGTTCCGGTCCATAAAACCGCTGTTTGTGGAATTGTGAGTTGATCAGCATTTCCTTTTAAGGTGGAATGAATGATCCCGTTAATAAACATTTCGGGTTTTAACAGCATCTCCGAATTGTTCATTTCAATTCTTATTCCGGCAGTTCGGGTTGTTGCATTAATGATTGGATCGATAAAAGTTATTTTTCCGGTAAAAGTTTTTCCGGGAATTACCTGGCTCGTGAATTCTACATTTTGGTTAGGAGAAATCCAATTCAAGTCTGATTCATATGCATCAAAAATACCCCATACTTTAGATAAGTCAGCCACATCGAACAATACAGCTCCTATGTTAATATAATCACCTTCATTTACTTTCCGGCTAACTACAATTCCTGATGTGTTCGCAAAGATTTCGAAAGTAGACGATACGATCCCTGATTTTTCAAGCTCACTGATTTGATCTTTTGATAGTTTCCAGTTTCGTAATTTTTCTCGCGCCGCTTCAATTAAAGCAGGATATTTATCTTTTAATGAAAGTGCTTCGATCAATTCCTTTTGCGCGGTTACCAATTCGGGGGAATAAATTCGAGCGATTAACTGACCTTTCTTTACCTGTTCTCCTGTTACATTTATCAGTAGTTTTTCGATACGGCCAGGCACATGAGCAGTTTGCGATTGTTTTAAACGTTCATCAATTTGTATTTTACCATACAGAAGAACCTCTTTAGAAGCTTGTCCGCGGCTCACGATAGATGTTTGAACTTCGGCCAATTTCATGGCCGATTCGCTCATCTCAATTGCCTGATCATCAATTTCAACATTTGAATTTTTTAAAGGGATCAGATCCATTCCACAGATAGGGCATGCACCCGGTTTATCCATTCTAATTTGAGGATGCATGGCACAGGTCCAGATTTGATTTATTGATTCGTCAATGTGTTGATGTGTTGATTCTCCTTGTTCTGCTAATGTAATATTTGGATGGTTTGTTGATTTTCCGATAAAATATCCCAAAACCATTGCTATTAACAATACAGCAAGGAAAAGCTTAAGATTTTCTTTAATTATTTTTATAATTGTTTTCATATCTTTTTTTATTTGAATTAATCAGGGAAATAATTTGCTAATGAACAAATCACCAAATTATTCTTCCCATTAATTTTTCAGCTAGTGCCACAGACATATTATAATCTGTTATTGCTTCTATGTGTTTAAATCCAAAGTCCAAAACCTTGTATTGCATTCGAAGTACTTCTTCATAATTGGTTCCGGATGTTGTAAATCCGGCAAGGAGCAAATCGGTGGTTTTCTGGGCTAATTCTTCTTGCTGTTGGTAAAGCGTCACACGTCTTTTGGCGTCGTTAAGGTTTTGTACAAAACTTCGGTATTGAACCATCAAATTGTTTTTTAAACCAAGGGTTTGCTGTTTAACTGATTCCTGCATCAATACCGCTTCGTTTTGCATGGCATTGTATTTCTTTCTGTGGAGGGGAATTGAAACCGAAAACATCGGCATCAGCATATCGGTACCGTTCATCATAAAAGTGTTCCCATCCCGTTTTTGGATGAGCATATAATTGAGGCCGACCCCAAGCATGGGCAATCCCATTTTTTTGGCTTTTTGCCCCATAAGTTCATATGATACAGCTTCATTTCCAAGCATGGCCAGCATTGGATTATTGTTAAGAATACTGTCGGCAATAGCTAATTTTTCTGTTGGCAATTGCTGAATACTTAACGAATCATTTATTTGAAACCGGGTATTTAAATCTCTATTAAGTAGGGCGTTGAAACTGTTTTCGGTTGTGAATCGTTGGTCCTTAAGCAGTAGCAACTTGTTTTGTTGTTCCAGAATTTCCATCTTAACGCGAAGTACATCTTGTAATCCACTTTGCTGACCTCCCATTTCTTCCGGCATTGAACTATTTGACATACTGGTTGCAGCAAGCGGAGCTGATGTCATCTGATTCGTTTTCATGCCACCCATGTCATTTGCTCCTGAATTCATGTTTTCGGTTGAACTTGTATTCATTGAACCTGATCCTGTAGTTCCGGAAGAACTACTGCCTGAGGCCGGTGCTTGAAATTTAATCATTGCCAGTTTTTCAAGTGATTCGAGTAATTGAATGTTTTCTTCAACCAGCATGATTTCGCGGTCGAGTTTAATTAATTGATACCAGTTTGTTTTAACCTGATAAAACAATTCGGCTTTAGCCGCAATAAATACTTGAAATTTTGCTTTTGCCATTTCAGAAGCCTCGTCTTTAGCAATTTTGAGTGTCCCAAACCAAGGGAACATTTGCATTACCTCAATATTTGCCACCTGACTTCCACCGAGTATTGCCATCGGTTTCGTAAAAATTCCAAATGAAGATTGCGGATCGGGCAAAGAACCAACCTGGGGTACTTTTTCAAGCGATGCCAAATATTGGTTAAATGTTGCCTTTAATTCAGGGTTGTTTTTTGCAGCCATTTCCAAATAACCATCCAGCGAAATATTCTCGGTTTCCTGTGCAAATCCAGGTTTAAGAACCATTAAAAGGATGATTATAACAATGTATGTTTTTATTTTTTCCATGACTCTAGTTTTCAATGGTTAATGCTTTTGTTTCATTTTTTTTGACTTCCCCTTCACGCCAAAAACACTGAAGGATCGGAACCACAAACATGGTCATGATTTGGATGATCATCCCTCCAAAAGTAGGGATAGCCATTGGCACCATGATATCAGCTCCTTTTCCGGTCGAAGATAGAACCGGCAATAAGGCAATGATTGCAACTGCTGCAGTCATCATAGCCGGGCGAACCCTTTTTTTGCCAGCAATAACCACGGCTTCACGAACTTCATTTATGGTGGATGGTTTCTTTTCTTCAAAAACCTGATGAATATAGGTTCCCATAATAACGCCATCATCAGTGGCGATGCCGAACAAGGCAATAAAACCAACCCAAACGGCCACACTTAAGTTAATTGGATGTATTTGAAACAGATGCCTCATATCAACACCCGAAACGGAAAAGTTCAAAAACCAGGGCTGACTGTAAAGCCACAACATAATAAATCCACCTGCAAAAGCTACAAACACACCCGAGAAATGGATGGAAGAGGCCGTAACGGTTTTAAACTGAAAATAAAGCAAGAGAAATACCAGCATCAAACTAATGGGAATTACAATGCTTAACCTTTTAGTTGCCCGAATCTGCTGCTCATAGTTCCCAGCAAACGCATAACTTACACCAGCATCCAACACTAATTGGCCCGCAGCAATTTTATCATTCAGAAATTTTTGTGCTTCTTCAACAACATCAACCTCTGCTTTTCCGGCTATTTTATCAAAAATTACGTACCCATTTAAAAAAGTATTCTCACTACGAATCATTTGAGGCCCTCTTGTATATCCAATATCTACCAATTCGCCTAAAGGTATTTGCGCTCCGGTCATGGATGGAACCAATATTTTTTTGATTTCTTCGGGTGAGCTACGCAGTTCACGAGCATAGCGGACTCTTACAGGAAATCGTTCTCGGCCTTCAACTGTGCTTGTAAGTGCCATTCCACCCACTGAAACCTGTAGAATTTCCTGAACATCCTGTACCGTCATTCCGTATCTGGCAATGGACTTGCGGTTCAATTTAATTTCAATGTAAGGTGCGCCTACAGCCCGATCGTAAAAAACCGATGATGCTTGAATTGAGGGAATTTCTTTTAATATTGATTCCAATTCAATCCCTGCTTTTTCAATGGTTTCCAAATCGGGGCCATACACTTTTAATCCCATGGGTGCTCGCATTCCGGTTGATAACATCACCAATCGGGTTTGAATAGGCTGTAACTTGGGTGCAGAGGTTAACCCCGGAATGTTGGTCACTTTAACAATTTCATTCCAAATATCATCGGGCGATTTAATTTCCGGACGCCACTGTCGCAAATTATCACCATTTTTAGCTGGAATTAATTCTTCTGGTTTTATTTTTCTGAACCCATCCCGATCGGCATTATAGGTTGTTTCATCTTTCAGGATAAAACTACCTTCCCGATCAACTTTAAAACCCATTCTGTGTCCATCTTCATCAAGGATATACTCTGAAACATAGTTAATGGTGTTTTCGAACATTTGCACAGGTGCTGGGTCAAGGGCTGAATTAATCCGACCCCATTTACCTACAGCCAGTTCCACTTCCGGAATAGTTGATAATCTTTTATCAAGCAATTCGACATATTCCTGATTCATTTCAATACCGCTGTGAGGCATGCTTGTTGGCATCAGTAAAAATGAACCTTCATCTAAAGCGGGCATAAATTCCTTCCCGATTCCAGGAAAAGCTTTGTCGATGGATTGCCAAACTGCAGTTTGTCTTACGCTATCGGGCATGAACCCAAAAATCCGATTTGCTCCTTGCCACGCAAGAATTCCAAACAAAATGGTAATAATGGGTAGCGCCATAAATTTCCATTTATTTTTAAGCGCCCAACGAAGGATCGGTACATAAAAATGAACAATCATTAATAAAGTTCCCAGTATCAATGCGATCAGGATTGCAACAAACAAATAGTTGGTCACATTACTATTGGCTGCGCCAAGTGGCAACCATTCAATGGAAAGGTACCAGACTGCTACCAACAAGGTAATCCCAATATTGATATAATTTGTCATTTCTTTCCGGTTCTCCGGCCATCTAGTTTCAAACAAGTTGTTGAGTCCGATGAGAACCAATGCAAGGGCCGGTATTTGACCCCAGGCAACGGTAAAGAGAATTCCTGCAGCAATTAAGATGGTATTAAATATCCGCCTGATTCTTTTTTTATCAAATTTGATTGAAAATATAATATTCGCCAAAGTGGGTAGAACAATGATTCCCAAAACAAAAGAAGCTAACAGGGCAAAAGTTTTGGTAAATGCCAGTGGCCTGAATAATTTTCCTTCGGCAGCCTGCATAGCAAAAACGGGTAAAAAACTAACAACAGTCGTTCCCAAGGCAGTTGTAATTGCCGATGAAACTTCAATTGTAGCCGAGTAAATTACCGAGATTAGGTGTTTACCTTTGGCATCAATGTTTTCAGGCATTTCGAGATGCCTGATGATATTCTCGACAAATACAATCCCAACATCCACCATTACCCCAATAGCAATGGCGATGCCTGAAAGCGCAACGATATTTGCTTCAACACCAACCCATTTCATGACGATAAAGGTCATGAGTACTGCTATCGGTAATAGTGATGAAATTAAGATAGATGCTCGTAGATTTAACACCAGAAAAATGATTACGATAATCGCGATTAGAATTTCATGTGTCAAAGCTGATTCAAGGGTTCCAATGGTTTCTTTGATCAAGCTTGTTCGATCGTAAAAAGGAATCACTGTTACTTTTGAGACCGTACCATCCGGCAATGTTTTTTGTGGAAGGCCGGGTGCAATTTCTTCAATTTTCTTTTTGACATTATTGATGACTTCCATGGGGTTTGAGCCATAACGGGCAACCACAACTGCACCAACAGCTTCGACCCCATCTTTATCCAAGCCGCCGCGACGGGGTGCAGGGCCAAAACTCACTTTGGCCACATCGCTAATGCGAACCGGAACATTGTTTCGAACACTAACTACAGCTTCTTTTAAATCGTCCAAATTTTTGATATATCCTAATCCCCTGATGACATATTCTACTTTGTTAAGTTCGACGGTTTCGGCTCCGATATCCAAGTTACTTTTTTTAACAGCCTGCATGATATCCATCACCGAAACACCAAAAGCTTTCATTGCATTGGGATCAATATCGACCTGATATTCTTTAACGAAACCACCAATGGTTGCTACTTCTGAAACTCCATTCGAAGCCGACAATGAATATTTTACATAGTAATCCTGAATGGTTCTTAATTCCTGGGGATCCCAACCTCCGGTTGGTTTTCCGGTTTGAGGATCACGACCTTCAAGCGTGTACCAAAATATCTGACCCAAAGCTGTTGCATCAGGCCCAAGCGAGGGTTGAACTTCTTGAGGCAAGGTTCCTGAAGGAAGTGAATTCAACTTTTCGAGAATTCGTGAACGGCTCCAATAGAATTCAATATTATCTTCAAAAATGATATAGATAAACGACATCCCAAACATGGAAGTACTGCGAATCGTTTTAACACCAGGGATTCCCAAAAGAGAAGTCGTTAAAGGATAAGTAATTTGATCTTCGATGTCTTTCGGAGATCGCCCCATCCATTCTGTAGCTACAATTTGTTGATTATCGCCAATATCGGGAATGGCATCTACAGGAACAGGATCGCGGGGCAATATTCCCGTATGCCAATTAAAAGGAGCATAAACCGTTCCTAATAAGATGAAAACAATTAGAATTAAAATTGTAACCATCTTGTTTTCAAGAAAAAATCGGATGAGTTTATTAAGCATATTGAATGAGGTTTAATTTGAAAAATGTAAGATACATCAATACAAAAACGATAGACTAGGTTAATTGCCTAGTTATCTGTTGTTGTTAATCCAAATGCTATAAACGGAAAAATTGAATTTGAGCCAGAAATACTGATAAATCGGGTGGCCCAAGGTCATTTTTAAAATAGGAAACAAAAGAAAGTACTTCGTTTGAGTTAATAATGATAAACTCATTAAGGAATAATTGAATGTCAAATGAAAAGGCATGATCTAAATCCATTGACTGGATTACAGTCATATCATCCTTTAACTGGAATAATTCACTTTCATTTGAGCAACAACCTTCACCCATATCACAACATGATTTAGGAGTTGAATCTATCGCAACATCAACCAAATTCCCACTGCAATAATGCTTTGTAATGGTAAACCCGGTTGTTGTGATTAGGAACAAACCTGTGATCAATATGTTAATGAAGCGTTTCATCATCGAACTTCAATTTCGGTAAAGGTATTGCTAAAAAGGCGAAAGTGTTACTTTTTAACAGAAGTTTAACACTTTCGCTTTAAGTCTTTTACAATAGCCTCAATAGTTCAAATTTGTTTAATTGGCTCAGAAGTAGTTGGTAATCTTTTTCGATATCCAATAAATTGTCCTTTAGTTCGTACAAGGTTTTCAACTCAAGGAAATATTCGGTTGTCGAAATTTCACCTTCCTCCAGTGCCTTTTCGATATTTTCCAGATAATTAAGTTTATTCCATAATCCCTGAAATTTTGAGAGTCGTTCACTGGCTGAAATGTAATCATCATAAATGGATTTAATATGATAGTAATGCTCATTCTCGTGCTGCACGATATTGCTTTTCATATGATCCATATTGATTTTGCTAACGGACACTTTATTCTTATTTTGCCACAAAGGAATCGACATTCCAAGAATTACCCCTGAGAACTTATCTAAAGTGCTTTTTTCTAATTTATAACCTACCTCAAATTCGGGTAAAGAACCGGTCCGGGTAAGTTTTATGTTCAATTCGGCAATTTTGATCTCTAATTCAATCAGTTTATTCAGCGGATCAATAGATTCGATATGTTCAAATAAAGCGTTTAAGGACTCTGGAATAGGTTGCTCAGGATATTCAATTACTTTTAACTGAATTGCCTGACCACCATTCAGTTCAACTAAATGATCTTCTTTTTTCTGGAGAAGATTTGAAATATCCATATATTCATTCTGGATTATCATTTCGCTAATTAGTGCCTTATCCAGTTCAAATTGCGTAGTATAACCATTTTGCAGTTTCGTGCGAATATTATCAACTAATTTCATGGCATAGTTTGCCCTCATGTTGCTCTCTTCTTTTTTTCTCTTTAGGTAGATGATTTCTGTACAAGCCATTTTCGCCTCTAACAAAACATCGATAGAAAATAACTTACGCCGATCTTCAGTTTTTTCAATTTCCAAATTCGAAATGATATTTTTATAAGCATAGCTACTTGGAAATTCGAAAGATTGTTTGGCTTCAAATTCTTCAGTATATCCTGTGTTATCATTTTGATCCCATAAATGTAAGTATGAGATTGTAGGATTATTCAGAGTCAGGCCGGTTTTAGCCTCCAGATTCAACTTATTTAAATAAGTATTGTTAGCCTGAATACTTTTATTGTTCAACAAAACCGAATGAAGCACCTCATCCTGGTTTTGGGCATAGGCTGAACCGCAAATGATCAGTGCAAGGAATACATTTAAAATTTTAATTTTCTTCATGTTTATGTTTTTTTAGCATGCGATAAAAAACCAATGGGATGATATACAAATTTAACAAAGTTGAGCTTAATAATCCACCCAGAATTACAATTGCCATTGGACTTTGAATTTCGTTACCGGGGCGGTCTCCATTAAAAGCCAATGGAACCAATGCCAATGACGCGGTTAAGGCAGTCATTAAGATAGGGTTTAACCGATCCAATGAACCTTGCAGAATGACATCGGTTCTGTCTTTTACCGATTTTGCAAGCGCAATATAGCGTGAAACCAATAGGATTCCGTTACGTGTAGCAATCCCAAACAGGGTTATAAAACCGATGATAGATGGAATACTAATTACCCCTGAAAATAACCAAACAGCAAATACACCACCAATGATTGCAAGAGGTAAGTTAAGTAAAACAATGCCGGCAATTTTAGAGCTTTTAAATTCCTGATAGAGGATTAAAAAGATGATGAAAATAGCGCCAATGGTAGTTAAGTACAAGATTCGGGTTGCACTGGCTGCACTTTCGAACTGACCACCATATTCAACATGGTAGCCTTTTGGTAATTTTACGGCTGCTTCGACATGCGAACGAATATCATCAGCTACACTTCCCAAATCGCGACCGGCTACATTTGCCGAAATTACAATTTTTCGCTGGATATTTTCACGACTTATGCTATTGGGGCCGGATCCTGAAATGACATCTGCAAGTTGCAACAGAGGCACTTTATAACCTTGGGCAACATCAATTTTTGCCGATTTTATGGCTTCCATTTTATCTCGGTAAACATCATCGTAGCGTAATACCAAATCAAATTTTTGTTCGCCTACAAATACATCCGAAATTTTTTCACCACCTAAAGCATAGTTTACGAATGAGTTAAACTCCTGAAGGCTGACTCCATATTTTGCGAGCATTTCACGTCGTGGCCTGATTTTAATTTGAGGGGTTTCAACTTGTTGTTCAACAAATAAATCAACCACTCCTTCTACATCTTCCACCGCTGATTTAATCTCTTGGGCAATCATGTACATACTTTGTAAATCCTGCCCGAAAAGCTTAATCGCTATATTTGAGCGGGTTCCTGAAAGCATATGATCAATGCGATGGGTAATGGGTTGACCAACCTCAACAATTATTCCCGCAATACCAGATAATTCTTGTCTTATTTCCTCTAAAAATTCATCTTTTGAACGGTCAGTTAAAAGATAAGGCACTTCTAGTTCAGAAACATTGACACCAAACGAATGTTCTGCTTGTTCGGCCCTACCGGTTTTTCGTGAAGTTGTTATTACTTCTGGAATTTCAAGTAAAATTTGTTCGGCATGTTTTCCAATCTCATCCGATTCATCGAGTGATACGCCAGGATAGGTCGCTAAATTTATGGTCAGCGAACCTTCATTGAAGGGTGGCAGAAATGTTTTTCCAAATGATAAAAGCAACACGATGGAAGCAATTAATAACGCGGTTGTTATGACCAAAACCATCGTATTAAGTTTTAATGCCATTTTAAGGGTAGTTTGATATAATGCCTTCAGATTTCTTACCAACCAGTTATCATTTTGAAACTTGCTTAATGATCGTTTATCTGTCAACATTAAACTACATAAAACCGGAGTAAGTGTAAGAGCTACTACCAAAGATGCGAAAAGTGAAACGATGAAGGTAATTCCCAGTGGTCGAAGCATTCGTCCTTCCATCCCATCTAAAAAGAACAATGGGATAAATGCAACAATAATAATAAATGTTGCATTCAATATGGAAGCCCTGATTTCCAAAGAAGCCTTATAAACGACTTTAAGTTTGTTCTTTTGTTTTTCAATGGGTTTAAGGGCATTTTCCTTCAGTCGTTTAAAAACATTTTCAACATCGATGATGGCATCATCCACAATCGAACCAATCGCGATTGCCATTCCTCCAAGGCTCATGGTGTTTATCGTTAGCCCCATTAATTTAAGTGTCAGGGCAGCAATGATCAAGGATAATGGAATTGCAATGATCGTAATAAACGTAGTTCTTGCGTTCATCAGGAAAACAAAAAGAATGATGACTACCAAAAATGCACCTTCGAATAATGCTTCTTGTACATTCCTGATTGCATTATTAATAAAGCCAGCCTGTTCAAAAATATTTTCATGAATTTGTACAGAGGCTGGTAATTCGGTTTTTAATTCGTTTAATGTCAGGTGTAAAACATCCGTAAGTTTCAGGGTATTTATTTTAGGCTGTTTACTTAGTGTAACTACAACAGCACTTTTCCCTTCGTACGATCCTTTTCCTATTGCCGGAGCCGCTCCGATGGCAACTTTAGCAACATCGCTGATTTTAACCGAAACACCATTGATGTATTTCACAACGGTATTTCCGATTACAACAGGGTCATTTGATCGAACCATGCCTCTAATCAAATAACGGTTGGAATACTCATCAATAAAACTTCCCGATGAGTTTTGATTGAGTTGATTGCAACTCTCTATCAATTCGGATAAAGTAATCCCATAATATTCCATTTTATTTGGATTGGCCAGAATTTGGTATTCCTTTGTATCTCCACCTATGATGGTTACTTGTGATATTCCGGGTACTGAAAGTAGTCTGGGCCGGAATTTCCAGTCGGCTAAAGTTCGCAGTTCCATTTCGCTTAGCGAATCAGAGGTCAAACTAAAAATCATGACCTCACCGAGTAAAGAAGTTTGTGGCGCGAGTATTGGTTTCTCAACATTTTGAGGTAATACTTCAATGATTGTTGCAAGGCGTTCGTTAATGGTTTGCCTGGCCTGATAGATATCGGTACCCCAATCAAATTCCGCCCAAACAATTGAAAATCCCATGGATGAAGATGATCGAAGTCGGCGTAAATTATTGGAACCATTGATGGCTGTTTCGATTGGGAAAGTAACCATTCTTTCCAATTCTTCAGGGGCCATATCATGGGCTTCCGTCATGATAACAACCGTTGGTGCATTCAGGTCGGGGAAAATATCAATTTCCAACGATTTCCAAATATATGCACCCGAAACCAGAACAATTATTGCTGCTGCCAGAATGATTAGCCTGTTTTTAAGTGAAAAATCTATTATTTTATTAATCATTATTCAATTTCTTAGATGTAAAGTAAATCTTATTATTTAATGAACATGGCCGTGTGATGGAAGTTCTCCGGCTAGAGATGCGAGTTTTATACGGTAAGCTCCTTTGGTAACTATCCTGTCACCGATTTCAAGACCTTCCAATATAACAACCATATTACCATTATTACTGCCAATTTTTACATCATGGCTGGTATAACCTTCGCCATCTTCCTGAACATAGACATGAAAATGACCTTCACTTTCGATTAAGGCTGAAATAGGAATACTCAATACTTCCTGACTTAATTTTGATTCCAGATATATTTCGGCAAACAAACCCGGTGTTAAACTCCCCGGATTATCAATTTCGAAGAAAACAGGTAGGTACGCATTATCTGCTGATGGTGTAATAGAATATGAAAGGACCTTTCCGTTTAATTTTGTGGTCGAATAAACCTCATTTGAAAAAGTTGTTTTAAAATTTGCGGAGATAATTTTACCTGCTTCATCAAATCGGTTTTGAGGTAAATTGGCTTTCAGGATTAATCTGTCGGTAAAAATAATCCGGCCCAATTGCTGGCCTTCATCAACAAAATCTCCGGCTTTTATCATTAATTCAGAAATTATTCCCGATTGTGTAGCCCTAACCACCTGGCTTCCATTTGAAAAATTTTTGCTTATGGATTCAAAATTTAGCTTCGCATTATCAAAATCAAGCTTTACTTGCAAGTAATCTTTTTCAGAAATGATATTTTCCTTAACCAGTCTTTCTGCTCTTTCTAAATCAGATTTTGCTTTTTCATAGGCTACTTTTTCCGAATTGTATTTTGTATTCAAATTATTGGAGGTTAGTTGACCTGCATCAACTGTAAATAAAATTTCGCCTTTCTTAACCTTTTGGCCCGGCATTAGATTTTGAGCAAATTGAATTATCCCCCCTGAAGGCGCGATTACGGAAGTGACATTTTTTGGCAATGCTTCTATTTGCCCTGAAACCGGAATTACGTTATTGAACGGTTGTGCCTGAAGTTCGACGGTACTGAATTCAATTTCCCAGGCTTGTTCTTTGGTGAAAATGATTTCATCACCTTCATGTTGTTCAGCATTAGTGTCAAAAGCTTTTTCTGCTTCTTCATCACTGACATAAACTGAAAATTCGCCTAAATTAAAGCTGCTGCTAAATTCTTGTCCTTGGTAACTAATGGTTAATATTACTTTTTCAATAAATTCTGCGGCAAAATTGGCTTGATAAATACCCGGGCTGGATGGAGTTTGGATTATGGTATTAAAATTTGTTTGAGCCCCTGTGATGCTTACCGTCACTTGTCCGTTGATGATCGGTTTATAGGTATGTAAATTTGTGAGGTGGATTAAAAAACTGCTGCTATGACCTTTTGTAAAAGCATCTATTTCAGCAAATAATTCAAGATCATCATTAAATAAAGTATATGATTTTGAAACATGGGTATGAGCCACAGCTGCTTGCTCATCTTCTTCTGTATTATTTTTACAGCCGGAAAAAGTTAAGATAGCAAATAATGGGATTAAAATAAATCTTGAAAGTTTCATAATTTAAGTAATTAGAAATAAATATTAGATGTTCAGTCAAACTGAAGAACATGAAATTTTAAAGGAAATTGAATAGACTAAGCAGTGGGAGGTGCCCTAAGGCCATGTGTCTGAATATTAGCTTCAGCAGAAAATTTAAAGTCGGTAATATAAGTATATACTGTTTGTACTTCTTCAGGTTGGGTAATGATGATTTCTTCCTGAAATAAAATATTAAGTGCAAGTACCGGTTCTTTTACAAAGCCCGGATTATTTAATTCTTTTTGAAGCTGGTTACAGAAAAGACAATCAGAATGAAGTTCTACACCCTGATGCAAATGGTACTCAGTGCAGCTGCATACTTCCTCATCTTGACAAAAATGTAAATCAAATGATGAACCCAGCTTATTAAGATGATGGTGGTGAGGAATAAATCCATGGCCGAGATATAATACAAAAATAAGTAACTGAAAATACCGTATCATTTTATGCTTACTTTCTTTGTTGCGCATCGCTCGTTTATAATTCGGCTAAGATATTAAAAATTTCAGGTCAGCATTTTAGAACAATTATAAATTGGCTTCAAACTTAGTTGTTAGATGTTTAACAAATACACGTACAAAATGATACCTGATAAATATAAAATTATTATTTTTGAGAAATACACATCTATCAATGATTTTCTCTATGAATTATAAAAATTTACAAGTTGAAATAACAGAAGGAATTGCATTACTGACCATCCATCGTCCGGAGGCATTAAATGCATTAAATACAAATTTTTTTAATGAAATGGATCATTTCATAAGTGAGGTTTCATTGAATAAAAGCATTCAGATCTTAATAATTACAGGAAGTGGAAAAGCATTTGTAGCTGGTGCTGATATTGCAGAAATGGTTGATAAAACTCCTGCTGATGGTACTAAGTTTTCAAGATTGGGCCAAAATACGTTTAGAAGTCTGGAGAAATTACAAATTCCCGTCATCGGTGCCATTAATGGATTTGCGCTGGGTGGCGGATTAGAATTAGCCATGGCCTGCGATTTTCGCATTGCCAGTACGAAAGCTAAATTTGGTCAGCCTGAAGTAAATTTAGGAATGATTCCGGGATATGCCGGAACCCAACGGTTACCACGCCTGGTTGGATTAGCTGATGCTTTGTATTTATTGATGACTGCAGAAATGATAGGAGCTGAAGAAGCCCTTCGGATTGGATTGGTGCAAAAAGTAGTTGAGCCCGAAGAGTTGATGAATGAGGTTCTGAAAATTGCAAAATTGATCCAATCAAAAGGACCTGAGGCAATTAAAAAAGTGAAGCATGTTACAAGAACCGGAATGTTAATGGATTTTGATAAGGCAAATGAATTAGAAGCTGATTTTTTTGGAACCCAATTCAAAGCCGAGGGCGAAGAGGGAATGAGAGCGTTTTTGGAAAAAAGGAAGCCGAATTGGTGAAGATGATAGACATTCAGTAGTCATTCGATTGACATTCAATAGGAAAAAAATCAACGATTGTCAATGAATGTCGCTTGCGAAGCAAGCGAATGTCTATCGAATAACCATCGCATGACTAATGTATTGAAAGACAAAAACCAATGATAAAATAAATAAACTTTTCAAATAAAATTAAACGAAATATGAATTACGACGAAAGATTAAGAAACGTAACCGTTCTGGGTGCTGCAGGTAAAATGGGAAGTGGGATTCTTCTCCTTACTGCTGTTGAGATGGCCGATCTCAGTTTAAAATCTGAGAACAAAGGCATTCCCTATTGTCTCAATGCCATGGATCTCTCTCAGGAAGGTCTGGCAGGACTTTTACGATATCTGAAAACTCAGGTAACAAAAATTGCCGAGAAAAAAATTGTTTGGCTACGTAAAATGTATGCTGATCGTGCCGACTTAATCGAAAACGAAGAAATTTTAAATCAGTACGTTTTTGACGTATTGAGCATTGTTCGGCCTGTTACAAAAGTTGAGGTTGCTTACGAATCAAGTTTGATTTTTGAAGCGGTGAGCGAAAACAAAGATTTAAAAATCAAAATTTTTAAACAGATCGATCAGAACAACCCAAACAAGCCCTGGTATTTTACCAATACCTCTTCGGTACCTATCAATCTTATCAATGATGGTGCAAATCTGAGCGGACGGGTATTAGGGTTCCATTTTTATAATCCTCCGGCTGTTCAAAAATTGGTAGAGTTGATTTTACCAAAAAATCCTGTTTCAGGAATGGAAGTTTTTGCTAAAGATTATGCACAAAAACTGGGCAAAATTATTGTCCCTTCAAATGATTTTGCCGGATTTATAGGCAACGGCCATTTCATGCGAGATTCGTTATATGCAATTACAGAAGTGGAGCGGATTTCAAAAGAAATGTCGTTTGTGGAGGCTGTTTACACCGTAAACAAAGTTGCTCAGGATTATTTGGTTCGTCCGATGGGGATTTTCCAATTGATCGATTATGTGGGGATTGATGTGGTTCAGTTTATCATGAATGTGATGAACCCATTCCTTCAAAATGAAGATTTGCATAGCGATTTATTGGATAAAATGATGGGTTTAGCTGTAAAAGGTGGACAAAATTCAGATGGTTCACAAAAAGATGGTTTTCTGAAATATGAAAAAGGGAAACCGGTTGCGATATATAATCCCGATAAAAAAAATTACATAAATATTAGTGAAATTCAGGGAAAATGTGATGCAAAATTAGGCAAACATCCGGATCCGACTGTTAGCTGGAAATCGACCATTCGAAGAAAAGATAAAGACCAGGTATTTGCCGAATTTTTCACAACGATGAAATCAATGCCGGATATGGGAGCTAAACTTGCGCTGAATTACGGTAAACGTTCGAATGAAATAGGACGCCATTTGGTTAGCTCAGGTGTTGCAAATAACGAAGCGGATGTAAACACGGTCATGCTAACCGGATTTTTCCATGCTTACGGACCGATTAATGATTATTTCGTATTTTAAGATAGACATGCGGTAGACATCATGTTGACAATCAATAAACATTCAATGGTAAAATAACTATCTAAAATTTGTTAAAGGATAGCTTTTGGTAAGAATAAACGAGGTATGTCAAAAAATGTCGCTTGCGAAGCAAGCAAATGTCAATTGAATGTCCAATTAGAAAAGTGAATAAAAGAACAATAAAAACAACACCATGAAAAAATTAAGAAAAAAAGTATACATAACTGCAGGATTTAATACCGTTTCGATGGGTACGGGCCGTAGTGAATTCAATCCCAAAAAAGAACGCCCGGGTTTGGAATATTATATTGAAACTGCCGGCAAAGGAACCATTGCACAAATCAATGATGCAGCAAATATTGATGAAGGCGTAATCGGAAATTTTATGGCTGCCCGATTTAATAAACAGGCAAATCTCCCAGGATTTATTCCTACCATCGACGAAAAATTACAATGGAAACCAGCCATTAGTGTTGAAGGAGCTTGTGGTTCGGGTGGACTGGCATTGCTTACAGGACTTAAATCGGTATTAGCCGAAACTGCTGATTCAGTTTTAGTTGTTGGCGTTGAAGTTCAAAATACCATGAAGGCTCTTTATGGTGCCGATGTTTTGGCTGGTGCCGGCTGGTATA
>PHDM01000006.1 GCA_002840985.1 Bacteroidetes bacterium HGW-Bacteroidetes-17
TGCAATACTTTCTTGGGAAATCGAGGTGAAAAACGCAATGTTTGACCACCATCAACCACATATTTTCCCAATCCTAATGCAATATTTGCAATTCCGTCTTCTGGTTTTTCGGGTTCGATCGGGTAAAAGTTTATTGAACGTGCTACCCCCGAAATAACCGGATAAAATCGGTCTCCATATTTCTTCCCACAGATTTCCTGTAGTACTATCCCCATTTTTTCTTCGTCAATAACATTGGAAGTTGCTGTCATGTATGCTTTACTATCTTTATAAAAAGCAGAAGCATAAACACTTTTTATAGCATCTCCCAGCATGTTGATCATTAACCGATCATCATCAATCACATTCGGAAGCATATATGTAGAATAAATTCCCGCGAATGGCTGATAATGGCTATCTTCCAGCAAACTGGAGGACCTGACCGCAATTGGGTTTTTTATAAATGAGATGAAGGTATACAAATCCTCATGAATCCTGAAGGGAAGTCTTGCTTCTATAAAATGTTTTAAGATTTCTTCATCCTTAAGATCGGATAATGCAATTTTATGCAATTCATTTTCCTCCATAAACTCATCAAAGACATCCGTGCCGAGAACTACTGTTCTTGGAATTGTAATTATCAACCCTTCATATTTATCATACAAATGGTTTCTCTTGATGAGTGCATCCAAAAAAGCCAACCCCCGAGCTTTGCCGCCAATGGATCCTTCGCCAATTCGGGTAAAAGTTAAATATTCATCGAAGCGATCCCTATAAAACTCGGCAATAACCCCTCGTGCTTTATTTAATCTGAAGCTTCCAATGGCATCAAAAATAAATCGTTTGATCTCATCCAAATCATTAAAATCCTCTAATCTGATATCGACTAATAATTCTGCCAGGGGAAATAATGCCCGTGCACGCATCCATTTTGACAAGTGATTCCTACTTACATGATATTCAAGTGAACGATCCGGTATTGGGAAGATGATCTCTTGTAATGCTTTTAAATCATTTGCACGGGCAATTTCCTTGCCAGTGTCGGGATCAATAAAGATGAAATCACCAAAAGCAAAGTATTCACGTATAAAATTTCTGAGTTCAATAGAAAGGGTTTTAGAGTTTTTATTGATGAATCCTACTTTCAGTTTTTTAGCCAGTTTTGCATTTCCCACATCCGATGATTGTAAGAGCAGAGGCATGTAAATATCGTCCTTTTTAACCTTTTCATATAATTTAATACCTGCTTGTTTATCCAGAATACCCTCACGCTTATAAGCCATGTCAGAAATAATCCCAAGCATATTTTTTTTATACTTATCATAAAAGGCGACAGCCTCTTCATAGTTAGTCGCGAGCAATATTTTCGGTCTTCCTCTCATACGTAACATCTGCTGATGCTCATTTAAGCCTTCTGTCATAAACATTTTAGACTGCTTAAATATTATTTTATAAATATTTGGCAGATATGACGAATAAAACCGAATAGAATCTTCTACGAGAAGTATCGTTTGTACCCCCACATTTTCAATGTCAGATTCTACATTCATTTTATCTTCGATAAGCTTGATAATCGCCAATAAAATATCTGCATTCCCAAGCCAGCTAAAAATGTAATCGATTGCACTTAAATCCGATTGATCAATTTTCAAAGAAACTTCTCTGGAAAAAGGAGTTAACACAACAATTGGAATATCAGGATATTTAACTTTGATATTTGAGGCCAAATCAAAAGTATCCCGTTTTTCAGCACTCAACATTGTGATGATAAGATCAATTTTTTCAGTTTTAAGCAATACGAACGCCTCTTCCTGCGATGCAGCCTGTATAAACTGAGGAGGGTATCGTAAGTTCAAAGAAACATATTCATTAAAAATTTGCTCATCAATCCTGCCATCATCTTCCAAGATAAAAGTATCATAGGCACTTGCAATCAAAAGCACATGATAAATTCGTTTCTTCATCAATACATTAAAAGAAGTATCGTTGAAATAAAACTTTCTGGCATTTAAATTTGCAGGTAATGGGCTCATAGAATTCTGATTTTGTACAAAAATACATCAATTGTTCATTCAACTTTAGCACAAATCACATAAATATCTGGTTCCACCTGGTGCCTTCAATAGCGTGAGTTCGATAGAAGAAAACATTAAAATACAAACTTCTTATGTCATAAGCATTTTAATGAATTAAGGTATAAGACGTTAGGCTTTAGATATTAGACAAAATACAGTAGAAAGTAGGCAGTAGTTGACAGTAGTTAGTAGTTAGTAGACAGTAGTTAATAGGTTTTAATCCATGGTCTAACTTCTAATATCTAACGTCTTCGTAGCTCGAAAAGCCAAATTTCAGACATACTGAACCAGTTTCATTAGAAATGCTTAGTTCGAGCTGAAGGTTCAATAATTAAAGAGATACAACTTAAATAATCCAAGTGGTAGAAAAACATAATGAATTATCTTTTCTAGGCTTTACGTTTTTTGTCGATAAAACCTGCCACATAAATTCCTAAAACCACATAAGATACCAACCCGGTAACAAGAAAGATGAAAAACTTTCGTGTACCAATAAAGTCAGCTGAAAGGTTTTTAACAAACATATATGTCACTACCACTGCAAGAACGAACGTTAGAACGACAGCTAAATGTGCAATTACCTTATTATCGTTTTTAATCCCTTTGGTAAAAAACAGAAGGATAAACCCAAAAAATGCCGGAATCAAAGAAGTAACTTGAATATCCCCATCGCTCGTATAGCGGACAATGAAGCCAAAAAGGCCAATTAATAATAAAAAAATGGCGTAATAATAATTTACTTTATGTGGTGTTTTCATAATTTATAATCATTTTAAATAAGTTTCAAATTTACAAATTAAATCCTAATAATATTTGCTGTTGTACTTTTATTAGTAATATTAAATTCTATTCGATTTTATAAAAATGGCAAATGATGTACAGCAATTTCAGGTGTTTGCAAAACCGATAGGCGCAAGTTGTAATCTAAATTGCAGTTATTGTTACTATCTGAACAAAATCAAACTTTATCCTGAATCTGGCAATAGAATAATGAATGATGATACGCTTGAGCAATATATCATTCAGCACATAGAAGCAGCATCAGCTTCTATCATCGTATTTTCGTGGCATGGTGGTGAACCCACACTTTTAGGCATTGATTATTTTAAGAAAATTATTCAACTACAAAAAAAACATCAACCAGCAAATAGTCGCATAATCAATGGAATTCAAACAAATGGGACATTACTCAATGTTGAGTGGTGTCAATTTTTAGCCAAAGAGAATTTTACAATCGGGATAAGTATTGATGGGCCGGAAGAAATACATGATTTATTCAGGCGAACCCCGGCAAATCAATCTTCTTTCAACAAAACCATTCGAAGTATTGAACTCTTAAAAAAGTATAAGATTATTTTTGAGATCCTATGTGTTGTCCATCATAAAAACGTTGAAGTTCCTTTACATTTATATGATTTTTTCAGAACCCTTGGCGCTCAATATATCAGCTTTCTCCCACTTGTTGAACGCAGGAATGGTTTCATAACTAATGAAAGCGTTTCAGCCGAAAAATATGGTCGGTTTTTATGTGCGATCTTTGATGAATGGAAAGCCAATGATATTGGAAAAATAAAAATTCAGATTTTCGAAGAAGCTGCACGCACAGCTTTTAAACAAGAGCATAGCTTATGTATATTCAGGAAAACATGCGGAGCTGTGCCTGTGATCGAACAAAACGGTGATTTTTATGCTTGCGATCATTTTGTTGATCCGGCGCATTTGATCGGGAATATTAAATCCACTTCTTTGAGCACCATGCTAAATAGCTCCCGACAGGTAGCATTTGGGAAAGATAAATGGGATAGTCTTCCGAGATATTGTTTAAATTGTGAGGTAGTAGAAATGTGTAATGGAGAGTGCCCTAAAAATCGATTTAACAAAACACCAGATGGCGAGAATGGGTTGAATTATCTTTGTATAGGATATAAAATATTTTTTAGCCATATCCAGCCATTTGTGAATGAAATTAGAAATACATATTTGAATCAGAAATCTCTATGAAAAGAACAAAGAAGACACTTAAATTAACGCAGTTTGGGAGAAAAGGGTATCGATAAAATGAACGATTTTCAAGAAAATATAGACAGGCAGATTGAATTTAACAAAGCCAGAAATCTCTTTTGCAGTGAGATTAATAGTTCCTTACGATTCATCCCGGAAACCATCCTCGCAATTGAAAAAATTAAAGAAATTGATACCACCTCTAAAAACCTGCTTATAGATTATGTAACAAACAAAGCTATGGAGGAGTTTTGCAGGGTTAATCAATATTACAGTTTTAATGAAAAAGCCAAAAAAGATTTAAGAAAAATATATGCTAATCTGTTTTTGAGTTTCAGAAAAAGAAAAAATCCCATAGATGTGATTGCTAAAGCGCACTATGAGAATCTAGTAAACTGGCTTCGAGAAACAAACCCCTTTGCAGAAAAGATTTTTTTATCAAAAGATGAAATAATAGAAACAGTAGCCTGTTCAGAATATAGCCATACTTTACAAATTGAAATTCTTCAAATTGACATTAATGAAATGAAAGGTCCGGTAATAGACATCGGATGTGGCATGCAGGGAAATTTGGTAACACATTTACGTGAAAAGGGGATCGAAGCTTATGGCATTGATCGATTTGCACGAAATGATCCATTTTTAATTAAATCAGACTGGTTTGAATATGAATTCGGGAAAAATAAGTGGGGTACGATTATTTCTAACCTTGGATTTTCTAACCATTTTAAACATCATCATTATCGCAATGATGGTGACTTTATCATTTACGCTAAAAAATATATGGATATATTGAATTCATTAAAAATTGGTGGATGCTTTCATTATGCTCCTGAACTTGATTTTATTGAACAATATTTAGATGAAAGTAAATACCAAATAACAAAACGATCGGTTGGAAGATATGACTTCAAAGCTTTAAAAGTGAAAAGATTGAAATAATGTCAGGTTATTTCTCCCCAAATTAGTAAATTCATGTTTTATGATAATCCATTAATTATCTGGACAAAAATTCAAATTTTAAAAATAATAATTGATTATAATTTTGTTTTTAATGAAAATTCTTCCGAAGTTTGAGTTGGATATTTTTAAAAATAATTAGTTGTAGCCATCTTAATTAACCTATTTACTATATGAAAAAATTACTCTTGTTTATTTTTGCTTTTTTTACACTTAACTCAGCTATTTGTTTAATCCCTAAAGAAAATGCCATTCTTAATGAAGTCGGAATCGGTCAGTCAAAATCGGCAAAATCATCTCCTGAAGCTTTTGGAGAAGCAGTTTTTAATGCGCTTAAAGCTAATGATTATGATAAAATGAAGCCTTACTTACCAACCACAAAAGACATTGAATACATGAGTGATTTCGAAATTCGAAATGATCCGGCTATGAAAGATAGTAAAAAAGCAAGTTTATTGGCCAGTCTTAAAAAGTTTCAAAAATCCAGAATCGAAAATTCGAAAGAAAATTTCGATAAAATATATGCTAAAGTAGAAGAAAAAGGCATTATCTGGAAAGACATAACATTTCAAAAATCGGCTTTTAAACAAGACAAGAAAAAGGAATTAGAGCAAGGAGATGTTTACATCTTTTTCAATTATCTAGGCGCAGAATATATCATTGAAATTACAAATTGCATGAAGGTTGACAGAGGCTGGTTAATTGGTGATAAAATGAGTTTGCAATAGAATAATTATTAGGTGCAATCGAGTAAATCCATAATAAATAACATATAAATAAAAGGTGCAGATAAGGTTATATGCACCTTTTTTATTTACCCCCTTCATAGGCATTCCTGTATAATTTTATAATTAAACTGCAGATCGCATGAATCAATCATCGAATTTAACATAATTACATCATACAGAAATTCTTATTTTTTCAATAATTGAATACTTATTTTAACGTGAGTCCGGTATAAGAAAACATTAAA
Organism: Bacteroidetes bacterium HGW-Bacteroidetes-17; assembly: GCA_002840985.1. GTDB lineage: Bacteria > Bacteroidota > Bacteroidia > Bacteroidales. Next base: position 5,989 of record PHDM01000006.1, read on the forward strand.
ACATAGACTTCCTATGTCATAAATGTTTCAATAAGTTAAGATATAAGACGTTAGACTTTAGACTTTAGATGGTCTAACTTCTAATATCTAACATGTTATTAACTCAAAAGACTAAAATTCTAATATACTGAATCTGATTCATGAGAAATGCATAGATCGAACTGAGGTTATTTTAAATAATTATCCTACTTTTATGTCAGCATTTAATTTAAATTTCCTAACTCCTTTAACCATGATATACAAAAGAATCATCATCATATTTATAATTATTGTTGTATTAATCCAGTTCAAACGAATTGATACAACAAACCCTGAAACTGATCTTACTAAAGGATATTTAAGCATGACCAATGCACCGGCAGAAATTAGCGACCTTATTAAGACATCCTGTTTTGATTGCCATTCAAATGAAGTGACTTATCCATGGTACTCATATATTGCTCCTGTATCCTAGATCGTTGGTAATCATATTCAAGATGGGCGTAAGCATTTAAATTTTTCTGAATGGGGTAATTATCCTGAGGCCAGAAGAATCAGAAAAATTGAAGAATGTATTGATGAATTGAAAGCAGATAAAATGCCTTTAAGCGCTTATACCCTCATTCATGCAAATGCAAAATTGACTGAAGAAAATAAAGCAGCATTAATTGTATGGTTTAGTACAACACCCAAAGTCGAAACCGAACCAGAATAGCCAATTTGTTTTAACGCTCTGAATCACGGGTATGAAACCCCAAAGTACCGAGAATTTGGGAGAAACTAATTCCGCAGCAGAGCTGCAGAGGATTACCCTCCGACTTCGTCGGGATTGTTCGTCTTGCAAATTTCAGTTCGCTTACTCCTGAAATTTGAGTCTCACGATTAAATTTCTGCATTCCGACCCTCAACAAATCATCCATTTTTGCATGTGGATAATTTCGAATTAATTGGACTTTATTTGCTGCACTGTAGTGATTGTTGTAATTTTACGTTTGAATTTATATTAAGAATTTAGTAATATCTTTTTGTTGCTGACTTTTACATGGAAAAAAATTCCCAAAAAAATGATTGGTCCAATTGGACTAAGATAATTAGCAAATACAATAAACCCAGCAATGCAAAAAGCTGGTTTCAAATTGCCAATTCATATATTCCATACATTGGATTATGGATTGCCATGATTTACAGCATCAAAATTTCATATTGGCTCACTTTAGCTTTATCAATTCTTGCAGCGGGGTTTTTGGTGCGGATTTTTATCATTTTCCACGATTGTGGGCATGGGTCATTTTTTAAATCACCCCTTTTAAGTAGGGTCGTGAGTATTATTTCCGGCATGTTGGTTTTTACTCCTCATCATAAATGGCATCACGAGCATCATTTACATCATCAAACAGTAGGTAATTTGGATAAACGTGGTAGCGGCGATGTCAAAACTATTACGGTTGAAGAATATAAAAGCTACTCTCTCGGTAAAAGAATTTACTATCGAATCTATCGTAATCCGATAGTCATCTTTCTGATTGCCCCTTTCTTTTTATTTACAATCGCCATGCGTTTCCCGAGCAAAACCCAATCCTTAAAATCCAAATTATATACGCACCTCACTACCCTCGGCCTTATTTTAGGCGTGATACTTATCTCACTATTAATTGGATTTGAAACCTTTCTGCTAATTCAAATTCCGGTATTATATTTTGCTTCGGTGGCAGGTGTTTGGTTGTTTTATTTACAACATCAATTTGAGCATGTGATTTGGGAACGTGACGAAAACTGGGATTACAAAATAATTGCCATGGAAGGCAGTTCTTACCTGAAGCTCCCTAAAATATTACAGTGGTTCTCGGGCAATATTGGCTTTCATCACCTCCACCATCTAAGTCCCAAAATTCCAAATTACAACCTCGAAAAATGCATCCTTGAAAATCCAATTTTCCAGAAAGAACCACTTACTTTTTGGCCAAGTATCCGTTCAATGCGTTTTCATTTATGGGATGAAAAAAAACATAAATTGGTCACATTTGGTGAGGCCTTGAAATCTTAATAATTTATTCCGTCTAACTTATCAATTTGTAAAAGGCATTTGTTATTTTCGCATACGGCAGTATGGAATCCTTTTTAATAAGGAAGATTTTGTCTCTTTAAAATAATGATAAGATGAGAAAATCAGGTTTAAAAAAAAATAGTTCTTCAAGAATATCAGACGAGGAAATTAGTTTGGTTTTTAAAAGGGCACTTACTCAGTTAAATGTAATTAATGAAAATGATACGGCTCTTATCTTTCACGATATTTCGTATCTGATAGAACGAATTAACGAAATAAAGTCACTTTTTCCTAAAAATGCTATCCACGCAATCGCTATAAAAGCAAATCCCTTACTTAAAGTTTTAAGGCAAATTGAAAAGCTTGACGTTGGTTTTGAAGCCGCTTCATTGCCGGAGCTTTATTTTGCGGAGAAATCTGGTGTTTCACCTGATAAGATTATATTTGACTCCCCTGCTAAAACTGTTAATGAAATAGCTTACGCTCTTAATCTTGGTTGTCATATAAATGCCGATTCATTGTATGAACTTGATCGGATCGCTAAAATAATTGGAGAGGAAAAACCTAAAAGTACCATTGGAATAAGAATTAATCCTCAGGTAGGAACCGGAAATATTGCTTTGACAAGTGTGGCAGGAGAATACTCAAAGTTTGGAGTAGCCTTAAAAGAAAATCGAGCAGCATTAAAAGCTAAGTTTGAACAATATGAATGGCTGACCGGGGTTCATCTTCATATTGGTTCTCAAGGATGTTCGATTGAAATGTTAGTAAAGGGGGTAGAAAAGGTTTTGGATTTTACATACGAAGTCAATGAGAGTTTAAAAAACAATAATGCAGGTCGTCAAATTAACATATTTGATTTGGGTGGTGGTCTGCCTGTTTCTTATCACCGTGATGAGGAAGCGGTTTTAATGTCAGATTATGTAAAAACTTTAAAACATCAATTTAAAGAGCTATTTACAGTTGATTTTAAATTAATAACGGAGTTCGGACGAACTATTCATGCCAATACAGGCTGGGTTGCATCAAAGGTTGAATATGTAAAGAGGGAACCCGATATAAATACAGCCATGATCCATGTTGGTGCAGATTTGTTTTTGCGTAAATGTTATCGGCCCGATGATTGGCATCATGAAATTATTGTACTAGACAGTCATGGAAATATTAAAACCGGAATTGACAAAAACAAATATATGATTGCGGGTCCTTTATGTTTTGCAGGAGATGTAATTGCAACTGAAATCATCTTACCACCGGTCGAACAAGGCGATTACATCATTATACAAGACACAGGTGCGTATACCCTGAGTATGTGGTCGAGATATAATAGTCGTCAAATTCCGAAAGTAATCGGTTATTTCAATGAAGGTAAAACATTTGAAATCCTTCGTGAACGGGAAAGCCTTGATACCCTGCTGGCATTTTGGAGTTAATGAAGAATTAATAACTTTAAAGTCAGCTCTTATTTTAACAAATCCTTTAAGCCTGCTGTACTTATATTATATTTGTAAACTGTTGATGCATCGCTGTCTGCCATACTCAGATCTGCAATCACTTTTAGAGGAACTTCCTGGGCTAACAGTAATTTAAGCAGGACCTTATCCTTATCAATCATTCTATTATTGGTAAAATACTGTCTAACTTGTAAAACCTCTCCATTTTCAATTTTAACTTTTAAATTTACTGATTTGCCATTCGGTAATTCATCTTCCAGATCGCTATAATCATAGAAAATCGTATAAATTATTGAATCCTTGATTTGCATTTTTACGGTTATGTTTGAACCGGTTTCTAAAGAGTTCGTCATCGTACCCATGAATTGTACATTCAAAGTATATTTGCTTTCAATTTTATCTCCAAATTCATCCAGTGCATACACTTTTTTCCAATCACTTTTTACTGTTTTGACTTCTTTTGCAATCGTATCTGTTTTTGGTTCTTCATTGGACTGAACTTTTTTATTGACACTACTGCCACAACTAATAATAAATGATGCTAATCCGGCGAACAAGACTAGTTGTATGAACTTTTTCATGACCTATGGTTTTGCAATTTGAAAATGAAGTTACAAATTATAATGAAATTCACCACATAAATTCAACTTAGACAAGAACTTGAATTTAAGGTTATCAGGTTAGGCAAACTTCCATATAAAAAGAGGGAATACTTTTCCGGCATTAGATATATATTGTGCTAAGCTAAACAAACTACTTTCTGCTATAACTCAATTTATAAGCCTGCTTCCATGTGGCCCCTTTATCCTCCGAATTTTTAATTTCCATCATAAATGCATCAGGAGTAATATCATAAATGCTTAGTTGCAGAAGAGCCGCATTCGATTCAGCATCATTATATTTTATACTGGTATTATCGGCTGTAAAAACACCATCAATAAAAGCACCTTCATATAAATCAGTACTCGACGAAAACCCATTATAGATCGTGAGTCGGTATTTATTTCGCTCCTGATAAAAGCTATAGTTGATAATCATTGCTTGAACGTAGTACTCGCTAACGCTAATGTTTTGTTGCAAATTATTTGTTGCAATAAATTGAGCATTTGATGATGTTTGATCAACCGTGCGCCATGTATTATTTCTGCCCGGAATTTCAACCTTCACATTCCAGTTTCCGGCTAAAAATGCCAGTTTTTGCATTTCATTGCTTTTGGGCATTTCAAAAATACTTTCATTGACTAAAGCATTTAGCTTGATATTTTCGATGACCAAAATCCTGTCGCGTTGACCAAACATGCGCTCCACGAAAAATGGGATTGTTAAACCGTCTACTTCCCTGAAATCATCGAAATAGGATTCTGCCGATACGCGCATCCCGAAATCAACCCAATCGGAAATTGATTTAACCTCAAGATAGGTTGTTTTATTCAGATACCAGGTCTCTGATAATCCATTGGATTTAGTTAGTTTTAAAACATAGGTACCAACGCCATCAATATTCGCTTCACCGGCATATTCTACTTTCATTCCTTTTTCTTTGTATTTATAAAAAGGAGAAAAGAATTCAGCTTTTTGATGAAAAACATTGTCTTCAACTTTGTTCAATAATCGTGGAAAAGTGAAATCATGCCATGGATCGATAGTCCAGCCTGATTTTCCATTGAAGGCTTCTTTGACTTTATGCTGCCCGATTTGCAAATCGCTGTAATAAGCTCCGGTATTTGTTTTTATTGCATACCATTCATTCTCTTCACTAAAAGCCGTAAAGCGTGCTGTTATTTCCATCGATTTAATCTTATCCCATTTTTCAGCACCTCCATGGGCTTGAATATGTTTTGCAATAATATCGTCAACATTCTGGGCGTTTGCAGCTACTGAAATGCAGAAGGAAATAATGATCAGGATTGTGTAATGTTTAATGAACCTCATTTTATCTTGTTTTAGGTGTTGAAGATTTAATTTAACTTAAAGCAGGCCATTTCGGTTTGATTCCTCAGATAAACTTTACCATCGGTGAATGAAGGTGCTGTCCATGTGATGCTCCCACTGATTGCCTGAACCGAACCCAGTTCCTGATAAGCATCCGGACTTGCTTTGGCAATTGCCAATTTACCTTTATCCGATAAAATAATTAATTTGCCATCAACTAAAATCAGGCTTCCTTTTCCGAAGCCCCTTTTCGACCATTTAACTTCTCCTGTTTCGGCAGAAATACAGCGCAATGCGGCAATATGATACCCATAAATATAACCGTCATGATAAACACAGGTCATAAAGTCATTTTTCATTTCACTCCCTCTCAATACTTCAGTGACTTTATTGTTTTCAATCTGTAATATGACAAATCCACTTGAAATTTGAGAAAAAAACAGTTTGTTTGATCCTATCAAAACAGGCATCGCAATTGGAATCGAAAACGGCAATTGGTAGGTCCAAAGTGTATCACCTTGCAAATTGTAGGAGGATAAAGTTCTTCCATTCACAAAAACAAATTGACTTTGTCCTTCAATACTCATTAAAAGTGGTGAAGTATAACCTGCCGGACCGGCACCATCGTCCCAAATAACATTACCATTACTTTTATCAAAAGTCATAAATGTTTTGCCACCAACTCCTCCAACTTCCATCATTACATTATTCTCAACAAGAATTGGAGAGCATGCATAACCCCAACGCGGTCGGGTGCTACCAAATTCCTTAACAAAATCATGTTCCCAAATTAACTTGCCATCTCTTTTTGAACGAGCTGAAAACTTGCCCAATCCGCTAAAACAGTAAATAAATTCCTCATCTATAATTGGCGTTGATCTTGGACCATCGCCCCATCCGTCAATTTCAATATAAATTGAATCAACTTGGGTTCTCCAAATTTCACTTCCGGTACTTTCTTTATAAGCAGCCAAATACTCGAATCCAGATGTACTGTCAATTTTTTCACTAAACATGGTATAAATGATCCCTTCTGAAATCACAAGTTCTGAAAACCCGGAACCTATCTTTTTCTTCCATAACATTTCAGGTTTTGAACTTATCCAATCCTTTTCGGTTAACTTTTCGGTTGATGCCCCGGCTCGGTTTTCTCCCCTGTATTGTGTCCAGCCGAAGACTGCTTCAGCTTGTGAAAAGCTGTTGGTCATCATCCCAAATATGCATAAAACAGATAGGCAAAAACGTGTAGTAGTATTTCTCATAAGCGATATTGTTTTCAATTAGGTTAATAATGCTTCCTGGGCGACAAGTATTATCAGATGAATAATTTAAGGCCCAATTAAGTTTGTGTAAATTTGCGGATAAGTTCTAAGAATTGGAAATCATATTGCATTAATTTTTAAACAGATTTATAAAATTAGTAATGAATTGTTATGTAATAAGTCCTTAATTATATGGAATATCGATATAATTAATAATTTGCTTAATTCCTGTACATCAAATTAGGAGTGCTAAATTTCAAACTATAACAATAGATAAAAGTGACCTCTCTTCCACTTTATAGCGTTTTAAATAGACAAAAATCCCTTAACTTTTAAACTTTTGAACCCTTGAACCCTTGAACAGATTATATCGTGTATATGCTTAATATTAAAACTACATATATCCAAACAATTAAGCTACCTTTGCCCCCACTTAAAAAAATACATGACATTTAAAGAATTAGAATTAATTGAACCTATACTTCAAGCCCTCAGCTCTGAAGGATACACACAACCAACCCCCATACAAGAACAATCAATCCCAATACTGCTAAGCGGAAAAGATTTATTGGGTTGCGCTCAAACAGGCACAGGAAAAACCGCAGCTTTCGCAACTCCAATATTACAACACCTTTATCTTGATAAACAGCCAAATAATGGCCAACGCAAAATAAAAGCATTAGTTATTACACCAACCCGCGAATTAGCCATTCAAATAGCTGACAGTTTCACTACTTACGGGAAGTTTACAGGAATCAAAAACACCGTTATTTTCGGAGGTGTAAAACAGGGAGCGCAAACAACTGCACTCCGCCAAGGCGTTGATGTACTTGTTGCCACTCCCGGAAGACTTCTCGACTTGATGAACCAGGGATTTATCAACCTAAAAGACATTAAATATTTTGTTTTGGACGAGGCAGATCACATGCTCGACATGGGTTTCATCCACGATATTAAAAAAATTATTGCCAAATTACCGGAAAAAAGACAATCCCTTTTCTTTTCGGCCACCATGCCACCCGACATCGTGGCTTTATCAAGAAAGATTCTTGGAAATCCGGAAAAAGTGAGTGTAACACCCGAACAAGCGACTGCTGAAAAAGTAGTTCAGGCGGTATACTTTACTGGTAAAAAAGGCAAACCAAAATTATTGGTTCACTTACTTCAAACAGAAAAAATAGGTTCGGTTTTGGTTTTTTCGAGAACAAAGCACGGTGCAAATAAAATTGTAAAAGAACTTATTAAAGCTGACATCAACGCCGAAGCCATACACGGAAATAAATCGCAAACCGCGCGACAACTGGCATTAAGTAATTTCAAGGCAGGAATCACTAAGGTACTTGTTGCAACCGATATTGCTGCCAGAGGCATCGATATTGATGATATGTCGCATGTGATTAACTACGATTTACCAAATATTCCGGAAACCTACGTTCACCGAATTGGCCGAACTGGTCGGGCCGGAGCCAGCGGAATCGCGTTGTCTTTTTGTGATATGGAAGAGCGGGTATTCTTGCGCGATATTCAAAAATTAACCGGACAAAATATTCCGGTTGTAAAAAATCATCCTTTTCCTGATGATGGCACGGATGAACCAAGTCCAAAGCAGGGAAGGCAGCAAAGACCCAGACAACAATCGAGACCTGCAGCACCGACTGTTAAAAGCAGAGGTAGCCGACAACAATCGTGGGCAGTAAATCCAAATAATAGGAGTGGTCAACAGCGTCGGCGACTAAATACGCGAAAAGAGAATTAAAAATTATAGTTTCTGTGTACAAGCTCGAACTCCTGCATAGTACCATTGTTAATAGTTTTTCGGAGGATCAATTGAAGCAGACAATATCGCTAATGATATTGCCGGATAAAATTCACAAACTGAACTCTGCTTCTAAGACCCACTTTCTTGTATATATTACTAACGTAATTCTTAGTGGTTTGCAATGAAATAAATAATTTTTCCGAAATTTCCTGATTGCTTTTTCCTTCCAATAAAAGAAATATTAGTTCCTTTTCTCTGGATGTAAAATGATAGGTTGTAAATACTTCTTCCAAATCCATGTTTTTATTAATTACAGGGATGATTTTAAAATCTTCTCTCCAGACATATAAATATATCGAGGGAATGAAAAGAGCGAGATAATATGATAAGATGATTACGTGTCGCCAAACTCCAATACTAACAGGAATGATTGATAGAAAATTCCAGAGAAAGAACCCGGAGAAAGTGATGATAATGAATTTCCCTATGACCAATTCATTTTTTTTCAATCTTATTGATTTATAATAGGCAAAAAGGAGGAATGACAAAATAATGGCAGGAATAATATAGGTGTACATTTTTATCATAAAGTACCCTATGAAACTTTCGGTTTTTTCTAAACGGAAATAAAACCCCAAATATGAAAGTACTGTGATAATAAATAGCAACAAAATAAAAACCAAGTAATACACCTTTTTAAAGTGGAGTTTTAACATCCCATTTATCGTTCGGATTAAAAAATAGACCGAAAAGAGCGCAGCTGGGAGGCCAATCAAATCCCAAAAAATATGATAAATAAGATCGGCGGTAGTAGAAGAAATGCCGGGAACGAGAAGCAAAACCCAATTAAAGATGATCCAATCACAAAAACCAGAGGTTACAGCACACACCAGAAATAAAAAAAAGTAGTTTAAATAAGAAGCATTGTTTCTTCTGCTTAACCAAAAAATAATACCAAGCGAAAATCCACCAAGAATGAGCGAAATCAAGTTGATTAACGAAATAATTAAATTTGTTGGTTCTACCATAATGACTGGCCAGTAATTATTTATGTTACTAAAGTACGTTTTTGCATAAAAGGTACTTTAGTCATCTTGTAAAAGTTTAAGGTATTCGATAATATTGCTCCATTCAAAATTGATCCTACGTTTTATTAAGTATCTATTAAATAAATTAACCTAAAATCATAATAATGAAACGATCAAAGATAATAAGAATAATATTTCAATTGTTAGTGCTAATGAGTATTACCCTAAGTGTAGAAAGTCAAAATGAAAACATTGAAATCACCAAGGCTGAAATTATTAAAAATGCATGGAGAGCCATGTTTGGCAAGCTGAAACCTGACGAAATTAAATCTGTTTACGTTGAAAGCTATTTCCATGGAAGTAAGGTTCCCAACAAAGTGACTGTAAAGCGACCCAATTTTTTCAGAAATGAAATAAGTGGTGGTGGAGTGCTTGTTTTCGATGGCAAACAAGCTGCTTGGGCCCGACAAACAAATGATAAAGATGGAAATCCGCGGTTTCCTGAAATGATTGATTCCGCATCCTGGAGGCATTTTGAAATTGATATTGCACTCATATTCCCTGCTTTTTTTGAATATCCGTGTGAATTGAGAGGGCTTAAAAGTTTTGAAGAAATTAATGCTTATGAACTTTTTGTTGAACTACCACTGGGTGGAAATGTCAGCTATTTTGTCGATGATAAATCTTTTTTGGTGACAAGAAGGCTTGTTAGTTGGAGTGGGGATCCAAAGGAAGAATTATGGGAGAACTTTATCACAACCTATTTAGATTATAAAGGCATTTTATTCCCTGATGGTTATAGTTTTGAGGGACGTGAGGGTATTGATAAAGGATTATTTAAAAATGTAAAATTCAATGTTAATCCAAAGGATGAACTATTTGAAATTCCGAAGGAATTAAAAAAATAAATACCGATTACTTCTTAAAGAAGCTTCTTTGTAACCTTTACCAAAGAAAACTTATCATTATATTTGTTAATCAATGCATGAACTCTTTTATGGGTTCATGTATTATTTATTTTTCATTAATCCAAAAAATATTCCCATGTCAGAAAGAATGATTAAACAATTTATGGAAATGGTACAAATTGATAGCGAATCGAGCAATGAGGCCAATTTCATCAATTATCTTGAAAAAGAATACAAAAAATTAGGTGCAGAAACCATGCAGGATAGTTATGGCAATCTGATCGCGAAATTACCAGCCAAGGGCTGCGAAGGCAAAGATCCTATTTTATTGTCGTGTCATGCAGATACTGTAAAGCCGGGTATTGGGATTCAGCCAGTATTAGCAGATGGTATCATCAGATCGAAAGGGGATACCATTTTAGGAGCTGACGATAAAGCGGGTATCGCCGAAATGCTAGAAGCACTGAGAATTGCAGAGGTCTGCCCACCTATTGAGGTAGCCATTTCCCGTGAGGAAGAAATTGGTTTATTCGGGGTTAAAAATCTCGACTATTCAAAAATTACTGCAAAGAGAGGGTTCTTACTTGATAATGATACCCTGGATACCATTATCATTGGAGGTCCATCATACTTTACATTCGATGTTACCGTTAAAGGGAAATCGGCCCATGCAGGCATGGAACCCGAAAAAGGCATTAATGCCATTGTTGCTGCGTCAAGGGCCATTGTTGCGTTAAAGGTTGGAAGAATTGACCATGAAACAACAGCCAATGTCGGGATTATTGAAGGTGGGATTGTTCGTAACGGAGTCCCGGACAAAGTTGTTTTTAAAGCCGAATGCCGAAGTTTGAATCACGAAAAAGCACAAAAGCTAGCCGATGAAATGTCCGCAATCATAAAACGGGAAGTCGAAGCCGCCGGTGCTCAAATTGAAATCGTTGAAAATAATTTATGCAAAGCGGTTGATATTCCTGAAAACTCATTTACAGTCGACCTTTCTAAAAAAGCACTTAAAACCGTGGGTATTGATGCAAAAGCAACATTCATGACCGGATTTACGGATGCATCAATCTATAATAATCATGGAATAGAGATGGCTGTAGTTGGTATTGGTGCCAGAAATGAACATGCGCTGGATGAGCACATTTATGTTGCGGATATGGAAAAAGCACTTAAAATGATTGTTGAATTGCTACGATTATCAGCCCAATAAAGAAACTTATGAGAAGTACACACAAAATCATGTTCTTCGCTTTGATGTCTCTTCTTTTTATTTCAGGTTGTACAACAAAAGAAGTGGAGAAAACAGTTTCCTTAAACAAATTCACTCCTGACGATCCGGAATTATATAATACCATCGTGCAAATGGATAGTATGTTTTTTGATGCTTACAATAATTGTGACTTAGATAAACAAGCTGAAATCTATTCAGATAGCATAGAATTTTTTCATGATCAAGGTGGTCTAATGACATCAAAGCAAGAGCTTTTAGATGGTACTGAAAAAAATATATGCGGCAAAGTTTCAAGAGAATTGGTACAAGGCAGCATTGAGGTATATCCTATTAAAGGTTATGGCGCAATTGAAATAGGCTTTCATAAATTCCATAATAATCAGGAAGAGGCTGGAACACCTTCTAAAATTGGACGTTTTGTAATCGTATGGAAAGCAAAAAATGACACTTGGGAAATCACGAAAGTGATGAGCTTACATTAGTAACCCCCAAAAGGATAAACAATAGGTTTCTATAAAGATGAGACTTGGGGACTTTATTCCCCAAGTTTTTCTTTAAAAAATTCAATGGTTCTAGTCCAAGCCAATTTTGCTGCTTCGGGATGATAACGATCGGGATTTGTATCATTGTTAAATGCATGCTGCGCCCCTTCGTAAATAAATATTTCGTATTCAATTCCGGTTTTTTTCAAGCCTTCCTCAAAGGCAGGTATTCCTGCGTTAATACGAGTATCTTCACCGGCATAATGCATCATCATTGAAGCTTTTATTTTGGAAACATCTTCAACGGCAGGCTGACTGCCATAATAAGGAACCGCAGCCTTTAATTCAGGTGAATTTACGGCTACATGATTGGTCATGGCGCCACCCCAACAAAATCCCGTACAACCTACCTTACCGGTTGTTTGCGGATTGGTTTGTAAATATTTTACGGCAGCACTGAAATCTTTTTTGGTTTTTTCGTAATCGATTTTCTGGAATAAAGGACGGGTATCCTCACCTGTATCAGGGGTTCCACCAACCGGGGATAAAGCATCGGGTGCAATGGCAATAAATCCTTCAAGTGCCATTCGGCGAGTAACATCCTTAATGTGTGGGACCAATCCCCTGTTTTCATGAATAACAATTACTGCCGGAAGTTTCCCTGCACCTTTTGGTTTGGCCATATAAGCCATCATCTCTCCACTTTCTCCTGTGTAGGTAATCATTTCGGTTTGCAAACGGGGATCATTCTCTGAAACGATCTGAGCTCTGGACATTGAAGGAATTCCGGTTAATACAATTGCAGCACCTCCTGCGAGAATTGCTGATTTCTTAAGGAATTCACGACGATCGATTCGTCCATTCTGATAATCCTCAATACAATTTTTAAGTTTTGGGTTCATAAGTTTGTTTTTCATTAGGTTTAAACTGAGCATTATAAGGTTAAAAGTACAACAGAAATTGCTGAGATTCAATTTAAATAATAAAAGAGAAGTACTTATAAAACATTCAATTTTCAAGCGATTCAATTTTGCGTATTAACCTTTCTTTAACCTACCTTAACTTAACTTTAACTTCTTTTTATGTAATTTTCTGTTAGTTTTGAAGTTTAATATAAAAGGAAATTGAATTCATATGTAGATGTGGAATGCTAAGATGAATCGCAATTACAACTTTTTTGTCTGAAGTACGTCTTTAAGAAGTCAAAAATACATTCGATAATTTAACAGTCACAACCATGATCCTTAACCAAATAAAATTTGCCATTCGGAACATAACTAAGGATTTCGGATACAGCTTAATCAACATTTTAGGACTAACCATTGGCATTAGCAGTACGCTCTTTTTGCTCATCTATGTTTTCGACGAATTGAGTTACGATAAATACAATAAAAATCATGAGCAAATTTACCGAGTGGCATCTCATATCACCGAAACGGATGATGATTTTGTTTGGACAGTGGCTCAAATTCCTTTTGCAACTCAGGTATTACAGGATTACCCTGAAGTTGAAAATGCCATTCGTTTTCAAGGAATAGGAAGAAGTTTGTTTCAATATGGTGAAAAGCAATTTTATGATACGGACGTAAATTTTGTTGACTCGACCGTATTCGATGTTTTTACATTTCCCATGATATCCGGCGATCCGGAAACCGCACTGGATGAACCCAATTCAATCGTTCTTACAAAATCCTTTGCTAAAAAGCTTTTTGCAGATGAGGACCCGATGGGGAAAATGATTAAAAATGAATCCCGTACTTTAAAAGTGACCGGAATTATTAAAGATGTTCCTAAAAATTCACATAGTCATTTTTCTGCTTTGATGTCGTGGAGCACATTGGAATCAAGAAGGCAAAGTTGGGGAAATTTTGGGCTTCCAACATATTTAAAGCTGAAGAAAGGTACAGATATCATCGCTTTTGATAAAAAGCTGGAAGAAATGTACCCCAAGTTTATGGCCGAAATATTTGAGAATGTTGGGGTAAAAATCGATTATATTTTACAACCGTTAGCGGAAATTCACCTCAACCCAATTGGTCAGGGCGAATCGGAAGCAAGCGGAAATATCAGGTTCGTGAAAATTTTCTTTTTGATTGCTGTTTTTTTGTTGGTGATCGCGGGAATCAATTATATGAATTTAACCACTGCCCGTTCGGTTAAACGATCACGGGAAGTTGGGATCAGAAAAGTGGCAGGTGCCCACCAGGGAATGTTGATCAGGCAATTTCTTACTGAATCGGTTGTGCTGACCGTTGTTTCACTTTCCATCAGCTTGGTGTTGTGCTATGTTTTCTTACCTCAATTCAATTTGATTTCAGGCAAATCACTCGATTTTACCTTCTTCGGCAAATCTTCATTCCTATTTGCAATTATCTCTATTATTGTGATTCTGGGCTTGCTAAGCGGGACATATCCGGCATTCTTCCTTTCACGTTTTAAACCCATCAATGCATTAAAGGGCAAACAAGCCAAGGGAAGCGGCCATGGTTTACTTAGGAAAGCATTGGTAGTGGTTCAATTTGTAATTTCCCTGGGCATGATCATAAGTACCATGGTTGTTTATGAACAACTTAGTTATTTAAAGAAAAAAGACATGGGCTTCGATAAAGAAGAAATACTGACTGTTGTTCTGAACAACCGTTCCATGATTGAAAAGCTTCCTGTTTTGAGGAATGAATTCCTGGCTGTATCAGGTGTAAAAAGCGTTGGAACCACCGATTCGCCAATGGGAGAGGGAAGTAGTAAAAATCTGGTTTCTGTTGAACTGGATGAAGGAATGCAAGATAGAGGGATTAATATGGCTGGTGTTGATTTTAAATTTATACTGACCCTTGGCATTGAAATACTTGAAGGTCGGAATTTTTCGGAAGAGTTTAAAACCGACACTTTGGCTGTTTTAGTTAATCAGACACTAGCAGATCGTTTAGGATGGAAGGAACCGCTTGGTAAAAAAGTGGATTTTGGGAACAACCAGGTTGCTAAAGTTATAGGAATCATGAAAGATTATCAGCAGACAGGGCTTTATAATCCGGTTGAATCCCTGCTACTCTATTTGCGAGAAAACGGCCCCATTGTTTATGTTAAATTAGATAAAGGAAGCGACAGAAAAACGATTGAAAACCTGGAGCTGGCTTGGAACAAAACCTTCCCGACAAACCCATTTGAATATAGCTACCTGAAAGATAATTTATTTGAACAGATTCAGCCTGACGAGAAGAGAGGTGTTTTGTTCACACTGTTTTCGATCATTGTCATCATTATCGCATCCTTAGGTGTTTTCGGACTTGCCTCTTATACCGTCGAACAAAGAACCAAAGAAATCTCGATCCGAAAAGTTCTGGGTGCCAAAGTTCAAACAATCATTCAATTGGTGTTTAAGGACTATTTTGTTTTGATTGGGATCTCAATTTTGATCGCATTTCCACTTGCTTATTATTTGATGCAAAACTTCCTGGCGAATTATGAGTACAGAACCAGCCTAAGCATCGTTACTTTTATCATTGCCGCGATCCTGTTGTTGGTTATCACTTTACTAACGGTGATGTATCACACCATTAAAATATCAAGATCAAATCCTGTGGATTCGTTGAGGATAGAATAAGGCAGTGAATTGTTAATTAGTAAAAGTGGTTTATTGGTTAAATGGTATATTAGTAATATGGGTTCTTTTAATTGATTTTTTTACCTGTTTGCCAGGACGAAACTTCAATGCTCGCTTTGTTGGGAGGAAGCGTAGCGACTGAGAAATCTCTTTTAAGGATTGAGATTCCTCCTCATTTCATTCGTCGGAATGACATATAAAAAAGCCCCACATAAGTGAGGCCTTTTTGCAAGTAGTAATTAAGGATTTAATAAATTAATCCTCCGAAGCTAAAAGCGAAGGGGGACTAAACTTTGAATTTATACTTGATTGTGGCCAGTTCTTCATTGGCTTTTACAATCTTGCTTTTAAGATTTTCTTTATACTGAACGGTTTTATTGAATAATTCTTCATCATCAGTCGCCAGGATCTGGGCTGCTAAAATAGCCGCATTTAATGCTCCATCTATTCCTACGGTCGCCACCGGGATACCGGGAGGCATTTGAACAATGGCTAATAACGAATCCATCCCATCTAGGCTTGCGTTGATCGGAACGCCAATGACCGGAATGGGGGTCATGGCAGCAATTACCCCTGGTAAATGGGCGGCCATTCCTGCACCTGCAATAATTACCCGTATTCCGTTCTTATGAGCATTTTTGGCAAAAGCTTCAACTTTTTCGGGCGTACGATGTGCTGATAGTGCATTTAATTCGAATGGGATTTCCATTTCGTCCAGAAATTTGGCAGCTTTTTCCATAACCGGCAAATCGGATGTGCTACCCATAATGATGCTTACTTTTGCTTTCATGAATTTAAATGGTTTGTTGAACTCAGAACAAAAATAAACTTTAAATTTCAATTCTATATCTTATCAGCTATCTTTGTTCGATAATTTTTTGTGATGGATATTATTCAGGTAAAAGATAAAATGTTTAGTCCGTTCATCAAATCGGATCAAATTGAACAGGCTGTTCAAAATATTGCAGATCAAATGAATGTTGAGCTTGAGGACAAAAACCCTTTGTTCATCGTCGTTTTAAACGGTGCCTTTATGTTTGCTTCCGATTTATTTAAGAAGATAACCATTGAGTGTGAACTTAGTTTTGTAAAACTATCATCTTACGTCGGAACCCAAACAACTTCAACGGTTCGGGAGTTAATTGGCCTGGATCGGGTTTTGAAGGGACGTACGGTTGTGGTGGTTGAAGATATTATTGATACCGGAATTACCATGGCTCATACGGTTCCTTTGCTTCATCAGCTTGAAGCTGAAGATGTGAAGATTGCGACTTTGTTGTTTAAGCCCGCTGCTTTTCAAAAAGATTTTAAAATTGATTATATCGGGATTAAAATCCCCAATGATTTTATCATCGGATATGGATTGGATTATGATGGTCAGGGACGGAATTTACCGGAAATTTATAAAATTGTAGAATAAAATGGGCAACTCAAATTTTGTTGATTATGTAAAGATATTTTGCAGATCGGGTAATGGAGGTAGGGGTTCTGCTCATTTCCGACGCGAAAAATATATTCCAAAAGGGGGCCCTGACGGGGGAGATGGAGGCAGGGGTGGTCATATCATCCTAAAGGGAAATTCACAATTATGGACCCTTTTGCACTTGCGTTATACCAAACACATTCATGCCGAACATGGCGAAAGTGGAGGTAAACAACGAAGCCATGGTGCCGACGGTAAAGATCAATTTATTGAAGTACCACTCGGAACAGTTGCCCGAAATGCAGAAACCGGCGAAGTAATGGGTGAAATAACTGAGCATGATCAGACGATGATTTTATTTCAGGGAGGAAGAGGTGGATTGGGCAATGATCATTTTAAAACACCAACCAATCAGGCGCCATCATATGCACAACCGGGTGAAGATGGATTGGAAGATTGGGTGATTCTTGAACTGAAATTATTGGCCGACGTAGGTTTGGTCGGTTTCCCGAATGCCGGAAAGTCAACGCTTTTATCGGTAGTTTCTGCGGCAAAACCCGAAATTGCCGATTATCCATTTACCACACTTGTGCCTAATTTAGGTATTGTTTCTTATCGCAGCAATCTTTCATTTGTAATTGCCGACATTCCGGGAATTATTGAAGGAGCGCATGAAGGCAAGGGTTTGGGATTGCGGTTTTTAAGGCATATCGAACGCAATTCGATGTTGTTGTTCATGGTTCCGGCCGATTCAAAGGATATCCGTAAAGAATATAAGATTCTTTTAAACGAATTAAAGCAGTTCAATCCTGAATTGTTGGATAAGGAGCGTTTACTGGCCATTACAAAATGCGATATGCTGGATGAACAACTGATTAAAGAAATGAAAAAAGAGCTTCCAAAAATTAAAACTATTTTTATTTCATCCATCAGTGGATTGGGATTGACCCAGCTTAAGGATGAAATCTGGAAGTTGTTAAATAATTAATTGATTGGGTCACATCGAGCTTGTCGAGATGTCCTTTATTAAGAAGTTCTCGACTTGCTCGAATTGACCTCCACATAACGTTAAAATAGCTAAGCGTAAAATATTGACGACGAATTTCATGATCGAAGCAATAAAAAATCTGGATACTGAATTGTTTTTGGCGATAAACGGAAGCCATAACAGCATATTCGATTTTTTAATGTTTTGGGCAAGCAACAAACTCATTTGGATTCCTCTTTATCTCTTTTTCCTGTATCTGCTCATTAAAAATTATAAATGGAAAACTGTTGGAATATTTTTATCCGTTATTGTTTTAATTGTTCTTAGCGATCAGGGATCTGTACATTTATTTAAAAATGTATTCCTCCGATTAAGACCTTGCCACGAACCACAACTTGAAGGTTTGGTTCATTTAGTGCATGGAAAATGCGGTGGCCAATTTGGATTCATTTCGTCGCATGCGGCCAATACTTTTGGACTCGCAGTTTTTTTAATCCAATTCCTTGGTAAAAAATATCGCTATTTTACGGTTCTCGTTTTACTTTGGGCTTTAATTGTTAGCTATAGTCGAATTTATTTAGGGGTTCATTATCCCGGCGATGTAATTTTTGGAGCTGCTTTTGGAAGTATGTTAGGCTTTTTAGTCTTCTTTTTATACAAGAAATTGTCATCTCGAACGAAGTGAGAGATCTCAAAGTAAAATTATTAAAAACTACGAAGGTGAGACCCTGTAGGTTATCAGCCTCAATAAATCTTGCATATGCAAAAAGTAGAATTCATTATTGGAAGCCCTAGGAAAAGAGGAAATACCGCAATATTGGCTGAAACACTGAACAAACAACTGGATAAGGAAAGATTTACGTCCAATTTTACTTTTTTATATGATTTTGAAATTAAAGCCTGCACCGATTGCAGGGGCTGTAAAAGTGGCAACCTGACCTGCATTGTTGAGGATGAGATGCAGGAACTGAACAAGCGAATTGATGCGGCTGATATCTTAGTTTTCGGAACCCCGATTTATTGGTTTACCCCCACTGCCAAAATGAAATCAGTACTCGACCGACTCCGTCCTTACTACGGGGGAGATAAACTAGCCAATAAAAAAATGGTGATTTTGCTGCCTGCCGGAGTGGGTGAAAAAGATTGCGATCTGACCATAGAAATGTTCAAGCGCATGGCTCGTTCTTTAAAGCTAGAATTTATTGGTACAGTTACTTCCAAAGCTTATGATATTGGGGATGCCAAGAAAGATAAAAAGGCAATGGCTGCGATTACTGAATTAGCGAATCAAATTAATAAGATTATACTATAATTCGGATCAGATTTTCTTGATTTTTTGGTCATGACAATGGGTGACACCCTGCAGGGTGTCACCCATTGTCACTTATCCTCTCAGAAAACCATTCAGTTTATCCACACTTTCCTTAGCATCACCATAAAGCATATCTGTATTTTCTTTGTAGAACAATGGATTTTGAACGCCGGCATAACCAACCGCCATGGAGCGTTTCATCACGATAACATTGCGCGCATTCCAAACCTGGATTACGGGCATTCCGTAAATAGGGCTGGTTTTATCTTCCTCTGCTCCCGGGTTTACAATATCGTTGGCACCGATTACCATCACCACATCGGTTTTGGGCAAATCTTCATTAATTTCATCCATTTCTAAAACCAGATCGTAAGAAACATTGGCTTCTGCAAGCAGTACATTCATGTGTCCGGGTAAACGCCCTGCAACAGGGTGAATTCCAAAACGGACCTGTTTTCCTGCTTTTTTAAGGATATCTACCATGTCGTGAACAGGATATTGGGCTTTTGCTACAGCCATTCCATAACCGGGCACAATTACAATTGATTGTGCATTTTTAAGCAATTCAGCAGCGGCTTCATGATCAATGGAGGTAACTTCTCCCACCATGTCAGCTTCACTGCCATGCATTACTTCTCCAAATCCACCAAAAATAACCGACAGAAAAGATCGGTTCATGGCATTGCACATGATGATAGAGAGGATAGCTCCTGAGCTACCAACCAATGCACCGGTAACAATTAATAAATCATTTCCCAACATAAAACCTGCTGCTGCCGCTGCCCATCCTGAATAAGAGTTAAGCATTGAAACCACTACCGGCATGTCTGCTCCGCCTATGGCCATTACCAGCATTACTCCGATAAATAAGGCAATAGCCGTCATAATCATAAGAAAAGGCAAGCCTTCATTCCCTTCGGCCATGGTAAACAACACACCAAGAATGACAGAGGTGATGACTAAAATAATATTTACGAGATGGCGTCCTTTGTACAACAATGGCTTACTTCGGATCTTTCCATCCAATTTTCCCCAGGCGACAATAGATCCGGTGAATGTAATAGCTCCAATGAATACGCCTACAAAAACTTCTACAAAATGAATATTGTGTTCTGCTCCCTGGAGTAAATGGGTAGCAGGATCAAGATATGAACCAAAACCAACGAGTACTGCTGCTAACCCAACAAAACTATGAAGAATTGCAACCAATTGTGGCATGGCGGTCATTTCAACTTTTCGGGCGACAATGATCCCGATTACGGATGCAATTGCGATGGCTACGATAATATAAATATGACCTTCAACTCCTGCTCCAAAAACGGTTGCTAAGATGGTAATGATCATACCTGCAATGCCATAAAAAACACCATGTTTAGCCGACTCCTGTGAAGATAAGCCACCAAGGCTGAGTATAAATAAGATACTTGCAAATAAATATGCTGCTGTTTGTATTTGTGTAGAGATCATCTTCCTTATTTTTTAAACATTTTCAACATTCTGTGAGTCACAAAAAATCCACCAACAATATTGATGCTGGCAACCAGGATGGCCACAAAAGCCAGAATGGTCATGGGGCTTGAAATATCATCGCTGACCTGAAGCAGTCCGCCAATGATGATGATTCCGCTGATGGCATTGGTAACTGACATTAGCGGAGTGTGCAATGCGTGAGAAACATTCCAGATTACCTGCCATCCCACAAAAACTGCCAATACAAAAACGGTGAAATGTCCCATAAAATCAGAAGGAGCAACTTTGCCAAGCAGAAATAAAAACAATCCAATCACAGAAAGTTTAACCACCATACCGATAATTTTTTTTCTGGATGCTTTTGCTTTTGCCAATGCCAGCTCCTCAGGGCTGACGACCGGTTCTTCAATTTTAGGTTTTTGCGGACTAACCGGAAGTGGTTCGGGTGGCCAATTGATTTTCCCTTGATAGGTAACCATGGCACGTTTCACCACATCATCTTCCATGTTTATCTTAAAATTCTCGGCTTTTCCCATATCATCCAATAAATGACACAGGTTGTTTCCGTATAATTGTGAGGCCTGATTAGGCAATTGATCGAGTTTGCCAATGATGGTCACACCATTATCCGTGGTATAAATTTCATCATTTTTGGTTAAGGCACAATTTCCTCCGGTTGAGGCGGCCAAATCAACTATGACCGATCCTGCTTTCATCACTTTTACGTGATCTTCAAGAATTAATTTTGGGGCTTCTCTTCCCGGGATTTGAGCGGTAGTTATGATGATGTCAACTTCGGCAGCCTGTGCTTTAAACAGGGCCATTTCGGCTTCGATAAACTCTTTACTCATCACCTTCGAATATCCTGAAGCTGTGGCACCATCCTCTTTAATATCTACGCTTAAAAATTCGGCGCCCATCGATTGGATTTGTTCTGCAACTTCGAGTCGGGTATCAAAAGCCCTGACAATGGCGCCCAATGAATTGGCAGTACCAATGGCAGCTAAGCCTGCAACACCAGCACCGATTACCAATACTTTCGCAGGATCAACCTTTCCAGCGGCGGTAATCTGTCCGTTTAAAAATTTACCGTAATGATTGGCTCCTTCAATAACTGCGCGATATCCAGCAATGTTAGCCATGGAGGATAAAACATCCATTTTTTGTGCCCTGGAAATTCTGGGTATGGCATCCATGGCAACGGCATTCACTTTTTGATCAGCCAGTTTTTTAAGGAGATCGGGATTTTGTGCCGGCCATAAATAACTCAAGAGCACAAGGCCTTCTTTCATTAACTCTACTTCTTCAAACTTTGGTGCTAAAACTTTCAGCACCACGTCACATTCTTTGTAGATTTCAATAGCAGAAGGAACAATAGTCGCCCCCGCAGCTTTAAAATCTTCATTCGAAAAATTTGCTTTCAATCCTGCGTCTTTTTGGATAAAGACGTCAAAGCCCTGTTTAATCAATCGGTTAACAGTTTTTGGAGTAGCTGCTACCCGAAATTCTTTGGGTTCAATTTCTTTTGGAATTCCAACTTTCATAAGATAAATATTTAAGTTCGATATGCTTATTTTACAAAATGAATTGTAAACAAGAATGACAAAAATAACAAAAGCAATTGATAAAAAAGCAATCTGAACAGGTGTGTGGTAAAAATCAGTATTATACTTAAGGATTAGATTTCAACTTAATCTTTATTGCTATGCAAAAAGGAAGTGTGTGAAATATTAATTCAAATAATGGTTGCTTGTTGAAACTCCTTACAGTAAATGCAAAGGGTCAATCTTAAGACTAAAATATCAAATCGTGGTATTGAAAATCGACTATTATTAGCCAACTTATTGTCCGTAAGCCCTGCCTTCTAATTTTTCAATCACAACTTTGTAGCAATTTACATCCTTAACCGCAGGGTCGTTATATTTAAATTTTCGATCGACATAATTGGCCATGATTACATTTAATGCTTCCTTTTTCTTTTCAAAATCGGTGATAAATTCTACTTTTCCAAAAGCCAATACCGAACGGTATTTCCAGCTATAACTGCAAGCGACATCTTCATCACGGTATTTTAATTCATAATCGCCACTAAATGCAACACAAACATTGGGATTGTTTGTTAAAATGTCAATCTTCTTGCCTTTTTGGGCTGAATGCAGAAAAATTTCATCATCGGCATAGCCAAAATTAAAAGGCAAAACATAAGGCATATTATTTTCGTCAACCATAGAGAGATGGCAAACTTTACAATTATTAATAATTTCTTCAAGTTGGGGCTTATGGTCAATTATGCGGCTTTTCATATTTAAAGAGATTAAGTTTTGAAATTGGTTTATGCAAATTTAATAAAGTGCTGAGAAATCGATGTAAAATAAAAATTCAAAAACATTGGTTTTATTATCGGGATAATAAATGTATCTGACTCCCATATCGACAGGTGCAATTAAACTAAAAAAGTACATGTCGGAAGTTAATTCAAATCCAGTTGAGCGATAGTCTGTATTCCCTTTAGCATTTTTGCCATAGGCCTGATCATAATATAGTGCAAGTTTTAATCGCTTAAGATAAAACAATGAGCCGATATGAAAATCGGGATAGCAAAGTGGAAATTTATAATTGATGCTGGTACGGAAAAGCTCCAAATCATTTTGATTGTAAAATCCTCTGGGATAATTTACTTCCTGTGGGAAATGGTAAACTCCTTCCTGCCGTTTCTGATAGCCGTTAACAATTTTTATTCCGTGATGCTTAAAAAGTCCCGGGAAATAGAATACAGACTGTGCTGAAACCAGCCAGCTTTTATGTTCTTCCTGAAAAGGAGTATGCCCAACTCGGAAATCAAGAATTTGACCCCATGCAGGGTATAAATCTCTTGACGATGAGCGTATTTGATTATACAAATAAAGTCGATAATTCATGCTGTGAACTGCATGTTGGGTGAAATTAATTTTTTGATCGGGTAATTCTTTTAAAAATGAATTCCTGAATTTTATGGAGGGCTGAATGCCTCTGTAATACCTTCCCTTGTTGAATGAAAGTGGCAATCTTACCTGGGTTTCGATATTGGTTTCATCATACAAAACAAACTTTATTTGATGCGTTGAGTCGTTTAAATAATAACGTTTTTTCCCGTGGTCAACTTCCAATTCGAAAATAGGATAAAACCCTTCATATGAATAATTAAAATAATATTTCCCCAATGATTCGTTGAGATCGTATTCATAACCCAAAGTTGCAAAGGCAGTGCTTAATTTATTTTGCGACATCATTGAGAAGCCGGGCTTAACTTCGTATGAATTCACATTAATTGAAGCAGGTGCCCAACTGTGAATGTCAAGTAAGCTGCTTGCTTTGCGATATTTTTCTGCCTCAAATTTTTTATCGACCCGATGATCAATTTCTAAAATTCCTTTTTCCTGTTTTGAAAAGGTTTTAGGAAGATCCAAAAATCCTTTTTTAATTTCAGTTAAAGGAATCCAACGTTCATCTGATAATTTCTGTTTTACAATTTCATAACCATCCGAGGTGTAATTAGCATAAAGAAGAAAATCATTTTTCTCATCTACAAAAACATCCTTAGCTCCAAATTTTACATGGCTGATTTGAAAAATAGCCTTACTTGAACATTCCAATGCATAAATATTATCGGTTCCTGAGAAAGCTCCGGAGAAATAAATGGTATCGTTTGTAATTCGGGGATTGGCGATAGGAACATAAGTTTCGGGTATTTGCTTCTCGAATTGCCCGGATATTATATTCAAAACCTGAATGCTTTTCCCTTGATTGTTTAGGGTAATTAATACAATTTTGTTGTCATCTTCCGACCAGGATGGAGACATTAAAAATTCATGATTCGGATGATGAAATCGTTTAAGTTCTGTTCCATTTAATGCATCCAGAATTACCAGTGAAGATTTATCGGTGGTGCTTTGTTCAATGGCGGCAATTTTTTTTGCATCGTGCGACAATGCAGGAGAGAACAAACGACTGTTTTTTGTTAAATGGGTTAATTTTTTCGATTTAAGATGATAGGTTTTGATCACCGAAAAGTTCCTGTTCTGCCATCTCGCGTCAAATTCAACTTCCGACCAACAAAGTAAACCTCGCGAATAGGATAAACGATCACCCAGATTTGGCCCGGGTGTAAAAATGATTTTTTCTTCTCCTGATGGTAAAATCTTAATTATGCGTTGGACATCATCAATGCTTCTTTTTACACTAAGCATATTTTTTTCATCCATCATCAGTGGATGGTTGTAATTGGTAAAGTCTTTAGGCTTTTTGGTCAGGTGTTCGAGAGGCTGGAATGATTGTAAAGATTGAATGGAATCCCATTTGCTTTTCAACTCATCCATCACATAATAATAAAACTGTTGTTTGTTTAGTCCGGTTGTTTTTTTGATGGCATTTGAAAATGGAGTAATCTGATAAGGATTTCTACCTGTATTCAGCAAAGTGTTTTCCCAAAGTTTTGCTCCAAATTTATTTCTGCCTGAAGCAACCATTAAGTAGCCCAAGGGATAGGGGTCGGTCACAAAATCTTTGTACGATCCATGAACGGATTTTTCATAGGAAAAGGTCCCTTTCTCTAATAATTGGGCTTTTATCGGCATTATAAAGGAGGGTTCTCGTCCACGACCGGAATTACTTAAAGCAGTTTCGGTAACTACGGCATCTCCCTCCAAAAACCATTGTGGAATAAAAATACCGGTCATAAATGCCAGTGCCTGCTCTCCCAAGATAATTTTAAGTACATTGGTTAATCCGGTGTTCAGCTTTTCTATTTGGATTAAGTGACGAATTTCATGCAGCGCCAACTGATCCAACCAAGGCTGAGCGTAAATTTGTTGTGGTGAGGTAGTGTGCAGGTCAATTCGGGTTGGGGCCCAGGCAGTTGTTCCATTTGAAACTACGGTTTGGGTGTGTAGAATAATTGAAGTCTTTTTGATGGTTCCATTTAAAGAATAAGCAACAAGAGCATAAGCCGAATCCAAAATATTGGCCAGATATTGTGCCTGGACTTCAAAATTTTCAGGAAAAATGATTTGAAAATTCGCTGTATTAATCTGTTTCCATTTTGTTGAAGCTGGATCTTGCCCGGAACTAAAATACTGCCCTTTTGCCAAAGAGGATAATAGCATTAGAAAAACAAGGACGGTTATTGATCTTTTCAACTTCATGAACATGATCAAAGATAAAATTAAATCCGTTTAAAATGCAGTACTAAAGAAACTGAAGGATTAAAATGTGCTGTTAAAATTTTTGTTGTGAAGAACTAAAGAAATCCCATAAAGGATCGCTTGGAGTTGGAGCAACGATTTCGAGTGCTTCTTTGGAAACCGGATGAGTGAAGTTTAATTTCCGGGCATGCAAACTAATTGAGGCATCTTTATTTGATCTCGGAAATCCATATTTTAAATCGCCTTTGATGGGGCATCCAATTTTTGATAACTGGACCCTAATTTGATGATGGCGCCCGGTTATCAGAATTATTTCAAGTAACGCGTAGTCTTTGCTTTTTGAGATCAGTTTGTATTTAAGTTCAGCTTTTTTAGTTCCGTTTTGTTCTGAATTAAATGCTTTGGATCTGTTTTTTGCTTCATCCTTAACAAGCCAATGAATGAGATGATCCTCCTCTTTTGGTGGTGTGTTCTTTGTGATGGCCCAATAGGTTTTTTGTATTTGTTTGTTTTTTATTTGCTCATTCAATCTGGCAAGGGCCTTACTCGTTTTAGCAAAAATTACAGCACCACTTACCGGACGATCAATACGATGAGCCAGGCCCAGATATACATTCCCTGGTTTTTGGTAACATTCTTTTATATAGAATTTTATGTTTTCAATTAATGATGCATCACCCGTTTTGTCACCTTGAACCAATTCCGAAGGCCTTTTGTTAACGATGATAAGATGGTTGTCCTCAAAAAGGATTTGCTCACGGACACTTGCTAGTAAATCCATGCTAAAGAGCGTTTGTTGTATTAATATTGCTCCCTTTCATTTGGGAAATTAAGCGTTTTAATGTCGCTGATATAGGTTTGTACACTGCCTTTTATTTCTTCTGAAAGATTGTTGTACCTGCGCAAAAAACGTGGAGAAAATTTTTGGGTCAATCCGAGCATATCGTGTAATACCAAAACTTGTCCATCAACGCCACTTCCTGCGCCAATTCCAATGGTAGGAATTTTAAGCTTATGTGTAACTTTGGCTCCTAATGCAGCAGGGATTTTTTCTAAAACGACACCAAAACATCCTGCTTCCTCTAAAAGTTTGGCATCTGATTCCAGCTTTTTTGCTTCGTCTGCTTCTGTTGCACGAACTACATAGGTCCCAAATTTATGGATTGATTGAGGAGTTAAGCCTAAATGTCCGAGTACCGGAATGCCGGCAGATAATATTCTTTTAACGGATTGAACGATTTCTTTACCGCCTTCCATTTTAATGGCGTTGGCACCCGATTCTTTCATAATGCGAATTGCAGAATGCAATGCTTCAAGTGAATCACCCTGATAAGTTCCAAACGGAAGATCAACCACCACGAGTGCACGAGTAACAGCTCTCATTACGGAACTTGCATGATAAATCATCTCATTTAAGGTAATTGGCAAAGTGGTTTTATGTCCTGCCATCACATTTGATGCTGAATCACCTACCAATATTACATCAATCCCGGCTTCGTCAATCAGTCCTGCCATGGTATAATCATAAGCAGTCAACATGGCAATTTTTTCACCTTTCAGCTTCATTTCCTGCAGTACATGCGTTGTAATTTTTGGATATACACTTAGCTTTTCCATAATTTCCGTATGTTAATAAAGTATCCTTTATTCAATTAGTCACATTATTACTGGAAAAAATCCAATAATTTAATTTCAAAAATTAAGACGGCATTTGGTTCAATACCGCTCTCAGGATAAGGTCCATATGCTAAGCCTGAAGGAATAAAAAGCATTCCCTTAGCACCCTTAGTGAAAAGAGGGATTCCTTCGCGCCATCCCTTAATGGTATTAGCAAGGAGAAATGGAGTTGGATAATCATTATCAAAATTTTGATCAAAAACCACCCCCGATTCAAGATAATAGCCTCTATAATGTACTTTCACCCGATCATTTACAGTTGGATGTTCAGATCCAGTTCCTTCTTCAGTTATGAGATAAAATAAACCTGAACTTGTCTTTTGAGCAGTGAGGTTGTGACTCACCAAATATCCTTCAATTAATGCAATGTCAATTTTTAATTGTTCAGCAGGACTTAACTCTTCTTTATTCTTGCTGCATGATATAACTGTAATAAAAACAATAATTAAGATGGGGATGATCTTTTTCATTCGTGTTTTTTTAGTTGTGCAATCAATTTTTTTTGGATTGCTAAAATCTATTTACGCGATGCAAAAATAAAACTTTCTGACTTCATTTTCAAATCTTTATAAGAATTAGCCAATTGCGCTAATTTA
This sequence comes from Bacteroidetes bacterium HGW-Bacteroidetes-17, assembly GCA_002840985.1. Classification (GTDB taxonomy): domain Bacteria; phylum Bacteroidota; class Bacteroidia; order Bacteroidales. The sequence continues at coordinate 34,318 of PHDM01000006.1, forward strand.
GAAGGTATTAAAATTGGAATATGGTAGTTATTGCATATTATTTTCTAACTTTGATTCAAATATTATATTAATTAAATAGATTAAATGCTTATGATTACCTTGAATGGGATTTTCCCGCCCTTACCTACCGCATTTGATAAAAACGAAAACCTTTTGACGAGCAAAATGATGGATAACATTTCTCGTCTTAATCAATTTGATTTGGCTGGGTTTTTATTATTGGGCTCAAATGGTGAGCTCGTGATGTTAACCGAAGAAGAAAAAATAAAAGTTTACAAAGATTGCAGAAAAGCCATTCCTAAATCAAAGTTAATGATTGCCGGAACCGGTGGGCAATCAACTTTGGAAACGATCAGGTTAACAAAGGCAGCCGGAGATGCCGGTGCTGATGCAGCCCTTGTTCTAAATCCATTTTATTATAAAGGTTTAATGACAACGGAGGCCCTAAAGAAGCATTATTTTACTGTTGCAGATGCTTCAAAAATCCCTGTGATTATTTATAACATGCCCGGAAACAGTGGTTTGGATATGGGTGCTGAGGCCATCGCAAAGTTTGCAGAGCATCCCAATATAATTGGATTAAAAGATTCGGGGGGTAACCTTACCAAAATGGCTGACATTAAGCGTATGCTAAGTTCTGATTTTCAGATTTTAGCGGGTTCTGCAGGATTCTTGTTCCCGGCACTTTGTATTGGTGCAATAGGTGGAATATTGGCATCAGCAAACATTGCACCACAGGAGTGCATCGATATCTACAAATATTTCAATAATGGGGAGCATGAAAAAGCATTGGCACTGCAATTGAAAATGATTCCTGTAAATACGGCCGTTACTAGTGGCATGGGAATTCCGGCCTTAAAAACTGCCATGGATTTTCTGGGACTTTACGGAGGAACTTCCAGACAACCTATCCAGCCGCTTGACGAAAAACAAAAACTATTTGTTGAACAATTAATGACCAAAAACGATATCAACCACTTTTAATATTAGCATAAAATGAAACGCAGAAAATTATTAATGATCCCTGGCCCCATTGAATTTGAACCCGAAGTTTTACGTGCACTTGGTGCACCCACGACAAGCCATGTGGCAGCTAATTTTATTGAAACCTTCGGAAATGCATTAGACATGATGAAAAAGGTATGGAATAGCCCATCGGGACAGCCATTCATTATTGCAGGTTCTGGAACTCTGGCGATGGATTTGGCCGGAGCTAATTTGATCGAACATGGAGATAAGGCACTGGTTATTTCTACCGGATATTTTGGTGAGCGATTTGCAGATTTATTGAAAAGATATGGAGCTCAGGTAACAATTTTAAAAGCTCCAATAGGTCAGGTGGTTCCTGAAGCTGAAATTGAAAATGCGCTTAAAAATGACAACTATAAATTACTCACATTTACGCATGTTGATACATCCACTGCTGTAAAAGTTGATCCGGAACCGATCGGCAAATTAGGTCAAAAATATAATGTTCTGACGATTTTAGACGGCGTTTGTTCTGTAGCAGGAGAAGAAATAAAACAAGATGAATGGGGAATTGATGTGGTACTAACTGCTTCACAAAAAGCGATTGGAGTACCTCCCGGACTAGCTTTATTGGTCGTTTCAGAAAAAGCAATGAGTGTTTGGAAAAAGAGAAAAACACCGGTTGCCAATTATTATGCAGATTGGTCAAATTGGTTGCCAATTATGAATGCTTATGCAGATCGAAAACCATCTTATTTTGGAACGCCTGCCGTTAATCTGGTCGCTGCCTTGGAAGTAAGTTTAAAGATAATTCTGGAAGAAGGGATGGCTGCTCGAATCAAGCGACATGAAAAAGTTGCTCAGGCATTCAGAGAGGCATTCAGATCACTCGGACTTAAAATGATTCCCCAAAATGATACTGTTTGTGCAAATACTTTATCGGCTCCTTATTATCCTGAGGGAATTGATGGCGCCTCCTTACTTAAAGAAATTGCAAATGCAGGCATCATTCTGGCCGGAGGTTTATTGCCTGAAATTAAAGGCAACTATTTTCGAATTGGCCATATGGGCTCGGTAAACCAAGGAGATGTACTTGCAACCATTGGAGCCATTGAAGCATCTCTTCAAAAATGTGGTCATCAAGCTGAACCGGGAATTGCAGTTGGTGCAGCTTTAAAGGTTTTAAATCAGTGAGACTAATATTTTGAGTTCAAAATCATATAGTCGAACTGATCCCGAGCTAGTCGAGGGATAATAGGGTTTTTTTCGGCATCTTGCTGCAAGTTGCTTTATTTATGCAAAAACACTTGAATATTTATTCGGAATTGTAATTGCTTTCAAAGCCACATAATCATAAAGTAATTATTTTCTGTCTTTTTGTCATTATGTGACAGCATGATATATGAATACTGGAATATAGCAAATTATCTCACAAGCTATTTTAAAACAGCAGTTTATACTTCAATCCGGCCCTTAAATCAACATAAATTTATTTCAAATTACAAAATTGAAGCGAACAAAGGGTTAATGGCATAATCATTGAGTAACAAGATTATCAACCTGAAAAATACATCAAAAAATAAATTTATAAAAAATGGGAAAAATAATTGGAATTGACCTTGGAACTACAAACTCTTGCGTTGCCGTTATGGAAGGTAACGAGCCGGTTGTAATTCCGAACAGCGAAGGTAGAAGAACTACACCTTCAATAGTCGCATTTACAGAAAACGGGGAACGTAAAGTTGGTGATCCTGCAAAGAGACAGGCAATTACCAATCCTACAAAAACCATTTCATCAATCAAAAGATTTATGGGTGAAACCTTTGATCGGGTAACAAAAGAAATTCAAAGGATGCCCTATAAAGTCGTTAAAGGTGACAACAACACTCCTCGGGTACAAGTTGATGAAAGAAAATATACACCACAGGAAATCTCAGCAATTATTCTTCAAAAAATGAAGAAAACTGCAGAAGATTATCTTGGGCAAACAGTCACAGAAGCTGTTATTACAGTTCCCGCTTATTTTAGTGATTCTCAACGACAAGCCACGAAAGAGGCTGGAGAAATCGCCGGATTAATCGTAAAAAGAATTATCAACGAACCTACTGCTGCTGCTTTGGCTTATGGTCTTGACAAAAAACATTCAGATGTTAAAATTGCAGTTTTCGACTTAGGTGGAGGTACATTCGATATTTCCATTCTTGAATTAGGAGATGGTGTTTTTGAAGTGAAATCTACCAACGGTGATACCCATTTAGGGGGAGATGACTTTGATCAAAAAATCATTGATTGGTTAGCTGATGAATTCAAGAAAGATGAAAATATTGATCTTAGAAAGGACCCTATGGCACTTCAGCGTTTGAAGGAAGCTGCAGAAAAAGCCAAAATTGAACTTTCATCTTCTACCGAAACCGAAATAAATTTACCATATATCATGCCCGTTGACGGGGTGCCAAAACACCTTGTCCGCAAACTATCCCAATCGGTATTTAATCAATTGACCGACGATCTTGTTCAGGCAACTTTAGCTCCATGTAAAGCAGCTTTAAAGGATGCAGGTTTACAACCATCTGATATTAATGACGTTTTATTAGTTGGAGGTTCGACTAGAATTCCAGCAATTCAAGAACTCGTGAAAAAGTTTTTTGGAAAAGAACCTTCAAAAGGTGTAAATCCTGACGAGGTTGTTGCAGTAGGGGCAGCTATTCAAGGAGGTGTTTTAACCGGTGAAGTGAAAGATGTTTTATTATTAGACGTTACTCCTTTATCATTGGGGATTGAAACCCTTGGTGGTGTGATGACTAAATTGATTGAGTCGAATACAACCATTCCAACCAAAAAATCGGAAGTATTTTCAACAGCAGCCGATAATCAAACAACGGTTGAAATTCATATATTGCAAGGTGAGCGACCAATGGCTAATCAAAACAAGAGCATTGGCAGATTCCATTTAGATGGGATTCCACCAGCTCAAAGGGGTGTCCCACAGGTAGAAGTTACATTTGATATTGATTCAAATGGGATCTTAAATGTTGGTGCGAAAGATAAAGCTACTGGTAAATCTCAAAATATTCGCATTGAAGCATCTTCCGGTTTAAGTGATGATGAAATTAAAAGGATGAGAGACGAAGCCGCCGCAAATGCTGATCAGGACAAAAAACAAAAGGAAGAAATTGACAAACTAAATAGTGCTGATGCTTTGGTTTTCCAAACCGAGAAACAGTTAAAAGAGTATGGCGACAAACTTCCTGCTGATAAAAGAGGTTTGATTGAAAGTGCTGTTGCTGAATTAAAAGAAGCGCATAAAAATAAAAACATCCCTGCAGTTGACGCTGCGATGGAAAAACTAAATGCAATCTGGCAAACAGCTAGTGAGGAAATGTACAAAAATACTCAAAGTGATCCAGCACAGGGAGCGCAACCAAATGCAGATACGAATGCCGGCCCACAAGGCGGATCATCAAAAGACGATGAAGTTACTGATGTTGATTTTGAAGAGGTGGATGATAAAAAGTAAGAAAAAATCTTGCATCTGAAAAAAAGCCCGAAATTTCTTTCGGGCTTTTTTTATTTTATAATCTCAAACGAACGTGCCTGATCAGGTGTATTCTTTTGCCATACTATATCACCATTATACCAAACTTTTGTACATGTAATTGAACCGGGATTTCTCTCATATCCGCAGCGAACGGTGTCAGTAATCGTTTTGTTAAGTTTTATTAGAGTAACCGGAAATTCTTCTGAAACTTCATGATTTGGGAATAACTGCAATCGGTATCTTTCGCTTGCATAATTAACATAAAAATTACGAGGGGGTTTCAAAAGCGGGTTGTTTATTTCAACTTCCAAATCGTTGATAATATAAAATATTTTGATACTGTCTGGAGAATAATAAGTGTATGATTCAGGATCAAACAAATCAAATCCTTCGTCATCAGAAAGTAAGATCTCAATTTTGATATCTTTTGTATAAGAAAAATTACTTGTTTTTTTACACGCACTTATAGTGGCTAAAAATATAATGAACAACATCCAGGTTTTATGTACAATATAATATGATTTCATTGCTAATAAACATCAAATTTGAATAAAAAAACAGAATTCAAATATAGTACTTATTATCGTTTTTATTTTGACATAGGTTTAAATGTCATTTTTGTGAAGATCTAATTTAGTAGACTATCACTTTATTCTGCATTATTGTTTCAATATTCAAATTAATTCAATATCTTGAAATTTATATTTGGTGAATTTGTAATTTTAGGCAGTTATAAAACATCTGAAATCTTCTTAAAATTCCCTGACAACAACTTGAGTTTTTATTAGGCTGTTTTTATTAATAAAAAGAGATGTTCAATTGTATTAGCTGATCATTATTAATTCATTCAATTCGCCATTTATTGAAAAAACTAATTATTATTTTTAATATAACCATCATTTGGTTGTCATCAATTTATGCTCAGGAATCCCAATTTAAAAAAGAGCGTTTCTTGATCCCGAATTCATTGTTGGAAGTTTCCGTTGAAGGTAGTAGTTATGAGGTTATAAAGGATGGAATACCACAAAGATTTCGTCAAAAAAACTTTATTAGATTTAGAGATTTGATTTTTGATCCATTGTTATCTTCTCAGGAGGACTTTATTCCAGATTTTCTGGAACAACAGAATTCAGAATCATTGTATAAGTCAGGTATAAATGAAGAAAATGCTTACATCATACAGTTTAAAACTCAAGCATTTGAAGGCTATCAGTCAGAGATTATTAAAATGGGGGGAAAGATTTATACTCCTTTGCATGACCATTCGCTCATCATTTTATTAAATAACAGTGGACTTGAAAAGGTTAAAAAATTACCTTTTGTCAGGTGGGTAGGTAGTTATCATCCTTCGTTTAAACTTGAACCTCTAATAAAGGAAGAATTATTATTAAAAAAATCAGGCCAGATAAGATATTCGATATTATTGCTTCATAAATCATTTCAGGATAAAATTGCAGCTTATATTCAGGAAGTTGGTGGAGTAATTAATTTAAGAACAGTCAGTAATCGTTTAGAAGCAAGTTTATCAGGAGACCAGCTGTTAAAATTGGCCAACCGAAAAGAGGTGTTATATATTGATAAATGGACACCTTCTTCAAATGATATGGACGTTGTCAGAGGAACACAAGGTGCCAATTTTCTGGAGAATGTTGCAAATTATACAGGACAAGGAGTAAATGGGGAAGTACTGGATGATGGGGTTTTTTCTCAGCATATTGACTTTATTGCAAACCCTCCAATGATTCATGGATTTAATGATAACTCAAATGAACACGGGACTCCTGTTTTTGGAATTGTTTTTGGTGCCAGTTCAGCTGATGGGAAATCGAGAGGAATTCTACCAGATGCTAAAAACCCAATATTTTCATCACGCTTGCATGTTTCAGACCGGTATCAGCACACCGCCGAACTTGTAAATCCGAATGGATTATATAGGGCCGTATTTCAAACTAATAGTTGGGGATCTGAACTAACTAAAGAGTATACAACGATTTCTGCAGAAATTGATCAGATGGCCTTTGATTTAGATTTATTGATTTTGCAATCTCAAAGTAATGAAGGTACACAATTGTCAAGACCTCAAGCATGGTCAAAAAATGTAGTTTCTGTAGGTGGTATTCGGCATTTTAATACCTCTACCCGATCCGATGATGCATGGGGCGGAGAAACAGGTGCAAGTATAGGTCCGGCTTCAGATGGAAGAATAAAACCGGATCTCTCAAATTTTTATGATTATACACATACCACAAAGATCAACGATTCTTATGGCGAATTTAGTGGAACTAGTGGTTCAACCCCGATAACGGCGGGGCATTTTGGATTATTATTCCAGATGTGGGCCGAAGGGGTTTTTAGCGGCGATACAACATTACATCGAAATGTTTTTGACAGTCGGCCACATATGACAACAGCTAAAGCAATGATGATAAATCTTGCTTATCAATATGATTTTTCCGGTTCTGATCATGATAAAACAAGAATGCATCAGGGTTGGGGAGTGGCTGATGTTAAAAATATTTATGAAAACGCAAGGGATCATGACTGGAAATTGGGCATAATTATAGATGAGGAAGATGTAATTATTCCCCTGGAAGAGAAATCTTATGAGGTAAATGTTGATGGAGTAAAGCCACTTAAAATAACGTTAGTATATGCTGATCCTCCAGGATCTCCTGCTGCAACTAAGCAGCTAATCAATGATTTAAACTTGAAGCTTATTAGTCCATCAGGTAAAATATTTTGGGGTAATAACGGATTGGATAAAGGAAATTGGTCAGTTTCTGAAGGAGAACCCAATCATTTGGATAATGTTGAAAATATTTTTATAAAAAATCCTGAGACCGGAATTTGGAAGATTAGCGTTATTGCTGAGGAGGTCGTAAAAGATGCGCATCTTGAAACTGAACAAATCGATGCAGATTATGCACTTATTGTCAGTGGAGATCGTACAAACAAATCCATTCAATATTTTAAACTTAATACAAATTTTTCTCAGGGAGATTCTATCATTATTGATCCCCCTGGCGGGATTTATAGAAAGGGCGAATCAGTAGTACTGATTCCATTTCCACGACAGGGTTATAAATTTATGAATTGGGAAGATGATGCACAAGGTTCCGCAAATCCGCTAACTCTTATCATGGATAAAAACAAAACCATTGGTGCTAAGTTTGCCCCGTTGGACCAAGTTATTGGGAATACTACAAAATTTTCAATATTAACATCAGCTTCAAACCGCAGAGCTATGCCATTTCTTGTGCCACATGATGGCCTTATTTCAAGTATATCGATGTTTCATAATGGTGGAAGTCAGAATATGATTTTAGGTGTTTATAATGGAACAACATTGACTCCTGATAGCTTGATTGGCGTTACGGAGGTTACACAAGTCAGTCCAAATGATGATTGGCAAACAATAGATCTGGTTAATCCTGCTAAAGTTACGGAAGGTCAGCAAATATGGCTGGCATGGGTGTATGAAAACAACCCCGGAATTTATTATACTAATGATTATCCGGGAAGGGTAGAATCTGGTTTCCCTTGGCCATATGGAATGCCTGAAATGTGGGGTGATACTGCAAAAATGGCAAACTCAATCTATTCAATCTATGCAAATTATGTAACTAATGATAGTCTGCTTGCGAGAATAAGAGGACCTATCTCTGCTCAAATCAATGAACCTGTTCAATTCAATAGTGAGCGTTCATTTTATCTTGAGGAAATTATTTCTTACGAATGGGATTTCGGTGATGGAAATACCAGTGTCGAAGCAAATCCAATTCACATTTATACATTTGCCAGTACATATAATGTTAGTTTAAAAATCACTAATGGTATTGGACATAAGAATACAACTAATAAATCTATTGCAATTATAGGTCTAAACCAATCTCCGGTTGCTGAAGCGAATGGTCCTTATTCCGGAATGGTAGATTCAATAATTTCTTTTAGTAAGTTTGGTTCTTACGATCCGGATGGATTGCTTACTGGTTTTTTCTGGGATTTTGGTGATGGATCAAACAGCTTATTATCAAATCCAACCCATGTTTATACAGAAACTGGGGATTATATTGTTACGTTCAGAGCTGTCGATCAGTATGGCAATGTTGGTATGGATACAGCCATAGTTGCTATTAATGATTTTACATTATCTGATGATCATTTGATAAGTACACATAATGAGTTCTTAATTTATCCAAATCCAGTAAATTCATCCAATATCAGAGTAGTTATTCCAAAGGATTTTCTTCATGAAAATCACAAAATTAGGTTGATTAATTTAGAAGGTAACCTAGTTAAAGAATTTATTGGGAATGAAAATGAGTTTAAAATAAGTTTAGAAGGTATCCCTAACGGAATATATATTATTACCATTCAAGGTAAAGGGAAATTACTTGGATCAAAGATCGTTTTGTTACGATAAGAATATCCCATGTTCGTAGATTATAAAACTTTAAAATGGACAGGTATGTCTGAACGTTTATCTATTATTTTTATCTTTAGCACTTATTTAAAAATTAAATTTTTATAATATGAAAATGAATTCCATACTTAAACCAGCCTTGATTGCAATTATTGCTATTTTTTATTTCCCCCAAATAGCTAAGGCTCAAGATGACGATCCTCAATACAAAGAAAGTTGTACCAGTATCATGGTTGGTAAAATGGCCAGCACTGATGGTTCGGTAATGACTGCTCATACTTGTGATGCTTATTACCGAACCTGGGTAAACATTGTCCCTGCAATGAAATTTGAAAGAGATACCACACATAATGTATTTTGGGGGACCATGCATACTTCTACGGTATGGAGCAATGAGAAACTTATTCTAAAGGGAACTGTTCCTGAAGCTAAATCAACCTATGCATATTTAAACACAGCGTATCCAAGTCTGAACGAAAAACAATTAGCGATTGGCGAAACAACCTTTGGTGGTAAACGTGAATTACAAAATACAAACGGCTTATTTTTGATTGAAGAGTTGGAACGCATTGCTTTGCAAAGATGCTCTACAGCCAGACAGGCCATAAAATTAATCGGTGACCTTATTAAAGAATATGGTTATGGTGATGGCGGCGAATGTATTACCATTGCCGATAAAAAAGAAGTCTGGCAATTGGAGATTATGGGCGAAGGCCCTGATAAAATTGGTGGGGTATGGGCAGCGCAAAGGATTCCTGATGATCATATTGGTATTTCTGCCAACATTTGCCGAATTGGAGAAATCGACCTAAAAAACAAAGATTATTATATGGCTTCAGAAAATGTTTATGAAGTTGCCAAAAAAATGAAATTCTGGGACGGCAAAGAATCGTTCAAATTTTGGAAAGCATATGGCGGAAGGAAACCATTTGGTATTCGCGATTTTTATGTATTCAATAAAGTTGCCCCATCATTAAAACTGGATTTTAATTCAGAAGAATTACCATTCTCTGTTATGCCTGAGAAAAAATTAAGTGTGCGTGATGTACTTGCTTTGTATCGTGAATCTTATGACGGAACTGAATGGAGCCCCATTAAAGATTTAAAGGTAGCAGTAACACTTAAAGACAAAGACGGAAAAGAGTATACCGATTCAATCATCAGTCCATCTGCACATCCTTGGATGAATCGTGACATGAAAAATTTAATAAATACCCTAAAGCCCGATTCATATGGAGGGAATCGTCCTATTGCTGTTCAATATTGCGCTTATTCATTTGTAGTTCAATTGCGTGATTGGTTGCCTGATGAAATTGGTGGACGTTTATTGTTCGGATTCGACTTACCTCGTACATCTCCCAGAATCCCAATTTATGCAGGCAATTTAAATTTACCAAATAGTTTCAGCATCGACAATCAAGATCATTTCAGTCGTGATGCAGCAGGTTGGTCCTTCCGTCGAGCCAGCCGTTTGGCTCTGGTAAAATGGGCTGATGGACAAAAAGTAATTGATCCGGTTGTTGCCGAATACGAAAATAAATTATTCGATGAAAGTGAATTTGTTGAAACCAGGGCAAAAGAATTGTATGCAAAAGATCAGGAAAATGCCAAAAAGGGCAATCCAACCCAATTATGTAGAGAATATTTAACTCAATACACCAATGCATTTGCCGGTGCAGCCATTAATAGATGGTGGGAATTAGGTGACGAACTATGGGTTAAAATGCGTTGGAATTTCTAAATGAAATTATCTGTTCATAAAAAAGCCCACGAATTAGTTTGTGGGCTTTTTTTGTGTCACATCGAGCAGTTTTACTGAGTTTGTCGAGGCATGCTGTGATATAACTTCAGTTCTCGACATTTATCCGCCTTTGGCGGAAGCTCGAACTGACGGAGCTATTAACTCCTCAAATAAATTTTATTCAAACGAAAGTATTGATTTTCTGATAATTTCAACCGCGTTCATAATTTGGGCTTCAGTTATAATTAAAGGAGGCGCAAATCGAATAATATGACCATGGGTTGGTTTTGCTAAAAGACCATTATCAGCCATTTTTAAACAAACATCCCAAGCTTCTTTGCCATTCTTTGGTTTGATAATCATGGCATTTAATAAACCTTTTCCCCGAACCAATTCTATCATGTCTGATTTGATTTTTCTCAATTCATCACGGAAAAGCTTACCTAAACGTTCAGCGTTTTCTGCTAATTTCTCTTCTTTAACAACAGTTAATGCAGCAATAGCGACCCTACCGGCAATTGGATTTCCGCCAAAAGTAGAACCATGTTCGCCCGGTTTAATGCAAAGCATAATTTCATCATTGCACAAAACGGCGGAAACAGGGAAAACCCCACCTGAAAGTGCTTTTCCTAAAATTAAAATATCTGGATGAACATTTTCATGATCACAAGCCAATAATTTACCTGTACGGGCAATTCCGGTTTGTACCTCATCGGCAATATAAAGTACATTCCTGGCTTTACACATGCCATACGATTTTTTCAAATATCCTTCATCCGGAACATAAACACCGGCTTCGCCCTGAATAGGCTCAACCAGAAAAGCTGCAACATTAGGATCTTCGAGTTCTTTTGCAAGGGCATCCAAATTATTATAAGGAATAGTCACAAACCCGGGTGTGAATGGCCCGAATTCTTTTCTTGCATCTGGATCAGTCGACATGGAAACAATCGTTATAGTTCGTCCGTGGAAATTGTTTTCGCAAACAATAATTTTTGCCTGATTAGCTGGAATACCTTTTTTTAAATAAGCCCATTTGCGTGCTAATTTTAAAGCAGTTTCATCTGCTTCTGCACCCGTATTCATGGGTAATACTTTATCGTAACCAAAATATTCGGTCACAAATTTTTCATAAGGACCAAGTTGGTCGTTATAGAATGCACGGGACGTCAACGTAAGAGTACGAGCCTGCTCAACCATGGCATCAACAATTTTAGGATGGCAGTGGCCTTGATTCACAGCCGAATAAGCTGATAAAAAATCAAAGTATTTCTTACCTTCTACATCCCAAACAAAGGCACCTTTGCCCTTTGCTAAAACAACAGGTAAAGGATGATAATTATGGGCCCCATACTTATTTTCCAATTCCATTGCCAATTTTGAAGTCATTTCCGTCATCAGTAGAAAATTTAAATTTTTAAATATTTAATATGTTTTGCAAAGGTATATATTTTAACAAGATTAGATTGGATGAAACAATTGATTTTACTTAAATTTATCTCCGATTTTAACCTTGATTAATTTAATAAAATTCTGATGATACGCGAACAGGAACTAAGCAACGCAACGCTAAAAGAAGTTGCTAAGAAAATGATGCTTGCTGCAAGAACGGCACCTAAAGGGAAAGGGACTGATAATATGGTAATCAGCCTGGTTGAAGGAGATGAAATTAAAGCCATTTCTGATCGTATGATCGAAATTGGAAACGAATCGGGAGCACAGGCCTTTATTCGTGATGCGGGAAATATTTTGAATTCTCCCGTTATGGTTTTGCTGGGTACTGAAATTAAGTCGCTTGGATTGATTAAATGTGGGATGTGCGGGTTTAAAAACTGTACCGAAAAAAATAAACATCCAAATATTCCATGTGTTTTTAATACAGGGGATTTAGGGATTGCCATTGGGTCAGCAGCCAGTATTGCAATGGATAACCGTGCGGATAATCGCATTATGTACACGGTTGGGCAAGCTGTTTTGGACATGAATTTATTGGGGGATAAAGTCAAAATTGCGTATGGAATTCCGTTAACTTCAACTTCTAAAAATCCATTTTTTGACAGAGGGTAAATTTGATTTGAAAATTTGATAATTTGAAAATGTGCTGATTTGGAGATAATTAATTATGCATTTAATCTTATTCTGTTTTTTGTTTCCCTAATCGTCCGGTCGGACATAAATAAGAACCAAGAAGTCAAAAAATTCCGAATCAAACCTTCGCACAAGTCGCTCCCTGACATCGCGGAATCTTGGGCCTTCGCTTAATTAAAATAACACCTTGAGTGCGAAGCATTTTGTTTGTCATTCCAACGAATGAAATGAGGAGGAATCTCAATCCTAAAAAGAGATTTCTCAGTCGCTGCACTTCTTCGAAATGACAAGTACTTCATTTTTGAAATTGGGCAGGCCTGAAAAAACGGCGGGCAAGCGCTGGTCTGTGCGGTGGGAGCATCGTTTTTTCATGTTTTTTGGTTTAATACTGAGCTTTTCGTCAAAGTATCAAAAAAAGAAGATGTAACATTTCTCTTCTGTTCTTTTGTCTTAATACCCCTCCGGTTAGGTACGTGGAGAAGCAAATAAAATGAACAGTTAAACATTCCTTACATTCTCTTTTGTCTTCCTGCCCGTCCGGTCAGGCGGGTGGACAAGCAAAGAAAACGAACACTTGAACTTTTAAATAAAATTGATTAGATAGACGTGTGTGTTTAGGTTATTCTTAAGCCAAATAATTATTGTCAAATTAACTAATTGCCAAATTGACCAATTTACAAAAGATGCCTGAAAGGCAAGAGTATCCATTCAAAAAACTTATTTATTACAGGGCGGTTTAACCATCGTTCGTAATCGAAAGCATGGGTGTTTTTAATGGTTTCGCTAAAGTGGGTTTCCAATTGATCTATAATTTGAGGATCCTTTCCCAACAAAACAATTTCATACATATACCTGAAACTGCGGTAATCGAAATTAGAAGAACCGATCGAATAACGATCATCATCGATCAGCATTACTTTTGCGTGAAGGTTATGCGGAATGTAAAACAAAAAATGGATGCCGCTTTTATAAAGCTGCCCAAGGTATTTGTTCCTTAAAATATCAACCAAACCAACATCCGAATGTTTAGGAAGGATAATGGTGACTTGAACGCCACGTTTTGCAGCATCCATCAATGCTTTTCGAAGCAAGTAGCCTGGTAGAAAATACGGGGTTTCAATCAGTACCTGATCTGCCGCTTTTTTAATCAACTGGACATAACGCTTATTAATCCGCTGAATGGCAATGGATGGAACGTCCCTTAAAATCTCGCATGTTTCGTGACGAACCATTCGGGAATTAATTTTTTTGTCAATGATGTTTTTATTATAATTCTCCCAATCTTCATCAAATAGCATTATAAATTTGAGTGCAATATCAGAAGTGAGGCGAAGTACCAATTCACGCCAGTTTAAATTATATTCGGTAATATTTGTTGAGCCAATATAGCTGATCTTATTGTCGATGATCAGCAACTTACGGTGATTTCGGCGATGGCCTTTGGTGAAAAAATCGAAATTGAACTTTAATTTTTCAAAATAGCGCACCTCTCCTTTATGTGCTTTAAGTTCTTTGAAAAAATGATCCGGAATGGCATTTCCTCCCCACGAATCAATTAAGATTTTAACTTCAACACCTTGTCTGGCTTTTTTAGTCAGTGCATCCCTGAATTTTATTCCAATTGAGTCGTTTCCAACACGATATGTTTGTAAATAAATTGTATGCCTGGCACTTTCAATGTCTTCCAACATCGAAGAATAATACCTGATCGGATCGTCAAAAATATGGTAAGGTTCAATAATTTCTTTCATTCGCAAAAAGAGTAATCTGTTAACATAATTCGATTTCAGATTTGTTAACAAGATACAAAATTTTGATACCTGCTCTAAATCTAATCGAAATTTATATTGTTTGATATAAGGCCTATCATTCTTATCTTTGCTTTAAAAACAAGTATTTATGATCAAATCAATGACCGGTTACGGTAAAGCAGAATCCGAACTTAATCAAAAAAAAGTAACGGTTGAGATCAAGACCCTTAATAGTAAACAACTGGATTTAAATACACGAATGCCTTCTGTTTACAGAGCAAAAGAGCTTGAAATTCGAAATCTGCTCAGTCAGGAATTAGAGCGTGGTAAAATAGAATTGAACATACAGTTGGAACAAACGGGTGAAGATTCAAATTTTTCAATTAACAAAGCCTTGGCTCGCAAATATTACGATCAGTTAAAAGGCCTGGCTGATGATCTTAACCAGTCTGATTTTACGAATTATCTGCCCGTCATTTTGAAAATGCCGGATGTACTGAAAGCCGACAAGGAAGATTTGGATGAGAGTGAGTGGAATGAATTGGAAAAAATTATCAAAGCTGCCATCGTTCGGGTTGATGAGTTTCGTTTGCAGGAAGGTACACATTTACAAAAGGAAATTACCGACAGGATTCACACAGTTGTAAATTTGTTAGCGGAAGTTGAGCCTTTTGAAACCGGGCGCATTGATCAAATTAAGGCACGTATTCAAAAAAATCTGGACAGTTTGCAAACAGATTTGAATATTGACCAAAATCGTTTCGAGCAGGAATTGATTTATTATATTGAAAAAATTGACATCACTGAAGAAAAAGTTAGGTTAAAACAACATTGCGATTATTTTTTAGAAACCATTGTTGGCGATGGAAGTTTAGGTAAAAAATTGGGTTTTATATCCCAGGAAATCGGACGGGAAATCAATACCCTAGGTTCAAAGGCCAATGAAGTGAACATGCAAAAAATTGTCATTCAAATGAAAGATGAACTGGAGAAAATCAAAGAGCAATTATTTAATATTTTGTAAGCATGGATGGTAAAGTTGTCATATTTTCGGCTCCCTCGGGTGCAGGTAAAACCACGATCGTTAAAGAAATGCTAAATCAGGAATTCGGACTTGAGTTCTCCATTTCTGCATGTAGCCGTCCAAAACGGGAGAATGAAATTAATGGACAGGATTATTACTTTATGAGTATCGAAGAATTCAAAAATAAAATAGAAAAAGATGAGTTTTTGGAATGGCAAGAGGTTTATAAAGATCAATTTTATGGTACGTTGCGTTCAGAAGTGGATCGGATTTGGGCTAAAGGCAAGGATGTAATTTTTGATGTGG
>PHDM01000158.1 GCA_002840985.1 Bacteroidetes bacterium HGW-Bacteroidetes-17
AAAATATGTACGTTAATCAAATTGGCCATGGTACAATTTATACGCGAAAAACCCAATGAACCTTCCTTTAGGGACCACCTCGCAACCATTGATGATAAAGGAAAACGGCTGTGGGTTTACGCGAAAAGTCCAAAGGGCAAGCTTACCAATTATCGTACGATTGTTGGGGTGGCTTTATTAATATTCTTATTTGCCGGACCGTTTTTAAAAATCAATGGAAATCCTGTTCTTTTACTAAATTTTATTGAACGGAAAATTATCATTTTAGGGATGCAGTTTTGGCCCCAGGACTTTCATCTCTTTTTTCTGGCCATGCTTTCTCTTTTTGTTTTCATCATCTTATTTACAACCACTTATGGAAGGGTTTGGTGCGGATGGACCTGTCCGCAAACGATTTTTATGGAATTTGTTTTTCGAAAAATAGAATACCTGATTGAAGGGAACGCGAGAAAGCAAAAAATATTAAGTACCCAGGATTGGAGTTATCATAAAATTTGGCGGAAAACCACGAAACATTTAATTTTTTACCTGATTTCATTTATTATCGGAAATACTTTTTTAGCCTATATCATTGGGATTGACAGTTTAAAACAAATCATATTCGGAAATCCGTTGGATCATTTAGGCGGACTGGCGGCTATGATAATATTCTCAGGGGTTTTCTATTTTATATTTGCACATTTCCGCGAACAGGTATGTACAGTCGTTTGCCCCTACGGACGGCTTCAAGGTGTATTACTCGACAAAAATTCAATTGTTGTAGCTTATGATTATAAACGTGGCGAACCTAAGGCCACCTTTTTCAAGGGTGAAGATCGCAAGAAAAACAACAAGGGTGATTGTATTAATTGTACACAATGTGTTCAGGTTTGCCCAACCGGAATTGATATCAGAAATGGGACCCAATTGGAGTGTATCAACTGTACAGCGTGCATTGATGCATGTAATAGCATGATGGATGCAGTAGAACAACCACGTGGTTTGATCCGATATGCTTCGGAAAAAATGATTGCCCATTCACAGAAATGGAAACTGAATGCACGTTCGGTTTCATATTCGATAGTCTTAGTAATCCTTTTGGCACTAATTGTATATTTGTTCAATACCAGATCAAGTCTTGAAACAATTATATTACGTGCTCCGGGCATGCTTTATCAGGAACAACCCGATGGTAGGATCAGTAATCTTTATAATATTAAAATGGTTAATAAAACCAATGTTGATATGCCCATCGAAATTAGGTTATTGTCGAACAAAGGAGAGATTACAATCATTGGGGATTTTACAAAAGTAAACGCGCAAACTGTTGGAGAATCTGTTTTTTTCATCAATTTCAAAAGCAAAGAAATTGATAATCAGGAAACAGTTATTGAGATTGGAATATTTAGCAATGGCCAAATGATCGAGCAAATAAAAACAACTTTCATCGGTCCAAACAAATATAAACATGCAAAAAAGGTTTAATTGGGGTACGGGGATTTTTATATTTTTAGTACTATTTTTTATTGCCATTTTTTCGTTTGTATATTTTGCATTCATGCAAAATAATGATCTGGTTGAAGATGATTATTATCCAAAAGAACTGACTTACGAAAAACAAATTGAAAAGCGAAAAAATTTACAAAAATTGGGTGAGGAAATTCGCTTGATTCAAAATAACAAAGAATTATTGCTTAGCTTTCCTGCAAGTCAAAAACAGAATGATATTGAAGGAGAAATATATATTTACCGGCCATCTGATGCGCGTTCGGACATGACATTCAAAATAGTTCTCGACTCACTTAACTCACAAACCATTAATGCTGACAAATTACTTAAGGGCAAGTATATTGTAAAAGTTGACTGGACCTATCAAAGCGAATCATTTTATCAGGAATTAACAATAATCTTATGATATGGAATTATTAGCAGCATTAACATTAGGCTTGATAGGGAGTTTTCATTGTATCGGTATGTGCGGCCCTATAGCCATTGCCCTTCCCTTAACACATTCAAATTGGATTTCAAAAATTTTGGGTGCATCTATTTATAATATAGGCCGGGCTTTTACTTATGGCTTGATGGGGATTTTCTTTGGTTTGCTTGGCAAGGGATTTAAACTGGCAGGATTACAGCAATGGGTATCTATCGTTATGGGGGTCATCATGATCATTTCGGTACTTTTCCCAGTAGTTCTCAGAAACAGGGCACAATTGGATGGCCTGATAAACAAATTAGTGAGCCGATTGAAGAAAGCATTTAGCAATCTTTTTAAAAACCATTCTTATTATTCGCTTTTTTTAATAGGATTATTGAACGGATTTCTTCCCTGCGGTCTTGTTTATATGGCCATAGCAGGCGCTGTTGCTACCGGAGAAGTATTAAATGGAGCGATGTACATGGTTGTATTCGGGTTAGGAACCCTACCGGTCATGTTAAGTGTTTCATTAATTGGGAATTTAATCAGTACACGCTTCAGAAACAGAATAAGAAAATTTATTCCGGTATTTATTGTAATCATTGGAATATTATTTATTCTTAGGGGAATGAACCTAGGCGTAAAATACATCAGCCCAAAACTTAACAAAACTAATAATACGGAAATGAAAATGATGCATTAGTCAAGATACTTTATATTAATTTTACATTATAGTTCAAACATAAAACATAAACAGATGAAAACTAAAAATATCTCACTCATATTATTCATTGCAATAGGATTTATCACGCTAAATTCATTCGGGAGAATTTCAAACATATTAAATTCAGGTTCAGAAATGACAATAGGCCCTCAACAGGCTGCTGATCCGGCAGATGCAAAATACCCGGCAGGAGCGAAAATTTATAAAGAAAAGTGTATCATTTGCCATATGGCCAATGGTGAAGGCATTACCGGAGCTTTTCCTCCTTTAAAAAATTCAGATTATCTTTTTAAAGACAAAGTTCGTGCTGTTGCTCAGACTCTTAATGGTTCTCAAAAACCAATTGTTGTAAATGGGGTAACTTATACCGCTCCGATGACTCCTCAGGTTAATACCAAAGAAGAAGCGGTTGCAGTAATAAACTATGTACTCAATGCATGGGGAAATAAAGGTGGCTCAGTTACGATGGATGATGTAAAAAACGTTGTAATTAATCCCCGCTAATTATTAATTAACAATCTGCTTCTGATATCTTAGGCGAAATGCCTATAGTATTAACTTCTTAATTCCTTAATTTTGCTTTTGAGTAAGATGATGATGTAATTCCCATTTTGAGAATTTATAAATCATATTTGGATATAAATCATTCCATCTTATTTTAACAAAATTCGCTTTTATCTAAATTTGAATTAGTTACAGTCATATTTAATTATTGGCATACTGATTGACTATATTACTGAAACTATAAAATTATTACTATGAAAAGTCTAAGGTATTTACTGGGAATTGTGATCATCATTATGTTCACACTTGGGTCTTGCAGAAAGTGGCCCGATTCGGGAGAAAATCAAACTGATATAAAATTAATGGAAAACTTAGTAGTTGCCAAAAATTTTGATTGGAAGACCACAAAGACAGTTAGTATTAATATTAGAGTTCCCGAGGAAGATCCATCAGAAGTTATCAGAATATACACTGAAGACTTGGAGCAACTATTATATATTGGTTATGGTAACAATACAAGCAATGTGGTAAGTACAACAATTACGACTCCTGTATATTTAATGACGGCAGTCATTTATTATGGCTACAATAATAGATATGTCCCAATTTTACTTGGCTTCGATAAAGTTTTGTCGTACGATTATAACCTTAATTTAAAAAGCACAAAATCGGATGATTGCGGTTGTGAAGGTGGCTTACAAACCTTGACAATGAAATATAACGGAAGTTCTTCTGCCACGATTAAAGTTGTAGAAAAGAAAAACAGCGTTGTTATATTCGAAAATACAGTTCAACCGGGTGGAACTTTTAGTTTTACCGGATCAAAGAGTGATGGTAAGATGGATAAAACCATTTATTTTTATGTAAATGGAACCAAGAAAACTTCGATGCAGGTCGATTGTGATTATAATCTTTATGTTGGTGATGAGTTTGATGTTTTTAGCATTATTTCAGGGACCAGTGAAGATGATACTCCCTTGTGTAATGAATCTAACGAATGCGGATGCGATGGTGGATTGGTATCATTGACTTTACGATATACAGGCAGTTCAACTGCAAATGTAAAAGTGATATCAAAACAAGGTTCAAAATGGGTCACCTCCTATAGTGGTGATGTGGACCCCAATGAAGAATTTACTTTTACCGGAGACGGCAAAGATGGTAGGTTAAATAATTCACTTTATATTTATGTAAATGAAAGTGAAAATGCATTTATTCATACAAGCTGTTCCGTTGATATTGAAATAGGGTTTACATATGGTGATTTTAAACTTGTTAAAGGATTCAATAAAAACAGTTTATCACTTTGTGGAGAAATAGAGCCGGTTGATCCGGAGGATGATGATCCGGGTGATGATGAGGATAACAGCAACACAACTACTACCTCTAATGGTACACTTGCATATGAAGATCTCTGGCCATCAAAAGGTGATTATGATTTTAACGACCTGGTTATTTCCTATAATTTTGTTGTAACAAAAGATAATCAGGATCGTGTATTAAATATTGCTTCAACATTCATCGTTCATGCATTCGGAGCATCATTCCATAATGCTTTTGGATTTGAATTACCAAACGTGAACAACAATCAAATAATAAGTGTAAGCGGACAAGATATTGCTTCAGGTGGAATTTTTACTTTGGCATCAAACGGGCTTGAACAGAATCAAACCAATGCCACAGTCATTGTTTATGATGATTCATATAGACTTATGACTCACCCCGGCTCAGGAATTGGTGTGAATACTGTTGATAATGCACCGTATGTAACTCCGGACACTATCGTTCTTAATATGGTTTTCTTTTCAAATGGTTCATTTGCAAGCGGAGGTGCTGTAAATTATAATGATTTAAATATTGGTAATTTCAATCCGTTTATTGTAGTTAATCAGGTTCGTGGAAGAGAAATTCATTTACCCGATTATCCTCCTACTTCGTTAGCTGATAATGCATTTTTTGGAACTTTTAATGATGATAGTGATGCCAATACAAATCGATACTATAAATCGACAAATAATTTACCCTGGGCCATAAATATCCCGGAAGTGTTTGAATATCCATACGAAAAACGAGAAATTGTACAAGCCTACTTGAAATTTGCTGAATGGGCTGAAAGTAGTGGTGTTTTGTTCTCTGATTGGTACCTTAATAGTTCCGGCTACAGAAATAGCAATTATATTTACAATCCTAATTAATAATAAGTTAAGTTTTGGAAAAGCCCCTTCGCTGCATGTGAAGGGGCTTTTTTTGTCATCATGATGTGCTAATGTGAATATTTAGCTCATTGTTTCACTGTTCGATTGTTTCATTGTTAAAATCTACAAAACCTACATTCTATATTTTACATTTAGCATTCTTCATTCATCAATAAACATTAATCAATATTCATTACTCATACTTTCTTCCCTCTCTTATAGATAATGAGCCCATTCAAAAAATTCCGCATTACCTGATCACCGCAAATTTTATAATTTGGATGATCTTCTTTACGAAAAAAGGCACTCAATTCCGATTTTGTAATTTTAAAATCAACAAGATTCAATATTTCAACAATATCATCATCCTTTAACTCGAGTGCAACTCTTAGCTTCTTAAACACGTCGTTATTTATCATTTTATTAGTTTTACATAAGTAAATTTAATTCTCAGCTTTAATAGATGACTCAAATTTATCCTTTAAATATTGATAAATCTCAAATTGTGAACGGTGGCTTATTTCGCCTGGATCTCGCTTATAAACATTAAGATTCTCCGGATCAAGCCATCGCGCCTTAACATTATCTTTCATTTGTATTTGTATCAGATCCCAAATTTCGCGTTGAATATCCTTGTCGTATACTGGACAAATTACCTCCACACGGTGATCAAAATTTCGTTGCATCCAATCGGAAGAACCGATATAATAAGCAGGTTCGCCTCCATTGCAAAATACAAAATTGCGTCCATGCTCCAGATAACGATCAACAATGCTAAAGGCCGTTATATTTTCGCTGAGTTCACTTACTCCGGCTTTCAACATACAGATCCCTCTGGTGATCAAAGTAATTTTAACCCCGGCCTGACTGGCTTCATATAATTTCCTGATCGCTTTTCGGTCAACCAAACTATTCATCCTTAAAACTGCCCAGGCTTCTTTACCGGATTGTGCATTTTTTATTTCATTTTCGAGCATCTCGATAAAAAATTTTCGGATACGAAAAGGGGCAACAATCAGCGTTTTAAATTCAGGGATTATGAATTTAGATTCAAAAAGACGAAAAACTTCATTAACTTCACTTGCAATATCCTGATTAGCTGTTAAAAGGCTATCATCAGAATAAACTTTAGCCGTTGATTCATTATAATTTCCGGTATTGATATTGGCATAATATCGATTGACGTTGTTTTCTGATCGCCTGATCATAATTAACTTTGCATGTACCTT
>PHDM01000159.1 GCA_002840985.1 Bacteroidetes bacterium HGW-Bacteroidetes-17
GTGGAAAGAAATGTGGCCATTAAGGAAAAGAATGATCATAATTTTTTTATGTATAACAAATATTTTGGGAATTTATATGACACATTTTATGATTTCACCAGGGTTGAAAAATACTCGGATAATGAAAATATAATCGACTATATTGAGAGATCATTACTTTATGATTCTGAAAAAGATCAAAAATTAAATAATGATAATTCAAAGACGAGAAGGAAGAAGACGAGGATCGCCCCCCCGGGGTGGTTAAGGGGTGGCTCGCCGGGGCCCCAAACCACCCCGGGGGGGTTGGACGAGGATGATGACGACGAGGATCATGAATTAATAGGTACAATTTTTGAAAATTATGAAATGAGGAATAAAGATGATAATGAAAATTCTAGGATTCTTGTTTGTGATTTGTAGTATTTTATATTTCGGCTGCTTAACTTATAAACTGTTACCGGTCTATAAAAAATTCTACGAATACTTGATGATTAAATGGAAAATAGATGATTAAAACTAGAAGGCCGCAGGCCTTCTTCTTATCTTGATACTATAGAAACAACTCAAATTTAAAAAATAAAATAAAAAATAACAAAATATCGCATAGCAACGCCAAAAAAATAAAAAAAAGACCCATTTTGTTACAAAATGGATGCAAATAAAATCTGGGCAAATAAAAAACCATGTAGTATAATTAGCTTGCGAAGAAAATTAAAACTACATGGCGGCATTCCGATCCGCTAAGAAAGGAATTGCTTACTAAGGTAAGTATAATTGAATTATGCAAAATGGTCAAGAATATTTAGAGGATAAGAAAAATGATAAAGTAATCAATTGGAAAGAGAAACATATCGCATCATTAAATGTTTCAGATTCATATAATCGGCTTTACTCCAAATTTAAAGAGACTGGAAAAACAAAGGAAATGAAAAAGCTGATTAATAATTATGAAAAAAAGTCTTTTAGAGTGAAAGAATGCGGAACTTTCCTTGAGTATAAGGTTTTTAAAACACAGGAGAAAAAGCTGCACAATGCTAATTTTTGTAAAGTGCGTCTTTGCCCAATGTGTGCCTGGCGTCGATCATTAAAAATATTTGGTCAAGTCTCTCAGGTGATGAACATCGCCAAAGGTGAGACAAGTAATAAATTTATATTTGTGACGTTAACTCAGAGAAATGTTACTGGTTCTGAACTGAAAGAAGAAATTGATAATTTATATAAAAGCTTTAATCGCTTAATGTTAAGAAAAAAAATTAAGCAAATGTCATTAGGATGGTTCAGAGCTTTAGAGGTTACTTATAATTCAGCTTCTAATACATTTCACCCGCATTTTCATATTGTCATCATGGTTAAAAGCTATTATGAAAAAAATAAGAATTTATATATCGATCAGGCAGAACTGACAGAAATGTGGAAGCAGTCTTTAAAAATTGATTATACACCGATCGTACATATGGAATCAGTAAAAATTAAAAAGGGAAAAACAATTGAAACGGCAGTAGCAGAAATTGCAAAATATACTGTAAAAGAATCAGATTTAATTATTAAGGATCAGGACGGATGTTTCGATCTAGATCAAACTGATGAGAATATACGAATATTGGATGATGCCTTAGCTTATCGCCGGCTTACTGCGTTTGGTGGCCAATTAAAAGAAATCCATAATCTTTTAAAACTGGACGATCCTGAAGATGGTGATTTAGTTCATACTGATCAGACTGATATAGAAAATAATGAACTTGAATTTGTCATTGAAAAATATTTCTGGCATGTTGGATTTTCTAATTATATTAAGATTCAAGATCGTCAGGAGCCGGAGTTATAACCCGGCTCTTTTTTTATTGTCAGTAATTAATTTGCAATATTTTTGAATATTTCCGTAACTGATACCTGTTTCCGTTTGGATCTCTTGTAATTTTTTCCCCTGGGCACGTAACATCTGAATCATGGCGATTTGTTCCTTGGTGATTTTCGGTTTCCGTCCGGCGCCCCTGGCATTGTGTGTATTTTCTAATTTCATTAGTTTTTCATGTTTTTTTAAATATGCGATATCTGTTTTTTCAATGTTTATTCTTTCATTTTTCAATTCTTCAATTAATTTTTTATTTTCAGCTTTTAATTTATTTTGATCAAGTAAGTCTTTATTTTTCTTTGCAATTGTTTCTTTTAAATCTTTAATTTCTTTTTCTAGTTCTTTTATTTTTTCTTTATCAGCTGGATCGGAGGTCGCGCTGTTAGGATTTTGATTATTTTTCAATATTTCGTTTCTTTCATTTAAACAATCTTCTTTGATTACTTTTTCGTCTATTTCTCTAGCTTTTATCATAGTTAATATCCAGGCTTCTTGGATGTCATGTTTTAATTCTTTTTTTGTTAAGTGGTTTAGATCATAATATTCGATCATACTATTACTTAATTCATTAAATGTATCTTTGAGTTGTAATTTATTTTCTGAATTTTCTATAATTAATTTTTCTTCCTTTTTAATCATTTTATCTCCTTTTTAATGTTTCGCGTGAAACATATATGATTTTATTTATGACCAAGGATTGTAAATTATTGATTCATCATCTATTATTATTTCTCCGTTTATTATTTGACCTGGTACACTTAAATCATTTGTTAAATCGATTATTGCTTCTCCTTCTTTACATTCATTTCCTGTTTTTCCGTCTACAGCGAATGCACCTTCTAATAATTCCATTTGTGTTGATTTTTTAATATCCATCCATTTTTTACCAATTAATTTTTTCATTTTTCAGATCTCCTGCCGTTTGGGTGGCTAACCACTGAATTATCATTAATTAATTTATGATATTATTGTACCATGATCCGGTCTAAATGTCAATAATTAATACTTGATAATTAGTATTTATTTATAAACTTGACCATGATCATGCAGCAGCTCCGGGGTCCAGGGTCCTCCCTGGCGTTACCGTTTTGATTTTCGTCTTGGTTTACTGTGCCGGGTGAATTTGTAACTTTTTGGCGATCGCTAGAAAAACTATTAATTATAATGTTGTTTTGCTTACGGTTGGATTTTCGATCTTTCCGGTCAGTTTTTCGTGCCATCGCTATAAAAAAAAACCAAAGAATAAACTTTGGTTTTAATATTTTTATTCGTCTATATGCCACCATTCTTTTTCAATATTTTCATTTTTGTAATCTTGTACATATTTTTTAACTGCCATACTAACTAACTTAGGAAAACTTTGAAAATCTTCATCATTTTTTATCATTATTTCTGCATCTTTTTCTGTGTTTTCTGAAATGAAAAATTTTATTTTTTTAGGTATCATTTTTTTGCCTCCTTTTTATTTTAATTAACATAATATTATATAGTATGTTTATGTATATTTTGCGTTATTAAACTTATAATTATGACTTATATTTACGGTAAACTTGTAGTAAAAATACAGTAATTTTACAATAAAAATGTTGCAATATTAATTTGTTTGATTTATAATGAACTTGTTAAAAATAAATAAAGAACGAGGTGAAACATGAAAGTAAAAGTTACTGGTTTCAATCCAGTCAAGTTCGAAAAAGACGGAAAAAATATTGAGGGCGTTAAATTGCATTATATTTATGCTGATCGCGCTAATGATCATCTTATTGGTCAAGCGGCGGAAAATTCTTGGGTTAATAAAATGGTTGCGGATGGTTTAAATTTAAAAGGTTTACTTGAAGCTCCTTTGTGCGAACTTGAATTTAACAAAAACGGAAAAATCGTTGATATTTTCCCCGTTGGCGCTGGTAGATAATGACTGAGGTTACGTTAACCGCTGCTCAATATGATTTTTTTAATCAGTGGTATTATTATGATTTTATTGTCGATGGGTTAATACTTGGTACAATTCTGGCCTTAATTTTTATTATGGCATTTAATAGGTTGTAAAAATGAGTCCAACATTAAATTTGGTTTATTCTTGGATGGGAATATCATTCATGGGAAGTTTTGGCTTATATTTGGCAGGTTGGGGAGTTGTTACATTAACAAAAATCTTCAAAATGTCTATAAGATAAAATTATTTGAAAGGAGAATAGAAAATGGATGCAGCAACAATCACAGCATTACAAACAGGATTTCTTGATGGAATCGATGATCTTAAAGCTCCTGGCTTAGCTATCATGTTGGGTGGTCTAGGTATCACTTTAATGGTCGCCGGATTTAAATTCATGAGAAATAGAACAAAAGAAGCAACGTCCGGTAATTAAAAAAATGTCATCATTCCTTAAGGGAGCGGGGTTTTCCCGTTCCTTTTTTTTATCTTATGGAGGTTTAAAATGTTTAGAAATAGATTACTAAAAATACTGGCCTTGTTAATGGTTTTAAATATTTTAATTATTCCGTTAATAAGTTTTTGTCCCCAGGAACAAAATAAATATACTGTTCATGCTTTTGAATCGGTTCCGGAACTTACTCAAACTGGTGTTGTAGCTGTTACTGGAATGATAATGTTGATGATGGCATCTAATAATTTGATTGCAGACGGAATTACTTTAACAGCTACCCAAATAGGTCAAATAAGTTCTAATGTTAAAGCTAAGTTAATAGCTGCTGATCCAGCTGGCCAGCTTATTAATCAGGCTAATAGCTTAGGTACATCTTTGAAAAATGGAGCTAATTTAGCTAGTATTCAGGCAATGACATCAGGAGCGTTGATTTATGCATATTTATCAGCATTACAGGAAACATTATTTCCTGATAAAAATTATCCAGTTATTAGTGGTCAGGGAGCATTAGTTTCGATATCAGGAAATAAAGCTTTATATGCGTATTGTGATTCTTCTGTTTATGGAGGTGATCATCCTATTACGTCATTTCAGTTTACTTCCAGTGATGGTGCATTAGATTATTATAAATTTGAAATTTTTAATAGTAGTTCTAGATCTTCGCTAAGTGCTTTTAAGTATACTATTATTAATACTGATACTTGGTTGCAACATGCTGAATATGTTAATACTGGATATTATTTTGATATTTATGGTTTTTATGGAATGGAAATAAATTCAACATCTACTTTATCTCAAATTTTAAAAGGTAGTTTAACATATTCTCCTGCTGCTACAAAAATTGATGAAAGTAATGATGTTATATTACCTACTGTTTTGCCGCAAACAGTTATAAATAATATAACAAATTACGATGGTATTTCTGATTTAGTTTTAGGTATTCCCGAAGGTTATACAGTACCTGCAGATAATTCTATAACTGTTAATCCAGGAACAATTGTAGATAATCCGCCTATAGATGTTCCTGTTGATCCTCCAGTTGAACCGACTTTAATTGGTACGGTTGCTGCAATCTTAGCAGGCTTAACTCCTATTGCGGGATTTTTAGAATATATTTTAGCTGGTCAAGTTTCATTAACAGATACAATTGAGGTCGGGATTACTGGTGTAATTGATGGTATTGGAGACATTGCGGGTACTCTGACGGGCGGGATTACTTCCAGCTTGACTGATATACAGAGTTCTATATCAACTTTGTTCGATCCGCCGACCGAGACATTAAATCTTGAGAAGTTAAAGAATCTAAACTCTGTTTTATTTACAAAATTTCCCTTTTCAATTCCATTTGATTTCGTTTCGATGATTTCCGCTTTTAGTTCTAATCCCGTCGCTCCTGTTATTACGATCCCTTTCGATATGAGCGATTTTGGTGGTGAATTCACAGAAGTTAAGATGGATCTATCAGATTTCAATAATATCGCTGCTGTAGCCCGTCAAATTGGTTTTATTGGGTTTGTGTTCTTTATGTTATTTAATACTAGAAAATTAATTTGGAAGTAGGCGAAAAAATGCAAAATATACTGATTAAAATTGCTAATTTTTTTATTGATAATATAGTGAGTCTGATTAATTTAATTTTGGCAATTCTTCCTGATTCACCCTTTGCCAATGTAGATTTTTCTGTTTTTGCGCCATACTTAGGTTTTATTAATTGGCTTATCCCTGTCGGCCAGATGATTGCTTTTCTTGTCGCCTGGGGAACTGCTGTATTAATTTATTATATCTATTCGGTCGCCATGAGATTTACGCAAGTCATTGATTGAAAGGATTTTATCATGATTAAAATATATACCGGTACTCCCGGATCTGGAAAGTCGCTTCATGCAATCCAGCGTGTTCTTGCTTATTTATCTGACGGAAAAAGGGTGATTGCAAATTTTCCACTTAAACACGAGCAGCTAAAGCCGAAGCATCGTAAAGGGAAATTTTTTTATGTTCCGAATGAAGATATAACGATTGATTACCTTTATCAATTCAATAATATTTATCATAAAACAGTTGGTGAACATCAAACTTTATTGATTATAGACGAAGCATCGGTAAAGTTTAATTGCCGAACTAGTAATGATAAAGACCGCCTTACGTTTTGTTCTTTTTTCGCACAGCATCGAAAATTTGGTTTTGAGGTTGTCCTGATCTCGCAGAATATGCGACAGATCGACCGACAAATTAGGGATTTAATAGAAATTGAAGTTGTTCATCGAAAATTAAATAATTTTTCTT
>PHDM01000160.1 GCA_002840985.1 Bacteroidetes bacterium HGW-Bacteroidetes-17
TCGTTCCCAGGATTAGGATCGATGAATGGTAAGGAAACCGCCACCATGGCTTCATTACTAAAATCATTTGCGTCACAGGAAACTTTTCCGGTAATTTCAATCACCTGCACTCCGCCAACACCAATTGTCATGTTGGTGAATGGTAAACTACCTGTCCAGTTGCCTGAAGGTGTGCCATTAATTGTGTATGTTGCTGGGGCAATTATAGCGGGAAGAGGAATAATATCGATAAGCATAACTAATGGTGCAACCGCTGGTCCATTGTTGGTTACTGTAACGGTCCAGGTAATGTCTTCTCCGGCAGTAATGGTGGAAGGACCGGTTTTAACTACTTCAATATCGGCTGTGCCTTCCATCTGAACATCAAACACGCAAGTTGCCGTATTTCCGCATTCATCGGTGGCGGTCCAGGTAACGGTGGTGAGGCCTTGGTTGAAGGTGACGCCATCAAGGGTGGTGTGGGGGCCTGATTCCGTATCGCCGGTAAGCATGGCAGTCAGGGCAATCGTGCCCGGGCAGTTATCGGAGGCGGTGGCATCCCAGGAGCTGCCGGCGTGGACGTAAGTGCTGCCGGTGTTGACAACGACGGTTTGATCTCCTGGGCATGTAATCACAGGATCAATCTCATCCACTCTACGCTGCAGGGTTTGCTGCACATCAATGTAATTTCCGCAGTCGTCCATAACGCGATAAGTGCGGATCGTCGTTTCAGTACAGTCAATTAACGATGGTGTCCCATCTTCAATCCAGGTAACGGTAGGCATGCCGCAATTGTCGGCTTCATCCGTTACAACGGTGATATCAGGAGGCGGGAAAGTGCCGTTGCATCCATTAAGCACAATAGGAGAGGGGTTGGATGCGGTGGGGTTTTCGGTATCAGCTTCAACGGTAAAAGTAGTTGTACATTCTTCAGTTTGACCGCAAATATCGGTAACCGTGTAAGTAAAGGAAAGATTAACGCCGTCACAGTTTGCGTTTGCCGGAAGTGCAGGAATGGAACCTATATTGCTGGTCGCATCGCAACCTCCTGTGAAACTGAAACCAGTCAACCAACTGTTATATTCAGTCTGAAGGTCAGCCAAAGCGGTGCAGGCCGGCAGAGTAACCGGGGGAGAGCAAGTAACTATAACATCCGGGGATGGAGCAACAACAAAGGTTGATGAACAAGTTTCATTTTCTCCGCAAATATCGGTAACCGTGTAGGTAAAGGAAAGATTAACTCCATCACAATCTGCGTTTGCCGGCAAGCTCGGGATACTTCCGATATTGGTAGTAACTCCGCAACCTCCAGTATAGCTGAAACCACTGACCCATGTATTGTAAGCTGATTGTATATTTGCTTGTGGTGTGCAGGCCGCAAGGTTTACAGCAACTGAACAATTGATGGTCATTGCCGGGCTGATTATCCACTCAAACACCACTTCGCACTGCGCTGTGTTTGTCCCATCCGAAGCCGTTACTGTCCAGGTTTGAGTGTAATCGCAACCGGTATTGGTAACACTACCTCCAACAGCACTAACGGTTGGGTTAGCAATGCAATTATCGGTAACTGTTCCTGCATCAGTAATGGCCATAGCTTCGTTTGGTAGTGTGGCTGGATTGCAACCAAGGTTAATGGGTGCTGTGGGGCAATTGGCAAAAACCGGAGCAGTATTGTCGGCTACAGTTAACGAGGTAGTGCAGGTTACTGTATTTCCTTCTTCATCTTCAGCCGTTATGGTGATGGTGGTACCGCCCACGCCAACAAGGGTTCCTGCAGCCGGGACTTGGGTAATGGTAAAGTCGCCGGTTTGGGTACAATTGTCGGTTACCACCACCATTCCGGTAACATCAGGTACGGCAGCCTGACAATTTTCATCGGCATCAGCGGTTTGGGGTGGAGCGCATTCAGAAATTACCGGTAGCTGATTATCTTCAATCGTAATATCAAGAGAACATAGCCTGGAGTTCCCGCCAGCATCAATCACTACCCATTGTACAGTGGTGGTGCCAATGGGGAATACAAAGCCTGCAAGTGTAGGACCTCCGGTAAGATTGTTGCTCAACGTATAGCTCGTGCAGTTATCTGTAACCACCGGATTGAATTCGGTGCCCTGGGTGGTATAAGTACATACATCGGGGTCAGTAGACCTGGTTTGATTGCCCGGGCAGGTAATGGTAGGTGGAATATTATCGGTAACGTTAACATCAAAAGTACAGGTGGCTGTTTGAGGTGGAACGCTATTGTCGGTAAGAGTGTAAACAACAGTACTTGTTCCCACATTAAAGTTTTGATTACCAATGTTACCGGAACCAGAAACTGTTGTTGCGCCACTTATGGACCATGTTAGTGAAGAGATACCGCAGTTATCGAAAGGTTCGGGATCGGTTGTAGCTATAGTGGCAAAACATTCCCCGGGATTTACCCCTTGATTATATCCTGGAGGACAAAAAACAAAGGTAGGTGGTTGATTATCGGTAACAGTAACTGTAAATATACAGCTAGCCATGTTGCTACCCGGATCCCTTGCAGTATATGTTATCGTGGTAACTCCTGGGTTAAAAGTGGTATTTCCAACAAAATTGATACCTGTTGCGGGGGATGTACCAGTAGTAGTTCCGGTCATAGCCCAGGTTACTGCCAGTAAATCATAGCAATTGTCGGTAATAGAAGGATCAGGCGGGTCTAGCGTGGCCGTGCACAAACCAACATCGGTTCCTACACTGATATTTGCAGGGCAATTGCTGATAACCGGTGATTGGGTATCGGTTACCGTAACCGTGAAAGAACAGGTGCTTGAATTTCCAGCAGCATCTTCAGCATAATAAGTGATGGTAGTAACACCAGCATTAAAAGTTCTACTGCCCACATAGTTTACCCCGGTTGTTGGCGAATTTCCTGTGGTTGCACCAGTCATTTCCCAGGTCAACAGGCTTATTCCACCTACACCTCCGCAATTATCGCTGATGGTTGGATTGGGTACAGTAATGGAGGCTGTGCACTGGCCGGCATCTGTGTTTTGGGTAATATTGGTCGGGCAGGTAAGTGTAGGAGCTTGGGTGTCAAACACGGTAACGGTAAAGGAGCAGGAGGTGTTTTGTCCATTGAGATCTGACGAATAGGTTACATTGGTTACCCCAACATTAAAAGTGCGGGTTCCCATATTGCCTGTGCCTGATGCGGTTGTTGCTCCGCTCATGGTCCAGTTTACAGTAGAGATGCATGAATTGGTAACCCATTGTATATTTGGAATGGCAACCTGAGCAGAACAGCTTCCTGTTGCATTGTTAGCAGTTATATCTGAAGGGCATTGGAGCATAAAGGGGCGGATGGTTACAGGAACGGTTTCAGTCGGAAGTATGCAATTGACAGTACCATTTTCATAATACACAATAGGAGTTATTAGAAGATTAGTAGTAACTGTAGCATTGGTTGTGTTTCTGACAGTATACGGTATATCAGCCCAATGCCAGCAGAAAATCCAAAGGAAACAGTCCGTATTACCAACTGGACCACCTGTATCAGGATCTATAAAATTCGGGTCTGCAGTCCAGGAATAGCGGATATATTTATTAGTTACTGTTAGATTGCCTGATACAACTGAAACAGTCACAGTTGATCCTGGGCATAATTGGCCGCTAGGGTTAACTTCGACATTAAAATTCGCAGAAATTGAAAAAGCAGTGTAAACATGCACAGTATTGGAATAGATAATTGTTGCACATGTATTATCCGTTACCCTTAAGCGATAATACCTGTCTTGGGTAGACGGTTTATAAATTGGCAATATTGCACCTGGAATGATATTCCAGTTTACATTATCTGTGCTAACTTCCCACTGATAACTATAGGAGCCTGAGCCACCTGAAGGTGGTAAAATAATAGTTATCGGTTCTGCAGAGTAGCCTGTACATATGATCTGGTCACAACAAATCTCAGGTGCTACCAACTCAGGCCTTAACGTTATAGTTACCACATTGCTGTAAAATGGTCCACCGCAATCAGCATCTGTTACTGAAACGCGATAATAAGTAGTAGCAATAAGTGCAGGTGGTTGATAAGTGGGAGCGGTTTGACCAGCAATATCAGTAAAGTTTATATTGTCGATGCTATTTTGCCATTGATAGGTAAAATTGCCTGAACCTCCGGATGCATTGGTACGGCTGAGAAGTGCTGGTGTGGTGTTGTAACAGATTGTCTGGTTGGCGGAAGCAACCGGTGATACAATAGCGCCCTGGACTGTTATGATTACAATATTGCTTGGGTCGACTGAATGGCAGATAACTCCGTTGAGGGTAGCATAGGTAAATCTTCTATACCATGTTGTTTGTATAAGTGCGCCCGGTGCATATCCTAATCCGGTTGCTCCTGCTATACTGTTCCAGTTTGCTCCGTTGTTTATACTGTTTTCCCATTGGTAGGTGATAACAGCCCCTGTCGTTCCGCTTCCGGGAGTAACAGATGTAAGCGGGGTAGGCGTGGCTCCGTAGCAGATGGTTTGGTCTGCTGCAATGGTTCCGGGTAGTACGACGTCCTGAACCGTAATGATTACCGTATTGGTTGGCACTGAATAACAAGAATGACTGTTGGTAGTCGCCACAGTAATTCGCCGGTACCAGGTGGTTTGTGTTAGTGCCCCTGGTGCATAGGTTGCAAGGGTTGCGCCACCAATTGGTGTCCAGGTGCCACCGGCATCGGTACTTTGCTCCCAACTATAAGTAATTACAGCTCCTGGGGATGAGCCATTGGTAACGGAGGTAAGTGGGGCGGGAGTAGAACCATTGCAAATGGTCTGACTGGCCGCAATGGAGCCGGGTGTTACTGTTTGAATAACCGTAATGGTTACTGCAACCGTCCAGTTTGAAACACATGAGTTACCGGCAAGTGTGGCAACGGTTCTTCTGCGATAAGAAGTTGTAATGGTATGTGGTGTCGAAATATTAAGACCCGCACCAATCTCACCGGCAATATCCACCCATGTACCGGTGTTATTTATCTGCCAGTTATAAGAAACAGTAGCCCCTGAAGTTGCTGTACCATCGATAACAGAAACCAGGTTGGCAGGCGTATCCCCGTAACAAATTGTCTGATTGTTACCAATACTTCCGGCGGTAACTGCCACATCCTGAATGGTGATGGTAATAATGTTACTGGCCACCGATTCGCAGGTAACCCCGTTGAGTGTGGAGACTGTAAATCTTCGGAATTGGGTGGTAAAGGCAAGTGGGCCGGGATTGTAACCGGAAGTGGTTATTCCGGCAATGGTGGTCCAAACTGTAAATGGAGCAACTGACCTTTCCCAACGGTAGGTGATGGTACCATCACCGGTCCCGTTTTCTATACTTGTAAGTGGATCAGGAATTCCTCCAAAACAGATATATTGATCTGCAGCGATGGAACCGGCAGTGGGGGCAGATTGAACGGTAACCGTAATGGCTGTGGTAGGATCTGACTCACATCCCCCGTTGTAATCGGAAACGGTAATGCGGCGGTATTGAGTGGTTTCTGTAAGGCCTGTAGGTGGATCATAAGTGGGTCCTGTTGCTCCGGCTATAGGATTCCACGTGGAGAAAGGACTGATTGAGCTTTCCCAGCGATAGCTAATGTTGCCCAGACCGGTTCCGGCAGTAGTACTGGTGATGGTTGCCGGGTCTCCTCCATAACAAATGGTTTGATCGGCGGCAATAGCACCAGGCGTTACCACATTAATGGTTACAGTAAAACTTACACAGGATGATGGGCCACAAGTATTTGACCACCTGACGTAATAAGTTGTCGTAATCGCGGGTGAGGCTATGGTTAGGTTGTTTCCTGTGCCAATTGGAGTGCCACCGCAACTGCCGGTAAACCACTGTAATTCATCTCCCGAACCTCCGGTAGCTGAAAGTATTATATTCCCATTGTCGTTGTAGCATATGCCGTCGCGGTCAACCGATGCGGAAGTTGGCGCAACAGCCAGTGGCAATACGGACACGGTTACTTGTGCACAAGCTGAAACACCGCAACTGTTCTCCCAACGTGCATAGTAGGTAGTCGTTGCCGTTGGCGATGCAATGGTGAGGGGATTTATAGCGCCTATTTCAGTGCCGCCGCAACTTTCTGTAAACCATTTTAATGTAGCTCCGGATCCCCCTCTGGCTGTCAGGGCGATATTGCCTGCATCATCCGCACAAAATCCATCACGATCCGATTCGGCTGATGAAGGGGCGACTGGCAATTGTATAACTGTAACTGTAGTATTGGCACAGGTAGAATTACCGCAATTGTTTTCCCAACGGGCATAATAGGTGGTGGTTACTATAGGTGATGGGATGGTCAAGGGGTTTCCTGTGCCAATATCGGTTCCTCCACAGCTACCGGTAAACCAGCGCAGGGTAGTACCCGAACCACCTACTGCTGTAAGGGTGATATTGCCACCGGCATTGATACAAACGGAAACAGAATTACTGGAAACAGAAGTTGGAGG
>PHDM01000161.1 GCA_002840985.1 Bacteroidetes bacterium HGW-Bacteroidetes-17
TTGCGATATTTAATTGCGGTGCGTTCTCTTTTGTTTTTAATTCTTCCCTTAAATTCTACACCACAATCGTCCTCAATTTCTTTTTGAAGTGTTTTTGCAAAATCGTCATAAGATTCATTGGCGATTACTGTCAAACGATTAATATTTTGGTCGTAAGTACGCTTACCTGTTTGGTCAACTGCTAAACGTAAACCTCTACCAATTTCCTGACGTTTTTTAATGTCTGATTTTGTTTCGTTCAACGTGCAAATTTGAAATACATTCGGGTTATCCCAACCTTCACGGAGTGCAGAATGCGAAAAAATAAAACGAAGAGAATTATCTAAATTCAGCAACTTCTCTTTGTCTTTCATTATTAAACTGTAAGTGTCATCATCAGCTTTTGTTTCGCCGGATGTATCTTTCAGTTTCCCTTTGTTGTCTAGTGAAAAATAGCCGTTGTGCGTTTCGTCAATCGTAAATTTATCTAACTCTTTAAAAGCTGGTTTTGAAATGTAATCCTCATAAATTTCTTCAAACCATTCGGCAAATTTGCCTTTCATTGGATTTCCGCTTGAATCGTATTGACGGTAATTAGCCACTTTGTCAATAAAGAATAACGACAAAACTTTTATCCCTAATTTGTTAAGGCGCTTTTCTTTTTTAAGATGTTCTTCAACTGTTTTACGGATTTGAAATTTCATGACTTCATCCGTTAACCCCCCTTGACTGTCACCTTTGTAGAGAATGTTTCCATTTGAAATGGATAGACACTGATTTACTGCATCAATTTCTTCAATTATATAACCATCGGAATAGATTTCTCTTTCGTTGGAAAGTTTGTATAAATCATCACCAACTTTCACAGTAACAGTTTTCTTTTTTACTCCTCCGGCATCATTGCTGTTTATGCTAACTTTTGCAGTTACTTTCGTTTTGGTGGCTGTGATTGATTCAACAGCTACAAACGCATCGTTGTAGGCATTTTCTTCAATAATTGAATCAACTTCTATTTGCTTGACCAAGCCTAAATCATAAGCTTTTACAGGATTTAGACTGTAAGTTAAATTATATTGATTTCTGTGTGTAGCAGAATAACGAAGTGTGCAAAGAGCTTTTAGATTCTCAATTGCAGCAATACGTTTTTCGGTTTCCATATTTTGTGGCTCGTCCACAATTACAATTGGATTGACAGCTAGAATAAACTCAACAGGTTTTTGCCCGTTTAGCTTGTCGTTTGGTTTGTTTATAATGTTTTCGTCTTTTGCAAACGAATCAATATTTATGACTAAAACTTCAATGTTATTTGTCGTTGCAAAACCACGAAGCGAAGAAACTTTTGAACTATCGTAAACTTGAAAATTAAGAGGAACAGTATCATACAATGTTTGAAAATGCTCGTGAGTGATTTCAAGATTTTTTAGTACACCTTCGCGAATTGCCACCGATGGCACTACAATTACAAACTTTTTAAAATTATACAGCTTGTTCAATTCGTAAACAGTACGCAGGTAAACATAGGTCTTTCCCGTTCCTGTCTCCATTTCTACCGAAAAGTGCATACCGTCCAATTTGTCCGAAACTTTGATTTCGTTTTTTGATTGAATACCTTGAAGATTCTCTAATATTTGGTCTTCCGATAAAATTAAATTATTGCTCACGCCTTGAATAAGAGAAGTTTGCTTTTCTTTTAAGTCAATGTTCATGATGGAATCTTCCAGAGGCTGCCCTTCAAATAAATCTGTTATAGATTTTATGGCATCTAATTGAAAATGCAAATTGGATTCAAACGTTAATTTCATAATTCTTAAATCGTTTTAAATTCAATGCCCGCATCTTTCATTTGCAGAACGGTATTTGTTTTTAACTGGTCGTTGCCTTTAAATAGTTTGTCTAAAGCAATTACGTTATTAGGTTTTGAGGCAATTACCGAATCAATTATTTGTTGTGTTGCTTTTTCTAACATCAGCACCAATTCATTATCGTTGACATTATAAAAGCTATCTTTCTTTTCAATTTTGCTGTTCAAATCTTTTCCACTTTTAAGCAATAGTTCGTACACTATATTTTCAATTGTGGCAGATTCAGAAATAGGGTCAACAAACAATTTCATTTGTTCGGCGAGTGCTTTAGCATCTTTGCCCTCTATCTGTTGCCAATGTTTGAAATTGCTATCCGAAAGTTTCAAGACTTTAAAGCCTAAGTCAAATTGAATTTCTTCACTATTTTGCTCAAAATCAAGTTGGCCTTTTTTCTTTTCGGCTTCAGCTTTTATTTCTTTTTCTATTGCTTTAGATGTCCTACGGATGCGTTCTTTTCCAATTTCTGCAATTGTATTATAACCATCTTTGAAAGCTTGACTTTTTTCTTCACATGGTTCTGGTAATTGTACGCAAATAAATTTCTTATTCTTTGAGTTTTTAAGATTGTATCTAAATATTGCGTGGGCAGTTGGGCAAGAACCTGAAAAGAAATCCAATACTATTTCATCATTATTTTCTGGTTCAATACTAATATTTAAAAGTGTCTCTATTAACATAGAGGGTTTTGGAAAATCAAAAATATCTTTTCCTTCAAATAATTCGCGTATTTCTTTTGTGCCTTCCTGGGTATATGGACCATTCAAAACAGAAACAGGCTTGCCTCTTCTTGGATTACCATTTTCATCTTTGATATATTGTTTTGAATCAACTGAAAATCCATCACCTTTTTCCTGAATTTCTACATCATCGTTTTCAATCGCTTTTAGAAGTCTCTCCTTTGACCAAACCCATTGCTTATTCGGCCATATTTCTTTGCCTTTGTAAACAATAGGATATACTAAGCTTGGTCTATCACCTAAGCTCCTTGTTTGAAGTGGTTGTAACCTATAGCCTCCTCGAGTTGAAAATTTTGAATCTTTACGATTGTGTTTTTTAACTTCATCTTCTGATAATGGAGCAGAAAGGTCTTCAATAGGTGTTTTACTGTAACAAAGAATATATTCATGAGTGCTTATAAATCCTTTCGTTTTTGCACCAGCACCATATTTATTTTTCCATATTATTTGTTCAATAAAATTTTCTTCTCCAAAAACTTCGTTCATAATCATTCTTAGGTTGTGTATTTCGTTGTCATCAATTGAAACGAAAATTACACCATTCTGTTTGAGAAGATTCTTAGCCAAAAAGAGACGTGGATACATCATATTCATCCAATTGCTGTGATATTGTCCGTTTTCTTTGCTATTTTTTTTGAACATACCATCTTTGGTCATGTAGCCTTCTTCGTCTTTGTCTCCTACACGTTTTTCATAATCAGCTTTGCTTTCAGAAAACTTATCGGGATAAATAAAAGAGTCGTTTCCTGTGTTGTAAGGAGGGTCAATGTAAATCATTTTTATTTTTCCGAAGTAACTTTTTTGCAGCACTTTCAGTACTTCCAGGTTTTCACCCTCAATAAAAATATTTTCGGTTTCGTCAAAGTTTACACTTTCATCTTTCACAGGAATTAAAGTCTTGGTTGTTGGAGTTTGCAAAACTTTAAAAGCATCACTTTTCCCTGCCCAGTTTAATACATAGCGTTCGTTTGAAAAGTTTATGTCCTCACCAAGTGTGGTTTTTAGTTTTTCCCAATCAATTTTCCCTTCACTAAATGCTTCTGGCAGAATCTGTCGTAGTGCGTTTAATTTCTCTTTTTCAGGTGTAAGACTTGTTCCGTCCATATATTATTGTATTTTAAGTCTGTTCATAATACACAAAAGTATCAATTTTAAGCGGTGCGCTGGCAAGAAAACAGCTCTTTTGCAAGCTGAAGCATCGAATTGTGTGTCGGGGCTTGCAATTCCTTATGCATCGGGATAAATTATGCTATTTTGTGAGTTGGCTGTTCATTTTCTTTTTTCTTACTACAAAATTACCGCTGTAGTCTCTTTTTTTAGGCTTTGTAACCAGCAGTGCCCTTAGTTCTCATTGGTTTTAGGAATTTTGAATAATAAAATAGTCGCCCAAATCTCCATTGCACTCTGTACAAAATTTATTATTATAACTACTGGTTTTTGGTTAAAATAGTCTAACGAAATGGGCATTAAAATTAAACCTAAGATTAGTAAAGCGAGTAACAGATATTTAACCCAGGCTTTGCCTTGTCTTATTACGTAACCTAGGCCAACTATCAAAAGAATCGTAATCAAATTAGTTACAATGCTTTTTATATCATTCAATTCCTCGTTTGAAAAAAATAAATTAATCAGTCCAAGAACAATAGTCCCAAAAATTAAGTTTGAGGATTTGATATAATTTCGATGAATTTGTGTTTCCATAAGGTATGTTGTCATTTTAAATGCATTCTAACTAACGGTTGGTGTATGAGGCGTTGGGCATTTTGAAACACTTCACTTTCTGACCGTTGATATGTTTTTTAAATGTACTCATGCTTAAATTCACCAATTTCCGCCCAATGACTTATACACATTGTTAGCGTTTCGTGCATTTTGTCAAGCGGTCTATGCGCAAGGGCAGGCAAGCTCTTTGGCTGGTTTTGGCTGTGTGTAAGCAAGAGCGACCAGCCAATGTGCTTGACTGTGTAGTGGCTAATTTCCAAAAGCCAATTTATGAACACTATTTTTATAATAAATTAAATTCAAATTTATCCGAGCCATATCATTTTTCAATAATTCATATTCAGAGAATTCTTTCTGAAGTTGCTGTGGTGTCAGCGTTTTATAATTTGTATCTAAAAGAGATGAATCATACCACCTATGGAATTTTGCTTGCCACAAAGTCAAATGTGGTCTTAATCCCTCATTCAATATTTTAGTAGACAGTTCAATTAATTCTATGGAATGTTTGTCATTTCTTATTTTAGTCGCTGGAAGACCTTTAATTAACTCTCTTGTTAAACCAAAAAATTCGTACCAAGATTTATACACTTCTACAATAACATCATTTTCAAAATCAATTGGTAATCCAATTTTTCTTGTGTTAAGCTCAACCCAAATTTTATATGCAATGTCAATATTCGTGTAATTTGGTTTAATTTTAATTTTTTGTCCTCGAATACCAATCTCAGCACTATCTATTTCAATGTGCTTATAGAATATAAAATTGTTTTTTAGAAGTTTTAAAACCCATATTGACATAGTGAAAATCAATATTAAATAAATTGACCAATGTAGAGTTATTAGTAAATTCCACTTGTCATCAAAATATAATTTGAATAAATCCATCATAATTTATTTTAAATGTTCTTTCCAATTAATAGGGTCTCCATGAATTCCAATCGAGTATTTTTGAGTTAGCCATTGTATAAAATTAGTTCTAACTTTTTCAGGTATTTTTCTCCACATCATATTTCTTCCTTGACTACATATTTCCCAATATCTTTTTGGTATTAAAAAGTGCTGATCACCAAAATAATAGAATTCTTTTGAAATCAATACAAATTTTCCACCAACATCACTATCAAGATGCAATTGGTTTGTATGACCACCATCTAAGGAATGCGCAGCATTCTCTTGTATCCAGCTATTTGATTTCTTATCCTGATGATAAATGTTATCACCATAGAGTTGTACAAGGCTTCCGTTTAGTTTAGGTTTCTTATACTGAAATCTTGAATCTTCCCAGTATTCTTGAAAAGTGATTTTTTCCTCCACTTTCATTGCATAAACCAAGTGATTTAAATTATTTAATTTAGCACTACCAGTCCCAGTAATCCAATCTCCTATATTAAGATTCTTATTGCTTCTAATACCTGATTTACAAACAGCTAAAGTGCAATATTCACCAAACGGATTAGGAGCCAATCCATAATCGTGATCTAGTTTATAAGAAAAAACTTTCATATTCAATTTATTAACATCTAATTCTAACAATATTATATATTGGTTCTCTATTAGTGCTGTCAGGATTCTCTATAGGAGTCTTATTGCCAGACATAATATCTCCTAACTTATCAAGCGAATTCCATCCAATTGTTGGACCACCATATTTTTTTAATGCCTCTGGTAGGTCAACAGAATTATTGCAACCATGCTTAAAAATGCCAATAATTTTTTTTCCTTGCAGGTGAGCATTTTTGATTTCATAGTTAACCCATGGTCTTGTATGAGTTCTTTCTCCAATTAAACAAATGAATGTTCCTGCCCAACTAATTCCTTTTCTAAGATAGCGAGCTATTACTGCATCGCTAGGACGAGTGGGATGATGCTTTGTGCTATCAATAGAACTATTTCTGATTTTATAGCCACGTTCATTAAGCCGTTGTTTTAAGCGTTGAACGTGCATGTCA
>PHDM01000007.1 GCA_002840985.1 Bacteroidetes bacterium HGW-Bacteroidetes-17
GACCCAATGGAGATTTATACATTACATTTTCTATTTCAAATCATCCTAAAATTAAACGCTTGGGTGATAATTTATATACAACAATCGATTTAAATTTATATACTGCGGTGTTAGGTGGTGAAATCACCATTGATACCCTCAACGGACATGTAAAACTAAAAGTAGCGCCTGAAACCCAAAATGGCAGTAAAATAAAATTAAAAGGTAAAGGATTCCCGGTTTATAAAAAGGATGGGCACTTTGGAGATTTGTATGTAACCTACAAAATAAAAGTTCCAACAAATTTAACGGATAAGCAGAAAGCATTATTTGTCGAATTGTCTAAATCGTAATTTTAAAACAGACGCCATGCAAACAAAAAAATTTATAGCCGTCGATGAATTCTGCACCAATCACAACATCGAAATTTCATTTATCAGCGCTTTGCAGCAAACCGGATTGATTGAAGTTATGACCGTTGAAAATGCAGTGTTTATTGATGCCGACCAGCTTCGGCAGGTTGAAAAATTTATCCGTTTTTATTATGATATGGATATTAACCTTGAAGGTATTGAGACCATAACTCATTTGTTACAACGGATGAATGCGATGCAGGATGAAATTATTTTGCTCCGAAATAGATTGAGCCTTTATGAAACAGAAATGATTTAATCATTTTGGGTTGCGAAGCTTCCAGATTTAACAAACAATGCTGGAAACTTCTCAAGCTATCATATTGCATTATTTTTCAATATAGGGTTGCATTAAAATCTGCAATTGCTCCTCTTCGCATCGAGGGCAATATTTTGAAAATTCATCCGAAATGTATCCACATCTGTAACATTTAAAAATTTCTTTTTCTTTTTTGAATGCTGTTTCTTATTTCTTCTTTATTTTCATTTGCTTAATCTAAGTGTTTTGTGGATAGTATTTAATTAATTTCCCCAGCTTTCCCGGTCGAGGCTTCTATAATGAATGGCTTCGGCCAAATGCTCGGTCAGTATTTCTTCTTCTCCTTCCAGATCAGCGATGGTGCGCGAAACCTTGATAATCCGGTCATATGCTCTTGCTGAGAGGTTTAATTTAGAAATTGCCGTTTTAAGAAGTTGTTGTCCTGTATCGTCAATCTTACAAATCGCTCTTAATTGTTTGGTCGACATTTGGGCATTGCAATGAATATTCTCGCTGTCAGCGAAACGAATTTCCTGTATTTTTCGGGCTTTAATTACACGCTGACGTATCGTCTCACTAGGTTCGCATGGGGTATTGTCGGAAAGCGTATCAACAGGAACGGGTACAACTTCAACATGAATATCAATGCGGTCGAGTAAAGGACCGGAAATGCGATTCAGGTATTTTTGAACCATGCCCGGGGCGCAAACACATTCCTGGTCGGGGTGGTTGTAATAACCGCAAGGACAGGGATTCATAGCTGCAATCAACATGAAATTGGCCGGATATTCAACGGATATCCTCGCACGTGAAATCGTTACATTTCGATCTTCCATGGGTTGGCGCATTACTTCCAAAACGGTTCGTTTAAATTCGGGAAGCTCATCCAAAAATAATACACCATTTTGCGCCAGTGTGATTTCACCGGGTTGAGGGAAGGTTCCTCCTCCAACCAAACCGGCATCACTGATCGTATGATGGGGCGCACGGAAAGGACGAACCGTAATTAATCCTTTGTGATTTCCCATTTTGCCTGCTACCGAATGAATTTTAGTGGTTTCTAGAGCTTCTTTTAAGTTCAAAGGTGGAAGTATGGAGGGCATTCGTTTTGCCAACATCGTTTTTCCTGATCCGGGAGGGCCTATCAAAATTGCATTGTGCCCACCGGCAGCCGAGATTTCAAGTGCCCGTTTTATGTTTTCCTGTCCCTTTACTTCCGAAAAATCAAACTCGTAATGATTAAGTTGGGAATAAAATTCTTTTCTGGTATCTATAACAGCTGGTATAATAGGGCTTTTCCCATCTAAATGTTTAATAACTTCCGTAATATTTTCAGCCCCTAAAACTTCAAGTTTACTAACGATGGCCGCTTCTAATACATTCGCTTTGGGAATAATAACCCCTTTAAACCCATTTTCCAATGCAGAAATAGCGATTGGTAAAGCTCCTTTTATGGGATTCAGGCTACCATCAAGTGAAAGCTCTCCCATGATGATGTAATCGTTTAATAGGTCACTTTTAATTTGTTCGGAAGCTGCAAGAATTCCGATAGCCAGAGGTAAATCATAGGCAGAACCCTCTTTGCGGATATCGGCAGGAGCCATGTTGATCACAATTTTTCTCCCCGGGTATTTATATCCAACTTGAGATAGGGCCGATTCAATTCTTTGCTGACTTTCTTTCACCGCACTATCCGGTAATCCGACTAAGTAAAAATTG
Source organism: Bacteroidetes bacterium HGW-Bacteroidetes-17 (assembly GCA_002840985.1). Lineage (GTDB taxonomy): Bacteria > Bacteroidota > Bacteroidia > Bacteroidales. Next base: position 2,371 of record PHDM01000007.1, read on the forward strand.
ATCCCCTGACCAACTTCAACCTCAATAGTTATGGTTAAGGCATCAATTCCAATGATGGCGCTTCCAAATGTTTTGACTAGCATAATCTATCCTGAAAAGATTTGTACACAGATAAAGTTTAATACCAGAAAAGGTAAAATGTCGCAGAAATCCGGAAACTTAATTTTACTGAATGGGTTTGTACTTAGATTGGGAAAAGATTAATTTGTTATCTGTATTCCTGAATAATTCAGCCAGTGTGATCTCTGGATGATAGTTCATGTATGAACGGACAATTTGCCATCCGAACCATACCCCAAGGCGGGCAGGAGCATCTTTAGAAAAAGCGGCAGTAAAAGGGCCATCATTTGTAAATTTTCTGATAATCTGACCATCGGAGCTAAATAAAACCTGATTATCGATGATAAATGCCCACAAATTTCTTTCGTTTTCTGAACACCATTTGATCTGTTCCTGACTATAACCAATCTTTAAATAGTCTTCTTTCTTTGGCAAAGTGGCATCAAGAAAATACATGACTTTACCAAGGTTTATTATTTCATCCAGAAATGTAGTTGTTTTTTGGGATGGAGGTAGTAATTGCAGGGCAAGTTCTTTCATGCAATCAATGGAAATATAATCGGGTTGCATCCTCTCAATTTTGTATTGTGGAATTCCAATTTCGCTGTAGGTTTTAAAGCCCTTACCTAAATAAACATCTAATCCAATTATAATTGCACTATCAAAAATTTGTACTGGATACTCATATTGATATCCTGAAACATAAGTAAAAACCTGAGGAATAAGGTTTCCAGGAAAATAATGTGTATAATATTTGAAGGCACTTTCAAGTTCACTTGATAATGAATTTAAATCAGGAAATTTTTTTTCTGTTTCATGAAATGCGTTAATTAATTCAGGATCAGTTATAAAATCTTCGATCTGGTTCAAATTCGTTGTATCCTCCAAATCAGCAGCAAGAAAAATCCAATATTTTTGTTGAATTGCTTGTAAGCCTTCCTTTATATGATCAGGTTGTAGACTGAAGAGATCACACTCGTAGCGTGTAATGCTAAAGTCACCTAGTTTTATACCCGAAACATCAAAATCTAATTTTCTTTCCTTTTCACTGTTGCATGAATTAAGCAACATTAGAATAATAATTATGTAGAACGTGTTAAATTTCAAGGAGATTATTTTTAATAAAAAATCACATAGTCAAAGCTAATTTTTTTACTTAGAAAGATTAACGTAAGCAAAAGATGCCAAATCGCATGATTTGGCATCCTGAAAACCGAGTTACCGATTCAGTTAAAAAATCTTCCAGCCCAGTGAAACGGTGAATCCATTGCTTTTTGAATCGTAGGTATTTCCGTCTACATCCGCGATAACTTTGGTTAATCCAATATTATATCGAACATCTAGGGTAAACATCAATACATCAACACCAGCTCCTACTTGTAGGCCCCAATTTAAATCTTCGATATCATCAACATGTATTCCGAGATCACCTGTGCCTTCAATGGTTTTATCGGTGACAATAGATGCCGTAGGACCTGCAAAAGCTCTTAAGTTAAGTAGTTTTAGGTCAATGACTTTAGCTCCTATTAAAAATGGAATCTGAATAGTATTCAATTTAACATCACTCTCAAAAGGATTTGAAAATCCAATTTCAGATTTGAATGTACCACCTTCAGTTACCCAGTTAATTTCCGGTTGAACATAAATTTTAGTTCCTAATCTTAAAAAAAGCCCAAACTGAAAGCTGCTTTGCAAATCAGATTTGATGTCGCTTTTATCTGTAGAAAGTTTAGAAGTGTTATAGCCAATCTTTGGCCCGAATGAAATTTGCGAGAATGCAGTACTTGCTAGAAAAGTAATTGCAAATAATAAAATAATTTTTTTCATGATATTGTTTGTTTTGTTAAATTTTGAGGTTAATTAATATTTATTTTTCTTCACTATTATATTATTAAAAATATTATTTGAATTATTACATATAGAAAATTTGCTTTAACAAAGATAGTCAATTCGTAAAAATTAAAATAATTATATAACAGTATATTAACAACGACCATCTTTGTCAATTATTATAGCGTATTAATATTGATTTAATTACATTTGCTTACTAGTATCTTGAATGCTTGTCTTGAGGCCCTTGGTATGGTTTAAATTCTCAGGTTAGCTAAAAATTATTTTTGAATTAACAGGTATTAATTTTAAATGATCAAATGAAAATGATCTGTTTCGTTCAATATTAATCAATTACAGATGAAAAGAAAGTCACTTGTATTGTTCATTTTGCTTTTGGCAACAATTAGTCAAAGCTTGGCTCAGGAAAAGCCATTTTTATTCGGAATGAAATTGTCACCCAATATTGGTTGGATGAAACCAGATTCTGAAGGTTATAATAATGATGGATTAAAAACGGGGGTTAGTTGGGGTCTCGTTGCAGAAATTCACCTGATGGAAAACTATGATCTGCATTCAGGAGTGAATATTACAATGATTCGTTCAGCACTTAATTATCCAGACCTGAAAACCATTGATGGAAATCCGGAGGTAGGAGAAATGAGCAGGTTATATAATTTAAAATATTTGGGTTTCCCTCTTATTTTTAGAATGAAAACAAATGAAAATGCAAAAAAAAGGTTCTTTGGACAGTTTGGGATTGAACTTAATTTCTTAATATCAAGTGATGCAAAAGATAAGTTTCTTTCGGAGAGTGCCGGTCAGGTTAATGAGGAAAATAATATTTATAAAGAGCTGAAATTTGCAAGATATTCAGTAATAGTAGGAGCCGGAATGGAGTATGCTTTAGGTGGATCAAACAAGTTAATTACCGGAATAAATTTTAATAACGGGATTAACGATGTGCTTAAAGACGGGAATAGGATTGATCCATCAATCAATCAAATTGCGATCAACAACTATTTTGAATTTTATGTAAGTTTTCTTTTTTAATCATTCGAGGAGTAAAATTGTGAAAATAGCTATTGCCCAATTAAATTATCACATCGGAAATTTCGATCAAAATCTTGAAAAAATTTTCAAGGCAATCGTTCAATCCAGAAACCTTGGTGCAGAGCTAGTGGCCTTCGCCGAATTGGCAATATCGGGTTACCCTCCCCGTGATTTTCTTGAATTTGATGATTATATTGACAGATGTTGGGCAAGTATTGAATCAATTGCAAAAAAAACCGAAAATATAGCTGTAATCATTGGCTCTCCAAGCAGAAACAAAAATGTAAAAGGTAAACGCCTATATAATTCTGCTGTTTTTATCAGTAATAAAAACATCATTTCAGTTCATCATAAAGGTTTGTTGCCAACCTATGATATTTTTGACGAATATCGTTATTTTGAACCATCAACCGATTTTAAAATAATCGAATATAAAGGGAAGAAAATTGCCCTAACCATATGTGAAGATTTATGGAATGTTGGTGATAATCCTTTGTATACGTCAAATCCTATGGACGAATTATACAAGTCGAGCCCTGATTTGATGATAAACATTGCTGCATCTCCATTTCATTATTCGCAGGCATCATCCAGAAAAGAAATTTTACTTGAGAATGTAAATAAATACAAACTACCATTGGTTTATGTTAACCATGTAGGTGCTCAAACTGAACTTTTATTCGATGGAGGTTCCTTAGTTTATAATGCCAGGGGTGAGTTGGTTCAGGAGTGTGATTATTTTAAAGAGGACCTTCGAATTATTGATTTGGATAAGGTAATTGAATTTGAATCCGAAATTATTTCATCACCGTTTGTTTCAAAAATTGAATTGATACATGAAGCTTTGGTGATGGGCGTACGTAATTATTTTCATAAACTGGGGTTTGAAAAAGCCATTTTGGGCCTTTCAGGAGGGATCGATTCGGCAGTAACTGCTGCAATTGCAGCAGACGCGCTGGGTGCTGAAAATGTAACAGGGATTTTACTTCCCTCACAGTTTTCTTCCAACCATTCTATTTCTGATGCAAAACGGCTGGCTCAAAATTTAAAATGTAAGTTCGACATCATTCCCATCGAAAATTCATATAAATCAATCGAAAATAGCTTAAGTAAACAGTTTAAGGATTTGCCTTTTAATTTGGCCGAAGAAAATATTCAGGCCAGAGTGAGAGGTGTAATTTTAATGGCCCTGTCTAATAAATTTGGGTCAATACTGCTTAATACTTCAAACAAAAGTGAAGCTGCCGTGGGTTATGGCACGTTATATGGCGATATGAACGGCGGAATTTCTGTACTCGGTGATGTTTATAAAACCGAAGTGTTTGAGCTGGCTCGTTATATTAATCGAAACAGAGAAATTATTCCTGAAAACACGATTATCAAACCTCCTTCAGCTGAACTCCGTCCGAATCAAAAAGATTCAGATTCATTGCCTGATTATGAGATATTAGATCAAATTCTATATAATTACATAGAACTCAGAAAAGGACCTGAAGAATTGAAGAAGATGGGTTTTGATGCCCAAATTGTTGATCGTACACTGAAGATGGTAAATACCAACGAATATAAACGATACCAAACACCACCAATTTTAAGAGTGTCGTCTAAAGCCTTCGGGATGGGCAGAAGAATGCCCATTGTTGCAAAGTATTTATCATAAATCTGTTTACAGATTTATAGCTTCTACTGATTTAATTTGGGGTAAAGCTTTTTTAACTGCAGATTCGACGCCATTTTTAAGGGTCATCGTGCTATAAGGACATGCACCACATGCACCCATCAACTCTACATTTACAACCAAATCGTCGGTAATGTTTACAAACTTGATGTCGCCACCGTCTTGTTGAAGATAAGGTCGAACCTGATCAATGATGTTTTTTACTTTCTGTTCTAATTCTTTATTAGTTTCGCTCATCGGAAAATCCTTTATAATTTGAAAATGCAAATGTATAAAATTCTATTTGTAAATTAAGTCTGAATAAGAATTGTATTATGAAGTTTGTTCAATAATATTTTTAGCCAATTGGGCATAAACTTTCCCAATGATCCCATTCCCGTCCATAGCGATAGGGCTTCCTTTATCGCCTGACTCAGCAATTGCTGCAACTAAAGGGATTTCACCTAAAAAAGGGATGTTTAAATTTGTCGCGAAGATTTCGGCATTACCTTTCCCGAAAATATAATATTTATTGTCGGGTAATTCAGCAGGTGTGAAATATGACATATTTTCGATAACTCCCAAAACAGGTACATTTATTTTCTCCTGTCTGAACATGGCAACTGCTTTTTTAACATCGGCGATAGCCACTTGTTGTGGAGTTGTAACAATAATTGCTCCTGTGATTGGGTATGATTGTGTTAATGTAAGATGAATATCACTGGTGCCGGGAGGAAGGTCAACCAACATATAATCGATTTCTCCCCAAACGGCATCATTGAATAATTGATTTAAGGCACTTGAAGCCATAGGACCTCTCCAAATCAATGCCTGATCAGCTTTAACAAAAAAACCAATCGATAAAATTTTAATGCCATATTTTTCGATGGGCAAAACCTTTGTTTTTCCGTTTACTTGGGTGGCCGATGGTTGCGCATTTTCCAAGCCGAACATAATTGGCATGGACGGGCCATAAATATCAGCATCAAGTAATGCCACTTTCTTACCTAACTTTGATAGGGCAATCGCTAGGTTACTTGCAACGGTTGATTTCCCCACACCACCTTTACCTGAGGCTATTGCAATAATCTTCTTAACACCTGATAAGGGTCCTTCTCCGCTATTTTTTTGTGCAATAGGATTAACATTAACCTTAATTGCTTCTCCGAATTTTTCCTTGATTAATGATGAACAATTTTCAACCATCATTTTGATGCCCGGATCGTTCAAATCAGGAAATACAAGGTTAAAACTTACTTCACTTTCACTGATTTGTAAGTTTTCAATCATATTCAATTCAACAATATTATTTCGTTTCGGGAAATAAATAATTTGTTTCAACTGCTCAAATATTGCTTCTTTTTGCATGCTGTAATATTATTTATGCTATTCTTATTTAGATTTGGTAAATTTAAGAAATTAGGATGAGATTGGGGTTGTTTAAAGTAATTCTTTTGCAGGATCCCAGAAATATTTTTCAAAATCAATGATTTTGTCATTAGCAATTTGAATGCCTTCGTTTTCAAGCAATTTTTGCATTAAGGTCGGGTCCCCAAAATGATGTTTGCCGGTAAGCATTCCATTGCGGTTAACTACGCGATGGGCAGGAATTGATTTGAGTGCGTGATGAGAGCCGTTCATGGCCCAACCAACCATACGGGCCGATCCTTTACTCCCGATATAAGCTGCGATGGCGCCATAGGTAGTAAATCTTCCGGTTGGGATTAATTGAGCAACTTGGTAAACCTGTTCAAAAAAAGGCATGTCATCATTCATGCAGACGAAATTTTAAATAGTTTATCTTTTTTCCTTCACGAAGATAACGTGTCTCGTAATAAGTTTGAATGTTTTTAACATCCTCCTCGATATCTGAATTATATAGATCTTTTGTTTGAAGCATCAATTCATGCTTTTCCATTTTGATCATTTCAAGGCAATATTCAAATAAATTCAGATTGTCGGTTTTTAAATGAATCACCCCGCTAGGAGTTAGAAATCGTTTATAAATTTCCAGAAATCTGGGTGAAATTAACCTTTTATGAGCTTTGAGAGGTTTTGGTTGAGGATCTGGAAATGTGACCCATATCTCACTCACTTCATTTTTCTCAAAATAAAAATCAATGGTTTCAATCTGTGTTCGGATAAAGGCTGTATTTGTTAAGTTTTGTTCTATGGATGACATCGCACCTCTCCAAAGTCTTGCTCCTTTAATATCCACGCCAATATAATTATGATGGGGATACTTATTGGCTAACCCCACTGTGTATTCTCCTTTACCACAGCCTAATTCCAGAATAATTGGGTTCTCATTTTTGAAATAGGTTTGATGCCAATTACCTTTTAGTTTGCATCCTTTAGCTATCAAATCATGATATTCAATTTGAAAGAGATTTGGAAACGTAAGATTTTCTTGAAATTTCCTAATTTTATTTTTTGGCACCAGTGATATTTTTAGAGGAGCAAATTTCGTAAAAAATCTGAAAAAGAAGAGCCCTTTAAAATTTTATTCAATAATAATTCTGAATTTTTTGTTCGATTTAGTGGAAAGATAAAACCCTATAGAGATAAGATCCAAGCCGAAGAATTTTCATCTTTACGGATAATTGCTAATTTTTGATTGGCATCAGCAATATTGTTGTAACTATAATAATACACACGATAATGATTGAATTTATTGACCCCGGCAATATCGGCTTCAAATCCTTTTTGTTTTAATTCCAGAACAAGCTTATCGGCATTAGCCAAACTGGCAAATGACCCGGCAATGATATAATATTTGGGTGATGTTTGATCGTTCTGAATAATGTTCTTTTTTTCAAGAACAACTGGCTGTGATGCTGTATTTTCATTCGGTTGAGCTTCAATGGCCTGATTGTTTTCAGATCCAACTTCTGATAAATCCTTCGTTTTCTCTTTTAATTTTTCCACTAATTTATCATAGGTCTCATCAACTGGGTTGGGTTTATTTTCTTCAACTATCGGTTCCTCTGTTTCTTCTTTGGGTAATTCATAATTGATTTTTAATTTATCTCCGACTTCTTTCAATTTATCACCCAGATTTGGAGCATTAGAAAGACCAAGCATCACATAATTTGCAATAAGATAATCGTTTGGATTGGTATAGTAGAAAGGAATCAGTGAAGAATAATTTTTGTAGTATTCTTTAACGTGGTTGAACCTGAATATTAAAAAAACTGAAGCAAGGAGCAAAATTACTACTGCAGATACATTAATCCGAATATACTTTGGGCCTTTAGTTTTAGGTTTTGCTACAGGTTTTTTGATTTGTGTTCTTTCATAAACATGCTCAGCTTTCCTATCCTGTGGAATTTGCTTTTTAATGATTGGCCGACCGGTTGTACTTCTTTTGATCGGTGGTGAAATAAAACTTTTTAACCCATAAGAATCAGCAAGATAATTTTGAGTGCTATCAGATGCAAATTGCTTAAAGCCGGCTTCATTTAAAAATAAAGTGCCAACTTTACGGAAATGAATTCTTTTCCCATTTTTTAAAGCAGTTTCGCATTGTTCAACAAACCGGTCAAGTGTTTCTTTAGCCTCTAAATAAGTAATTTTCTCTGAACTGGCTATGTGGTTAATGAGTAAGCCATCGTTAGCTTTTAGGTGAGCATTGAATACGATATCTTTTGAAGGTGGAACAAAATGATTTTGTACCGGGTTAATTTTTGCAGGAATTTCCTTTGTGATAAATCCACCAAATCCAGGAATAACAATACATTCGTATTTAAACAGTAAGTCTCCAATATAACGTGCAACTTTCATTTTTTATTCCTTATAATTCTGGTACTTTGCTAAAGTACGACCGATGAATTCAATATTCAAATATTATTTGTAATTTTTTTTAAATCTTCCGGTCGATCAATTGCAATGTTTTCAATAGTAGTTAATTTAGTTTTAATTTGATAGCCATTCTCAAGCCATCTTAATTGTTCCAGATTTTCAGATTTCTCTAAACTTGACTTTTTTAAACCTGTAATTTTTTGTAACACGTCAGTTCTAAATCCATATATCCCGATATGTTTATAATAAGAATGATGGCTTATCCAAAGTGCCTGATCCAGATCTCTCATAAATGGGATGGGTGAACGACTAAAGTACAATGCATCTCCTTTATGATTGATCACTGCTTTAACGACGTTCGGATTAAAAAGTTCGTTAGTTTGATCTATTTTTTTTACCAATGTTGAAATCTCAGTAGATGAATCTTCTTCAAAGCTTTCAATGATCATTTTGAGTTGTTCAGAATTGACAAATGGTTCATCGCCCTGGATGTTGATCGCAACATCAAAATATTGCTTCGCAGCTATTAATGATTGTAAAACCTCACTGCATCTGTCCGATCCGCTTTGGTGGTCCTTTCTGGTCATTACAACTTTACCGCCAAACTTCTCGACACAATCAAAGATCCGCAGGTCGTCGGTAGCTACAACAAGTTCATTTAAAGAAACCGTTTTAGACGCATTTTCATAAACATGCTGTATCATTGGTTTACCGAATATCATTGCCAATGGCTTGCCCGGAAACCTGCTGGACTCATAACGTGCTGGTATAATTCCAATGATTTTCATAGTGAGTTTAATAAAGTTTAGCACCTTCAGGTACTTCGGTTTCAGGAACTACTAAAATAGTGTTCCCGTTTTTATCCGGCACGCCTAATGTTAAAACCTCTGAAATTGTCGGACCTATTTGACGTGGAGGAAAATTAACTACAGCCATTACTATTTTCCCATGTAAATCTTCTTTACTATAGTTTTTTGTAAGTTGGGCGCTCGATTTTTTCAGGCCAATTTCTCCTCCAAAATCGATCACCAATTTATAGGATGGATTTTTAGCTTCAGGGAAATCGTAAACCTCGATTATTTTCCCGCTTCGTATATCAAGTTTATTAAAGCCTTCAATAGTAGCCATGAGTGTTGTTTAAAACAGTCCATGAATTTCTGCATTTATTTTTTCTATAACCATTCCTAAATCTTCAGGGACTGATTCAAAATCGATATCATCAACATCAATAATCAATAATTTACCTGATTCATATTTTGAAATCCAGCCTTCATATCTTTCGTTCAGGAGTTTTAAATAATCTAAACGAATCGATTCCTCATATTCTCTCCCGCGTTTCTGAATTTGATTCACTAAATTCGGGACACTTGAACGTAGATAAATTAATAAATCAGGTGGTTGAATAAACGAACTCATCAATTCGAATAAGGAACTGTAATTTTCAAAATCGCGTGTCGACATCAGGTTCATCGAATGCAAATTTGGCGCGAAAATATAAGCGTCTTCATAAATTGTACGATCCTGAATTACTGTTTTGCCACTTTGCCTGATTTTAATCACTTGGCGGAAACGGCTATTCAGAAAGTATACTTGGAGGTTGAATGACCATCGTTGCATATCTTCATAAAAACTGTTGAGGTAAGGGTTAGTGTCAACGTCTTCGTAATGAGCTTTCCACCCAAAATGTTTTGAAAGAAGTCGGGTTAGGGTTGTTTTCCCTGAACCGATATTTCCTGCAATAGCTATATGCATCTCTTTGTGATTTTAATTATGTACGAAGTTAAAAAAAACAGACAAACGGCAAACAATTTTAAAATTTAAGATCCTCCAGAAGATCGTCAATATAAATCCGGTTATTTGATAAACGTGGAACTTTGTTTTGACCACCTAATTTTCCACGTTTCTTCAGCCATTTATAAAAAGTTCCTTTTGGAACCATTCTTAAAATGGGTTTGTCCAAAATCATATCCTTAAATCTTTTTGCCTCATAATCGGAGTTAAGAGATTGTAATGCCTTATCGAGCGAGTTTGTAAAATCTTCAATGTTTTTTGGCAGGATCTCAAATTCAATCACCCACTCATGCGCTGCTCGTTTATCTCCATCAGCATAAACCGGAGCAGCTGTATATTCACTAATTAGCGCTTGATTGGTAAGACATGCTTCAGCGAGGGCAGTTTCAGCGTTATCGATTATTACTTCTTCACCCACCGCATTAATAAAACTTTTTGTTCGACCGGTAATTCGAATTCGAAAAGGGGACAAATTGGTAAATTCAATGGTATCGCCAATCATATAACGCCATAAACCTGCATTGGTCGAAATCAACATGGCATAATTGGTCTGCAATTTAACCTTGTCGAGCGGAAGTGGTTTTTTTTTCTCACTATCCACTTGATCAATTGGTAAAAATTCATAAAATATACCATAATCGAGCATGAGCAATAATTCGTTAGAATCAAGCTGATCCTGGATCCCAAAAAACCCTTCTGACGCATTGTAAGTCTCAACAAAATGCATCTTTGGTGAGGGGATCAATTTTAAAAATTGTTTACGATAGGGTGCAAAATTCACACCTCCATGAAAGAAAACTTCCAAATCGGGCCATACTTCAGAAATGTTTTCCTTACCCGAAATCTCTAAAATCCTTTTCAATAAAAGTAAGGTCCAGGATGGGACTCCCGAAAGACTGGTGAGACTGTACTCAATGCTTGTCTTGGCCATTTCTTCAATCTTGATCTCCCAATTATCCATCAAGGCAACACTTCTTTTTGGTACACGGATAAACTCGGCCCAAAAAGGCAAATTTTGAATAATAATGGCAGATAAATCACCAGTATAATAGTCTTCATTATTTACTTCCTTTATGCGATGGCTTCCACTTAAAGCCAAGCCCCTTCCATCAAAAAAATTAGATTCAGGATTATTGTTAAAATAGATAGCAAGCATGTCCTTTCCTCCTTTGTAATGACAATCCTCGAGCGATTCTTCACTAACCGGGATAAACTTGCTTTTATCATTTGTAGTGCCCGAAGATTGGGCGAACCATCTTATTTCGGATGGCCACAACAAATTTTGCTCACCATTTCTCAAACGCTCAATATATGGTTTAAGTGAATCGTAATCATTCACAGGAACGCGTTCGCAAAAATCGGCATAGGTTTTTATTGATTTAAAATCATATTTTAAACCCCATTCAGTGTCTTTGGCACCGTTGATTAATTTCCTTAACCACTCTTCCTGCACTTCATGAGGATATTTTTTAAAGAGCTCAATTTGATGAATCCTCTTTTTTATGATCCAGGAAAGTACCGAATTCAGAAGTGCCATAAGGGTAATTGAAAAATTGAATGTAAAATAATAACTCAAAGCTACAAAAATAGGCTGATTTTTCGAATAGTGAACTGAAAAAATAAAACAGTTCAGCTATGCTAATTTCTTTAATTTTATAATTTCATTATTATTCGATAAGATATGATTGCTTTTCCAAATGCTAAAATAAATCTGGGTTTAAATGTATTAGATAAAAGAGCGGATGGATTTCATAATATTAATACCGTATTTTTTCCGGTGAATTTATGCGATATTTTGGAAATTATCAAAACCGAAGATACTAAGACCAGTTTTAGCTCAAGCGGGTTAAGGATTCCCGGCGATCCGGATACAAATTTATGTTTAAGCGCGTACCATTTAATTAAAAGTAAATACGGGTTGCCAAATGTTAAAATCCACCTTCATAAAATAATACCCATGGGCGCCGGTTTGGGTGGAGGTTCGTCGGATGCAGCTTTTACCTTGAAATTGCTGAATACTCTTTTTGATTTAAAAATTAACGAATCTGATTTATTGAAATTCGCTTCCATGCTTGGAGCTGATTGTGCTTTTTTTATTTTGAATGAACCCCTTGCTGCCTTCGAGCGAGGTGATCAATTCAAAAAAATGAATCTGGATTTGAGTGCATATCAATTTGTAATAATTGCCCCGGATATCCATGTTGATACCGCATTCGCTTATTCAAAGATTACTTCCAAAAAGGGAGAAGGACATGCTTCTGAAATTGTTAAGGGAAAACGAATGGAAGAGTGGAAATCCATTTTAGTCAATGATTTTGAGGGTCCCATTTTTAGTATTTATCCTGAACTTCAAAATATTAAATCGGCATTATACAAATTGGGAGCAACGTATGCATCGATGAGTGGGAGTGGCTCAGCTGTTTATGCGATGTTTGAAAAACCAATTGATTTGTCAGCAAATTTCAAAGATTATTTTTATTGGTCATCAAAAATTTAATTAAATAATTCCTCGTGGCTTGCCACGAGGTTCCATATATTCTCCCCTGAATTTCAGGGGAGATGTCAGTTGAATGACTGACAGAGGGGTGAAATAATAAAAATTCGGTTTTCAGTATTAAACTGAAATAAAGTTGGCGAAGTACTACTTGGTTCTGCCAAAGGGATAGTCAACAAGAATATTTTTTATTTCATTCCAACCTTTTATATTTTAATGCGTCTTTAATTAAAACGAATAGAATTTGAAACCAACTCTTGAATTGAAAACTGAGTTAATTGATCAATGTATCCGCGGTGATTCACGTGCGCAATTCAGGCTTTACAAACTTTATTCGAAGGCGATGTATAATATTTGTACCCGAATGTTATCGAATTCGCATGATGCTGAGGATGTTTTACAGGAATCTTTTGTAAATGCATTCAGTAAATTGAAAGATTTTAAAGGCGAATCAACATTCGGTGCATGGCTTAAACGGATTGTAATCAATAAATGCATCAGCCAATTACGTAAAAACAAGCTCAAACTTGTGGAAACAGGGAACGTTGATTTTGAAAAAACCGAACTTAATTTTGTTGCAGATTATTCGGCAATTAATCCCGAATATATCCATCACGCGATTAAAGAACTGCCCGAAGGATCCAGGGTAATATTTAATTTGTTTGCACTGGAAGGCTACAAACATAAGGAGATCAGTGAGCTGTTGGGTATATCCGAATCAACTTCAAAAACACAATATTTTCGGGCTCGATCTATTTTAATGAACAAACTAAGTGTAACGGTGAATGGAAACTAATTTTGAAGATTACCTGAAAAACAAAAGAACATCACTGGATGTAGAAACCCCGGACGATGACTTCATTTGGGCCGGTATCCAACGTGATCTTAAACCCCAAAAATCTTTCCGGTTTTTTAGCTGGAAAGCTGCAGCGATTATTTTACTGGCTTTAATGAGTGGTTATGTTTTGAATTCGGTTTTAAATCCAACGCCAAAAGTTGTGCAGTTTTCCCTGGCCGATATTTCACCTGAGTATGCTAAACAAGAACTGGTTTATCAGGCATCAATTCAGAAGAGGTGGGAACAGATTAAACAAACAGATTATAAGCCGGATGATTATGCAGACATCTTCAAAGAAATAGATCAACTTGAACTTCTGAAAGCCGAGAGCATTAAAGATTTTAAAGAACTCGGTGGTAATCCGCGAATGGTTAAAACATTATTTGAGTATTACGAAATTAAAATTCGATTGCTCGAAATCATGTTAGCCGAAATTGAAAAAAAAGGAAATGATAAAACTAAAAACCAAAGAGATGAAAGATATTATTAAAAAAACAGGGTCATTATTCATCCTTACTTTTTTATTAAGTTTTGCTGTTGTTGCAAGTAATTATGAAAAAGCAGGGAAAATTGATAAAGAATTTGAAATCAATCAGCATACCCGAATTGAATTTACCAATAAAAGCAGCGATTTACTAATTAGAAAATGGGATAAACAAGCTGTTCGATTGGAGTGTAATTATAAACTAAAGGCGAATGAGGAGGAAGATATTGCAAAGACTATCGAAGCCCTTGAGAATTTAAAAGTCGAAAATTCGGCTAATTTATTGGCTATTACGACAAGCATTTTTACAAATGTTAAGTCAACCATTTTGCCTGGATTGATGAATAAAATTGTGGCCACCCTCTCAAACGGCACCAGTGTTAATTTGAGTGAATATGAAATTGAATACGTGTTGACTTTGCCCGACAATCATGATTTTAAACTTTTTCAAAAATATTCGGATTTGAATATGCCTGATTACTCAGGTAACCTGGAACTCGATTTGTATGATGTAGATGTAAGGGCAGGTCGCCTGGTAAATGCAAAAATGCTCACTTCGAAATACTCAAATATCATTGTAGGAGCCTTGGGCGATTGTGAAGTGGATATTTATGACACGGATGTTGAAGTGGAAACGATGGGACTGTTGAATATGAAGTCGAAGTATTCGAAGTTTGAGGTAGATGTTGTTGGAGCAGTCAATATTGATTCGTATGATGATAAGTTGTTTTTTTATTCGTTGGAATCAATAAAAGGGCAGGCTAAATATACTGACTTCGAGATAGGGAACATTAAATCAGGTGATCTTGATTTATACGATTGCGAGCTGAAGGCCAAAGATTGCGAAAAACTTAAGCTGGTTGGGAAATATTCAGGTATCGTTTTTAATAATATTGGCATTTTTGAATTCCCTGATTGCTACGATAACAAAGTGGACGCAAAAACTGTTGGCGAATTTTCAACCATTTCAAAGTATACCGAATTTAATTTTGAACGGATAACAGGCATGATTGATTTCGAAACTTATGATGACCGATTAACAGTTGGACAAGTTGATGAAGATTTTTATGCTATTAAAATTAATGGGAAGTATGCTAAAATTGATCTGGATATCGTGGGCAATCCAAAATTCTTCATTGATGTTGATTTTAAATATACAAGTCATGAGTTGCCTCCCGATCTTCTTTTTTCAAACATCGACACTAAAAGCAGTAAGTTTGTTGCTTCGGGCAGAACCGAAGGTTTAAAGAGTACTGATGAAGTAAAGGTAAACGAAGATAATAAGGGAATCAGAAAGGCAAATATTGGAAAGATTACCATTGAACAATACGATGGAACCTTAAAAATTAAATAACATCAGACTAACAAAATGATAAGGGCCGGATAATGAAAATTTGTCTGGCTCTTCTATTTTGGGGTTGTTTTTAAAATAAGGATCCCGATTATACCGAAAAAAATATTAGGAACCCAAGCCGCGTAAAGTGGCGATAAATTACCAAAGGTTGCAAAAACTGTTGAAATTTGCATGAATAAAATATATGCAAAAGCGATTCCAAGCCCCATGCCAAGATGCATCCCAATTCCGCCCCGTAATTTTCTGCTCGACAAGGAAACTCCAATAATGGTCATTACAATGGTTGCAAATGGGGATGACTGACGTTTCCCTTTTTCAACTTCATAGTACTTGACATTGTCCGAACCTTTCAGTTTCTCCTGCTTTATTCTTTCATTAAGTTCCCAATAATTCATGATCTCATAATCGTTCTTTTGATAGTAAAGATCAGATGGAGCCAGCGCTAAAGATGTATCAAGGGTAACACCCTTCATTAATGATTCAGTTTCACCATTAATTTTGTGGATAAAATAATCTTCGAGATGCCAAACTAAGGTAGCTGTATCCCATTTTATGCGTTCAGCACTCAGTTTATATTCTAATTTAAAATCTTTAAATCTTTCCAGGGTAAATTTAAAACCAATATTACTTCCGATACTATAGTTCTGAACATATACAAACTCACCCGGGCTGATTTGCAGGTGGATGTTCCGATCCTTTAACTTGTTCAGCTTCTCCATATACTTATCTTTAAACTCCCGCCTGTTTTCATTTGCAGGCGGAATTAAAAAATTAGATAAATAAAATGAAAGTATAGCAAGGAATACCGCAGAAATGAGATAAGGCCTGAGAAACCGATTGTAACTAATTCCACTATTCAAAAAGGCAATAATTTCAGTATTTGATGCCAGTTTTGAAGTGAAAAAAATCACGGAGATGAAGGTGAAGAGATAAATAAAAAGATTGATAAAGTAAGGGATGAAATTTAAATAGTAATCGAAGATAATATTTTTGAGAGGGGCACTGTTTTCCAGGAAATCATCTATATTCTCGCTGACATCAAAAATAATGACAACAATGATCAGCAAGCTTATTGCATAAAAAAACGTACCCAGAAATTTTTTAATAATATAATAATCGATTATTTTCATAAATTTTCTGAAAAGTCTGGTTGAGATTAATTATCTGAAGCAAAGATAGAAAACATAGTGCATTAATCAGATCCTTGCAGAAAGCTTTTTTACCATCGTGTTTTTCCAGCTTGTAAAATCTCCGGTAAAAATATGAGTTCTGGCTTCTTTGACTAACCATAAATAAAATGCCAGATTGTGCAAGCTGGTTATCATTCCCCCTAAAATTTCATTGGCGGCGAATAAGTGCCTGACATATGCTTTGCTGTATTGATGATCAACATATGATTGGCCATTTTCATCCAGTACACCGAAATCATTTTTCCATTTTTCATTTTTAATATTAATGATTCCATCAGATGTATAAATAAGACCATGTCGGGCATTTCTTGTTGGCATCACACAATCAAACATATCGATTCCTAAGGCAATGCTTTCTAAAATATTCTCAGGAGTACCCACTCCCATCAAATATCTGGGCTTATCTTTAGGCAAAATGTTACAAACTAACTCGGTCATTTCATACATCATTTCATGAGGCTCACCAACGGATAATCCACCAATCGCATTTCCAATGGCATTTTTGGATGCAATAAATTCAGCAGATTCTACACGAAGATCCTTATAAACACTACCCTGTACGATCGGGAAAAGCATTTGATCGTATCCATATTTAGCCCGTGTACGATC
Organism: Bacteroidetes bacterium HGW-Bacteroidetes-17; assembly: GCA_002840985.1. GTDB lineage: Bacteria > Bacteroidota > Bacteroidia > Bacteroidales. The sequence continues at coordinate 19,532 of PHDM01000007.1, forward strand.
AAATTGTGCAATACAGCGGTCCAACCATTGATGTGTTATTTTTAATGAATTTTTTGCATAATCATATTCACAGGGATAAGGAGTGCATTCATCAAAAGCCATGATGATATCAGCTCCAATGGTTCGTTGAATATCCATCACATTTTCGGGTGTAAACTCATGTTTCGACCCATCAATGTGCGAACGGAAAACTACGCCTTTTTCGGTCAATTTACGTGTGTTTGCCAAGGAATAAACCTGATATCCACCGCTATCTGTAAGTATTGGTTTGTCCCATCCGTTAAATTTGTGTAAACCACCGGCTTCTTCAATAATATTTAGCCCCGGACGCAAATAAAGGTGATAGGTATTGCCTAAAATGATTTGAGCTTTAGTATCAGTTAACAGATCGGGGATTTGAACAGCCTTTACAGCACCTACAGTTCCAACGGGCATAAATATGGGAGTTTCAATATTACCATGGCCTGTAGCTAATGTACCGGTGCGTGCATTGGAGTTTTTATCAGTCGATTTTATGGAGAATTTCATGTTTATAAAAAATTGCTCTAAGTTAATTTTTATTACTGAAGATTGAATAATTTTACGTTCTAATTATTGTGAAATGGAAATGCCAATCCCCCAATTTTCAATACCTTTTATATTATTTGCAATATATGCTTTGGCATTTATTGATCAGATGATATATTACTGGTTCATTTTTAGCAAGCTGGCTTTTTATCGTCCTACAGAACAAAGCAAAGAGTTGCTTCCTGTTTCAGTTGTGATTTGTGCCAGAAATGAAGATTATTTGCTAAAAACTTTGTTGCCAAAAATTTTAGAGCAAGATTATCCCAGCTTTGAAATAGTAGTCGTAAACGACTCTTCAACCGATGATACACTTGAGTACCTTGAGGATTTAAAGAGGATCCACCCGAATATCAGCATTGTTAATATCGCCCAAAATTTGAATTTTTTTAGTGGAAAGAAATTCCCACTGTCGCTTGGTATCAAATCAGCAAAAAACGAGTTACTTGTATTAACCGACCCTGATTGTGAACCAACTTCCAATCAGTGGTTGAAAAATATGGCTTTAGCCTTCACTCCTTCAACGGAAATAGTTTTGGGATACGGTCCAATTAAGCCCGACAAGGGGTTATTTAATACAATTGTCCGTTATGATACAATGCAAAGAGCTATTCAGTATCTATCCTATACATTAATTGGTAAAACATTTATGGGGGTTGGTCGAAATTTGGCGTATAAAAAGTCGCTTTTTTATAAATCAAAAGGTTTTATTTCTCATTATAAAATACAATCAGGTGATGATGATATATTCATAAATAGAGTTGCCACAAGTAAGAATACAAGCATATCCATTCGTCCTGAAAGTTTTATGTATACTGCGTTTGTGCCCTATTTCCGTTTATGGTTTCTTCGTAAGCAACAACAATTAAATACGGTAAAATATTTTAGAAGTGGAACCCGTTTTTTATTAGGGAAATATGAACTAAGCAAGCTTGCTATTTATGCACTATTTGCAACACTTCTCATCTTGGAATACAATATTGTTATTGTATTGGGGTTATTTGGATTAAGATTATTAACACAAATGATCATTATAAAAAAGAGTATGATCGTTTTATCAGAGCGTAAATTATTGTTAGTTTCACCTTTGTTGGAATTACTCATGATATTCATCCACATTACAGTGAGGATATCGAATGTATTTATTAAACAAAACAAATGGAAGTAGGGTCGCATCTGACGGAGAAGGGATTACGTGATTATAAGTTGGTTTTGGCAGCAGTAAATAATGGTGACCAGAAAGCATATGCTACGTTAATGCATTATTATCGAGATTCATTATACTTCATGCTTTTGAAAATGACTAATAATCCTGACGATGCAGATGATCTTACCATCGAAGCATTCGGTAAAGCATTTAAAAAGCTTGAACAATATACTCCCGATTACGCTTTTAGTACCTGGCTATTTAAAATTGCTTCCAATAATTGCATCGATTTTATCCGTAAAAAGAAAAAAAATACTTTTTCATTAAACAATAGGGGCGAAGATGAAAATAGTCACGAATTAGGTGAAAGTATTCCTTCTGAAACCTTAGATCCTGAAGAAAGAATAATAAAGACACAAAAAATTGAAATGATGCATGAGGTTGTTGAAAAATTAAAACCTCATTATCGAACCTTGATAGAGTTGCGATATTTTAAAGAGTTTTCGTATGAGGAAATTTCAAAAGAATTAGATCTGCCATTGGGCACAGTTAAGGCTCAACTATTCAGAGCTCGTGAGTTTTTGTTTAATATTCTCAAAAACATACCTGAAAAATACTAGCTTTTTGTATAATAAAGAGTTCAATTATTTATCGAAGTATTTTTTGTCTATTTTTAATCCTCCTTCGCATTCGCTTCGGCGGACGAGAAGTTGGGTCAAAGGCTTCGGGGTTTTACTCCGAAAACAAGGGTTCAGGGTTCTACCCTGAGGGTTAAAACCATTTATTTTGTAAATCTAATTCAAATGAGCACTAAAGTTTTCAGGAAAGCAGTTCGGTTTTATTCGGATCCTAAAAGGGTAATAACACGTTTCTTTTTTCCTGGCCCGGAAACCCGGGTACAATCTATTATCCAAAAAGTGATTGATATGCCCGATCAGGCAGCCAAACTTACCTTAAATCAATCATTACGTGATTTTTCCAGTCGTCATCGAAATATTTCCCGCATATTTCAAACTAACTTTAATCGTGTACAGGAGATTATGAATGGCAGAAATGGGAATTTAAATGAACTTCCTGATTTTAAAAAACTATTGATAGGTGCTTATTTTACCAGTGAGTATTCTATCGAATCAGCTGCGTTTTTTAACCCATCCATCGTAGAAGATCCTGATCAAACAGGATTAATGGAAGGAGAAAAAAGGGTCATTCTCAGTTTTAGGGCTACAGGTGAAGGACATATTTCTTCCATCGTTTTTAGGGGAGGTTTGCTTGATAAGGATAATAATTTACAAGTTATACAGACCGGAAAATTAGTTGATGAAGCTGAGGCGATAAGAAATAAAGTTTATCAAAAAGAAGAATTCTTTCATAAACTAATGGAAATGCATTTGACAGAAACAGAACTTGCCCCTGTTTCTGAAAAGCTGCGATTTGAATTTGATTATAATGAGTTAATAAATGCCATCAACCAAACCATTCTTGAAATCAGACCGGATGCTGCAGCAAGAAAGAAACTGCAAACCATGACCTGGTTGGCCGATTCACATTATGAAATTACCTTTTCACTTGATACTGGAATTTCTGATCGGGTAATTTTCCCTATCGCAGCATCTGAAAGTAACGGAATTGAGGATGCCCGCTTTGTAAAGTTTACCGAAAATGACGGGACCATAAATTATTATGCAACTTATACGGCTTACAATGGGTTTACTATCATGCCAAAGCTTATCGTTACCAAAGATTTTTATCATTTTAAAAGTATGCCTATTCATGGAGAAAATGCACAGAATAAAGGAATGGCATTATTTCCCCGGAAGCTCAATGGTAAATATGCAATGCTTTCAAGGATCGATGGCATAAATAATTACATCATGTTTTCAGAGGATATTAATATTTGGAACAAGGCTAAAAAAATTCAGGAACCAAAATTCCCATGGGAATATATTCAGGTTGGAAATTGTGGCTCTCCGATTGAAACAGAACATGGATGGTTAGTAATTACTCACGGGGTAGGTACCATGCGAAAATATTGTTTGGGTGCAACTCTGCTTGATTTAGAAGATCCTACCAAGGTAATTGGGCAATTGAGCGAGCCATTGCTTATGCCAAATGAAGAGGAACGTGAAGGTTATGTTCCAAATGTAGTTTATTCATGTGGTTCGATAATACATAACAATCAGTTGATCCTTCCATATGCAATGTCTGATACGGCTTCTACTTATGCTGCCATTCCGATGGATGATTTGATGGAACGACTGATTCCGGCAGGCTATAATGTTGAAAAGAAAAATGGCGATGCCAAAGCAAGTAAAGCACGCATTTTAGTTGTGGAAGATGAGGTAATCAATCAAAAAATAATAGCCAGTATTTTACGATCGGGTGGATATGAAGTTGAAATTGCACCTGATGGAATTGTCGCCCTAATTCAAATTTCAAAAGGTAAATTTGATTTGATTCTTTCAGATATTGCCATGCCAAATTTTGATGGCTATCAAATGCTCGATTATATCAACGATAATAATATTAAAATTCCGGTCGTCCTCTTATCCGGATTTACTAGCAAGGAAGAAGAAGCCAAGGGGTTGAAGATGGGGGCAGTCGAATATATCAAGAAGCCTGTTGACCGAGAAGTATTGTTGTTAAGGATTCAGAAAATCTTAAAGAAATAAGTTGCGGTTTTGATCAGCCACAATAAACTTTGTTGCAGAAATGAAGCCGCGTTTAAATTGTTAATGGTAATCGCTTGCAATTAGGTATGCATGGATATACGAAATCGTACTTTCTGCCCCCTGATTTCGATTGATCGTAAATTCTTCAAGCCCATCGTTGCAACCACCTGTTTCTTCATCGTACATCGGAATGCTATGATCATTTTTTCCAAGAAACCACTCAAAACAAATTTTAAGTTTTGTAGCCGCATCCTCACTTTGTAATGCTTGATATTTAGCGTGATATAAAATTACCATTGCTGCTGCATCGATGGGTTGTTGACCGTAGATTGCAAATTCTCCAAACTTTGGATACCACTCCCGATTACCAATAATTCGTAAGTATCCTTCAGTGAAACATTTACGTTCAAGGAATTGGGTGGATTTTTCGGCAATTTCAAGATATTCATCGTTGTGAAGTACTTCATGGGCCCGATACATTGCGGCTGGTAACAATCCATTGTCATAAGTTAAAATGTCTTCGTACCAATTCCAATCATCCTTACTATATTTATAAAAAGCTGCTGCCATTTTTTTCGCAAGCTCATTTAATCGAATTCCGAACTCTTCCCGATCGGGATATTTTTTGATGTAATGGTACAGTCCCAGCATGGTGTTTGCCCAACCCCTCACATGCTGAAGTTCATTGAACCAGCCAAGTGAACGAACAAACATTTCGTGCCCGATTTGTAAAATGGAATCATTGGGCGCGTATCTGATCAAGTATCCCAATGCCCAAATGGTTCTTCCAAAAGCATCATCCGAACCAATTTGGTCAAGAAATTCTTTATTATAACTCAGGTAATTTTTATAACTCCCATTTGAGTTACGCATGTAAATTAAATAAGTGCTATAACGGTAAATCAGCTGAAGGAAATTGTCGTCTTTAAATCTTTTATAAGCCCTTAAACAGAGCAATAATGCCCTGGCATTATCATCTAAGCAATAGCCTGTTCTGTAATCCGGAAGACTACCTTTGGCAAACTGTATAATTCCTGTTTTATCTGTCATACGCTCGAGATGCAAGCGTTTCAAAGGAGGAATTTTAAAAGAATCCTTTTGATCTTCAAATTGATCAATTGCTTCTTTTAGGCATTCATTATATTGATCAATAATGGGCCATGCAATTTTTAACCCATATTGATAGGCCCTTTTTTGGTATCCTTTTAATTTTTCAGGGTGATCAAGTAAATCATTAATAATATTTGAAAGATGCTTTTTGTCGCCAAAATCAAATAAGATTCCGGTATCATTTGCCAACAATTCTTCAGCGTGCCAATAAGGTGTAGAGATAACTGCAGATCCTCCACCTACTGCATATGCCAATGTTCCACTGGTAATCTGGGCCTTATTATGATAAGGGGTAATGTAAATATCTGAGGCTAAGAGGTAATTTATTAGTTCTTCTTCATCCACATAACGGTTTTCAAAAAGAACATTGTTTTCGATTTTAAGATCTTTAGTAAGTTGGGCCAGGAATTCCCGGTATTCTTCACCTGCATGTTTAATTACATGAGGATGTGTTTTCCCAAGGATAACATAAAGTAAATCGGGGTGTTTTTCTACCACTTTTGGCAAGGCTCTTAGAGCGACTTCAATGCCTTTGCTGCGCCCGATTAACCCAAATGTCAAAATCACCTTCCTATTTAAAAACTCTTTCGGCTTTATGATTTCTTTATTTGCATAATTCTTATAATCAGGAACCCCGTGTTCAATCCTTAAGATTTTATTTTCTGGTATTTCGAACACCTCTTTCAAAAACTTAACGGCAAGATTGCTCATAACCACCAACTTCGATGAATATTTAGCAATCGTTTTTAATACCTCTTTTTGTAGAAAAGTCGGACTTTGGAGAACGGTATGCAAGGTAGTTACGATTGGGATATTGACCCTTCGCAACAATCGTAAAAGCAAAAGCCCGCTGTCACCTCCAAATATTCCGTATTCGTGTTCCAGCAAACATACCTCGGCACCCGACTGATTAATAAAATCCGCGGCAGAAAGATATTCATCGAGAACCTGATCATTAATGACCCTAACTACTTTTTCACTGTAATCATAAACCTGATTATGATCGTTCATTGCAATGATTTCAATTTCAAGATCGTCATGATTTATTTCGGCAGCTGTCATCATCGACTTGACCATATTTTCGGTAAAGGTCGCGATGCCACATTTGCGAGGGGGGTAATTACCAATGCAAATTACTTTCATGCTTTAAGGTATTAATTGTTTTATGCTGTTCTTCGACTTAAATGCAAGATATAAAAAATAGTAAGATTATCAATGGCAAATTAAGGGCATTATTGTAAATTTGTAAGCATGTCAAAACCTAATACCAAAAATTGTGAATGATTTCCAGCAAGCAATAAAAAGGGGAATTCCCGACACTTTACCTGACCTTCAGGCTTATAATCCAAAGGTAAACCACGCTCCGGTTCGTAAAGATATTTTAAGTAAAGAAGAGAAAAAGCTTGCCCTTCGAAATGCGCTTCGCTATTTCGATCCGAAACATCATGAAACCCTTGCCCCCGAATTTGCAGAAGAACTTAAAAAGTACGGACGGATTTACATGTATCGTTTTCGCCCGACATACGGGATGTATGCCCGTGGCATTAATGAATATCCTCACCGTACAAAACAGGCGGCAGGAATCATGCTTATGCTTCAAAACAATCTTGATCCCAGCGTTGCCCAACATCCGTATGAGTTGATTACTTATGGAGGCAACGGGGCCGTTTTCCAAAATTGGGCACAGTACCTGCTCACAATGAAATATCTTTCGGAAATGACGGACGAGCAGACATTGGCACTTTATTCCGGTCATCCGATGGGCTTGTTTCCTTCGCATAAAGGAGCACCGAGGGTGGTTGTTACGAATGGCATGGTTATTCCGAATTATTCATCTCAGGATCATTGGGAAAAATTTAATGCATTAGGTGTTTCGCAGTACGGACAGATGACTGCTGGTTCGTTCATGTATATTGGCCCTCAGGGAATTGTTCATGGCACTACCATTACCGTTTTAAATGCCGGCCGGAAGATCGAAAAAAATGGTGAAGGGCTTGCCGGAAAAATTTTCTGCACTTCAGGATTGGGAGGAATGTCGGGAGCTCAGCCAAAAGCAGCCGTTATTGCAGGTGCCATTGGATTGATTGCTGAAATTAATCCCAAGGTTGTTAAAACCCGTTTTGAACAAGGATGGGTGGATGAGGTTTTTACAGATTTATCGGAATTAATTAAAAGGGTAAAAACTGCCCAGACCAATAAAGAAGCCGTTTCAATCGCTTACCAAGGCAATGTGGTGGATTTATGGGAACGATTGGCCGACGACGAAATCTTTGTGGATTTAGGTTCTGATCAAACTTCACTTCACAACCCATGGTCGGGTGGGTATTATCCTGTTGGGATGAGTTTGGAGGAGTCGAATGAAATGATTGCAAACAATCCTGAAAAATTCAAAGAAAAAGTTAAAGAAACTTTGCGAAGGCATGTAAGAGCCATCAACCGCTTGACGGCAAAAGGCATGTATTTTTTCGATTATGGAAATGCCTTTTTGCTTGAATCAAGCAGGGCAGATGCCGAAATCATGAATAAAGATGGGAAATTTAAATATCCTTCCTATGTTCAGGATATCATGGGCCCCATGTGTTTCGATTATGGTTTTGGGCCTTTCCGTTGGGTTTGTACTTCGGGCATAGCAGAAGATTTGGAAATTACCGACCGGATTGCGATGGAAGTACTGAGTAAAATTGCTGAAACCGCGCCTGTTGAAATCAGCCAGCAAATGCGAGATAATATTCAGTGGATCAGGGAGGCTCAGAAAAACAAATTGGTGGTGGGATCTCAGGCCCGGATTTTATATGCCGATTGCGAAGGACGAACTAGAATAGCAGAAGCATTTAATAAAGCAATTAAAGAAGGAAAAATCTCAGCCCCGGTTGTTTTGGGCCGCGATCATCACGATGTTTCCGGTACCGATTCTCCTTATCGCGAAACCTCGAATATTTATGACGGCTCGCAATTTACCGCTGATATGGCTGTTCAAAATGTGATTGGTGATTCTTTCCGCGGAGCTACGTGGGTAAGTATCCACAACGGTGGAGGTGTTGGTTGGGGCGAAGTAATCAATGGTGGTTTTGGAATGCTTTTAGATGGAACTGCAGAAGCCGATCAACGACTGAAAATGATGTTGCACTGGGATGTGAACAACGGAATTTCGCGCCGTAGCTGGGCCCGTAACGAAGGAGCGGTATTTGCGATAAAACGCGCCATGGAAGCCGAACCAAACTTGAAAGTTACCCTTCCTAATTTCGCGGATGATGGGTTGATTAATGAGATAATGAGTTAATGTGCCAATTTGCTAATTGTAATAAGGGACGCCATCCGCCAATTGGCGGATGGCGTCCCTTATTATTTTTTCCCGAGAAGTTTATCGCTATTATATTAGAGGCTATTTTATCAAATAAACGCTGATTCCATAATGTTCCTGATCGTGGGGTGCGGAAGCGTTCCAATTTCGATAAGAATGAGAGCCATCGGTTTCATAATAAACTGTGTATTCGCCCTCGGGCAGGGTTATGGTACCGTCAAACAATTTGTTTTTTTCTGCACCACCTGCCGGATCCGTATTCCTATGGGTCATTTCCCAAACTATTTTCCCTGTTTCTTTACTTTTAATCCAACCACTATCATTCATTTCCCAGTTCGTACCTTCGCCGATCGCATAAATCCTTACTTTCGATTCTTTATTTAAAGTGAATGATCTTTTTTCATATTCATTATTTCTAACCCTTACTATCTCGGCTAAAACATTTTCATCGGTAATTGCATGAGCATCCTGTAATTCAAAAAAATCACGATTATTTCCGGCTAAAATACTTAGTCCGTACAAATCGGGTATTAATGGAGGTGCTGTATTCCAATTGCGATAGGAGTGTGATCCATCGGTTACATAGTAAGCGATGTAATTGCCTGCCTTTAATTCAATTTCTTCGTTAACCATCCTGTTTTTATCGCCACCTCCGGCATATTCCGAATACCTTCCGTTGAATTCCCAAACTTTTTTGTGGGTGTCAGCATTTATGATCCAGCCATAATCAACCATCTCCGAACTGCCCGAACGCTCGCCAATACTGTAAACCCTTATTTTCATGTCCTTATTAAGTTTAAATGCCTGACTTAAATAATCATTGTTTCGGGCTTTCGTGAGTTTAAGCACAAACTGATCCGATTTATCATTTAGTTTTACCTTGTTTTGATTTTTTTCGTCGGTCCAGATTGAGATGCCCCAGAATTGTGGATCGTATGGCGGAAGTACATTCCACCCTTGGAAAGAATGACTACCATCTGAAATATAATACAGGCTGTAATCTCCTTTTTGTAAAGTGATTTTTTCAGAAACCAATCGGTTTTTTCTTCCTCCTCCGGCTTTTAAAAATCGGGTGTCTTCAGTTGGCCATACTTTTTCGTAGGTGCTTGAATTTACGATCCATGCAAAGTCGAACTGCTCGTCATCATATTGCTCACCAATTCCACGAATATTTAATTCGATTTCGTTTTCGACCCTGAAGTTTTCGCTCATAAATTCGTCATCACCGGCTCTAACAATCGAAACAATTGCATTTTGAGCAAATGCATCTACACTTTTTCGCCAGTCGTTTTTCATGAAACTATTTTCAGGGCCACTTACCTGCATCGAAAAATCGGAGAACCTTCGTGAGTCATGATCACGCGAATTGCCATCAAAAATCAAATCCAGCAAATCACCAAAATTAAAGCTATTGTTATTATTATTGCCTTGATCTAAACCTGCAGCATAATAAACTTCATAGTCGCCGGCAGGCAAGTTAATTTCCTTGTTAAATGAAAATCTCCCTGAGTTACGATACCCGAAAAATTTATCATTGTCTTCTTTCAGGATGTCCCAAACTACTTCACGGGTTTTACCATTTAAAATCCAACCGTAAAACATCAAATCGTTTCCCATCCTTTCATATAAGCCGGCATGACCTTCAATCTTGATCGTTGATTGGCGGGATAAAGAAAATCCCTGAACATCAATTTCGCCGGTCATTCGATACCCGACTTCAATTTGATTGTTGTTTTCCTGAGCATAAACAGATTGCCCCCAAACGATTATAAATACGATAAATAATGATGATATAAATTTGATAGCTTTCATTGAATTTGGTTTTTGGTGGATACTCATTTGAAATTAAATCTTAGACGATTATAAAACGAACTTCGTTACAATATTTGTTAGTTACCTAGCACTAAATTATACTTCATCTTCTTTCATAAAAAATTGATGATAAGGACAAAACTAACCGAACCGTTGACTGAAAAGAAGCATAAATCGGTAGAATAAGGTTATTATAGGGTGAAATTTATTTTACGAATTTTATTTTATAAAAAACAGTTGTGAGAATATCTGGATGAAATACCTTGGATTTTGAATAATAAAACTTCTGAACCTTTGTTAGTAAATTGGTGAATTGGTAAAATCGTTAATTTGTCGATGACGTCATCAAGTTCATGCACCTTAACACTTAAACACATAGATACATAAACACTTTAACACGCAAACACTATATCACGTAAACACGTTATCAACAAACAACGAAAACAAATAACATGAAATCGAACTGATTTCATTAGCAATTCTCCTCCATTTTTCATTAATTTGAACTAGTATAATATTCGACTAGATGGAATTAAATTGGATTGCACCGGATCATTGGAAATGTATTGAAACCATTGATGCACATACGGCCGGAGAGCCTTTACGTATTTTTACAAAAGGGCTTCCCGAGATAAAAGGGAGTACTGTTTTAGAGAGAAGAAGATATTTTAGGGAAAATTACGACCATTTGCGTACTTCAACCATGTTCGAACCCCGTGGTCATGCCGATATGTACGGAGCAATTCTTATACCGCCTAATACACCCGATGCTGATTTTGGCGTATTTTTTATCCATAACGAAGGTTATAGCACCATGTGTGGCCATGCCATCATTGCATTGTCCAAAATACTTCCTGAAATTGGGTTAGTTGAAAAAAACGGAGATGAATTTGAGCTTAAAATTGATGCACCTGCCGGACGGATTCATTCGAAAGTAAAACGTTTCAATGGGAAATTTGATTCTGTTTCTTTTCGGAATGTCCCATCATTTGTATTAATGAAAGATCAGGAAATTAAGGTTGAAGGAATTGGCATTGTGAATTTTGATATTGCTTATGGCGGGGCTTTTTATGCCTTTGTTGATGCCGACAAAATTGGATTGGGTCTGCAAGTTACAGATTATAACCAAATCATCGATTGGGGCAAACGCATTAAAAATGCAGTGATGCAAAATTTTGAAATCAAGCACCCTTTCGAGGAAGATCTAAGTTTTTTATACGGAACTATATTTACAGGTAAAGCCAACGATTCAAAAAATCACAGTCGAAATGTTTGTGTGTTCGCCGAAGGAGAAGTAGATCGTTCACCAACCGGAACAGGAGTGAGTGCAAGAGCCGCCATTCATTACTTTCGAAAAGAGATAGGGATCGGAGAGTCTATCCGCATCGAAAGTATTTTGGATACTTGTTTTGAAGTAAAAGTTGTGGAAGAAGTTGGTTTTGGAGGCCATCATGCAGTAATTCCCGAAGTAATCGGAAACGCATACATAACCGGTCAGCATAAATTTTATTTTGACCCTGAGGACCCACTGGTGAAAGGTTTTATTTTTAGATAATCAAATAATTAATAAGTATATGAAGCGAATTATTAAATTAAGTCTGTTTTTTATTTTTCTGACACAAATTGCATTTGCTCAAAAATCAGATTTATTAAAATATTTAGAGACTATACCGGGTTTGACCATTATCCAAAAAGAAAACGGGAAAAATTTCAAAGAATTTTATCAGTTGGAATTAACCCAGCTACTCGATCATAAAAATCCACATAGCAAAACTTTTAAGCAACGCATTTTTTTGTCGCTGAAAGATAAATCAAAACCGGTTGTATTAGTAACTGAAGGGTATAATGCAAATCGTGCTGCCCGAAAGGATTATATCGAAGAAATCACACAAATACTGGATGCCAATCAGGTATTCGTTGAGCATCGGTATTTTGGCACTTCGTTTCCTGATAGCACCGATTATGATTATTTAACCATTGAGCAGGCTGCTAACGATCATCATCGCGTAGTTGAAATATTAAAGCCATATTTTACCGGAAAATGGATCAATACCGGAATCAGCAAAGGGGGTCAAACCACCATGTATCATCGTTATTATTTTCCCAACGATGTTGATGCCTCTGTACCATATGTCGGACCATTGATGTTTTCAAGAGCCGATCCTCGCTTTTATTATTATTTTGACACGGTAGGAACCTCCGAATGCAGAGCATCGATCCATAATTATCAGGAATTGCTGCTGAAAAAGAAGAAAGAATTGTTGCCTAAATTTATTGAGGGGAATAAAAAAGCTGGATACACTTATCGCGAGGGTTATGAATTTGGATACGAATACATGGTGTTGGAATATTCTTTTTCCTTTTGGCAATGGGGAGCCGATTGCAATTCAATACCCAACGAATCGGTTGGCATGGATTCGGTTTACAGGCATTTCGAAAAAATTGTCCCTTATGGGTATCTTAGCGAACCAAAAGAGCGTGAAGACTATACCTTTATGGTTCAGGCCATGAAGGATTTTGGATATTATGGTTATGATATTACAGAGTTTGAAGGCTTACTTGATGTAGTAAAAGAGCATAATTATGACTTTGTTCTTCCCGAAAATACAAAGATTACCTATCATCCGGAATTGATGCAAAAGGTGAAAAATTACTTACAAAAAGAAGGAGATCATTTTCTTTACATTTATGGAGGATTTGATCCTTATGCTTCACAGCAGGTTGAGCTGACAGGAGAATGTGACGCTGTAAAATATGTTTTGCCCGGCGGATCGCATTCGACCCGTATCCGGAATTTCCCAAAGGAAACCAGAGAAGAAATGTTTAAAAAGTTAGAGGAATGGCTTGATATTGATATTACTTATGAATTTCCCGAAAGACAAACAATAAAGAGATGAAAACAAATAAAATAATTAGGATAATGCTTATTGCATTAATCAGCGGTACCTTAAATTCCTATGCCTGTACCGACATCATCGTGGGGCGAAAAGCCACGATTGATGGATCAGTCATCACATCTCATACCGATGCTGCTCCTGAATGCCGGGTACATATTGTTCCCGGAAAAAGATTTAAAATTGGTGATATGGCGCCGGTTTACTATGGCTTACAAGATGTGGACAAACCTTTGCATGAATACGGTAAAATCATTGGATATATCCCTCAGGTAGCTGAAACCTATACCTATTTTCATTCCGGATATTCACATATGAATGAATTTCAATTAGCCATCGCCGAAAGTACCATGAGCCAAAAAAAGGAGCTTCAGGTTAGTATTGAAACCGGAAAACAAATCATGACCATTGAGCAGGCTCAGGCATTTGCATTACAAAGGTGCAAAACTGCCAGAGAGGCTATTAAGCTTATTACTTCTTTAGTTGATAAATATGGGTTTCAAACATCTTGCGGACCGGAGTCTGAAGCTTTGTGTATTGCTGATGCTAATGAAGCATGGGTTTTAGAAGTGTTCAGTGTTGGGCCGGATTGGGATCCTGAAAGTGGTGAAGCCGGTGCAATTTGGGCTGCTCAAAGAGTACCTGATGATCATATTGCCATCGTTCCAAATTGGAGCATCATCAAGGAAATTGATCTTTCAAAACCTGATGAATTTATGGCCTCATCAAATTACAAGCAAGTGGCTATTGATCATGGTTGGTGGGATCCAAAAAGCGGAAAACCATTTATTTGGCAAGAGGTATATGCACCCATCCCGAGGGAGTGGGCAGTCAGTAGGCTTTGGTTATTCTACAGTAAATATGCACCAAATTTGAAAGATTGGCCCGATAAAACCGCACATTCTGTTTATGCCGGCAGCGATTCTTATCATCAATACATTGAACCATTATCCATGTTCCCGTTTTCTGTTAAACCTGAAAAAAAATTATCAGTACAGGATGTAATTGCTTTTCAGCGTGAACTTTATGAAGGAACCATTTATGATATGACCAATGATAAGAACTGGATGGTTGCCGGAAGTGACGGTAAATATGTGAAAAGCCCGCTTGCCACGCCATTCCCTACTAAGGCTCAGCGAGAATTATTGGATATCACTTACCGCAGAATGGTAGCTCGAGGAGGTTATGGAATGGTTACCCAGCTTCGAAACTGGTTGCCTGATGATATTGGAGGTGTATATTGGTATTATGTGGATAATCAATATGTGAGTACATATATTCCGATTTATGCAGGGGCAATAGATGTTTCACCTTATATCTATACTTACGATCCCAATAATTATGATGAAAAATCACTTCGTTGGGCTGTTGATTTTGTTGATAATCTTTTGGGCTTGAGATGGCAGGATGCTGTAAAAGATTTACATGCGGTGCGGGATCCATTGGAACAAAGTTTTTTTGATGATCAGACAGAAATTGAGAAAGAAGCGCTTGAAATACACCGAAGGAATCCAAAGAAAGCAAAGCAGTTTCTAACAGATTATTCAAATTCAAGAGTTGATCAAACCATGCGGATGTATGAAAAATTAAAGAAGACATTGATCTCAAAATATACAAACAACAATCAAGGTTTATAGCTGGAATTTGTACAAAAAATCAATGCAGATATGATGAAGAGAGATGATGAATTAATATGCAGATTTGAAAAAATTCCAACCGAAATTTTTGAAGATGCCTATCAGGCTTCGGTAAGAATTGCAAAAAAAATAGCTGATTCAATTATTGAAAAGCAAAAAGAGGGCAGGGCAATTGTGCTGGGTTTGGCCACCGGATCGACTCCGGTTGGAATATACGCCGAATTGGTGAGATTGCATAAAATTGAAGGATTAAGCTTCAAAAATGTAATCACTTTTAATTTGGATGAATATTATCCAATGGACCCGAAAGCATTGCAAAGTTATGTGCGTTTTATGCACGAATATCTTTTCGATCATATCGATATCGACCCCAAAAATATCAATATCCCTGACGGTACAATAAAGGAGAATGCGGTTTATGAATATTGTAAAAATTATGAGACAAAGATAGAAAGTTGTGGCGGAATAGATATTCAGTTATTAGGAATTGGACGAACCGGACATATTGGGTTTAATGAACCCGGATCCCCGATCAATTCAATGACTCGCCGAATTACACTCGATCATCTCACCATCACCGATGCTGCTTCCGATTTCTATGGTGAACAATATGTTCCAAAAACAGCCATTACCATGGGTGTTGGAAGTATAATGAAAGCTAAAAAAATCATTTTGCTTGCCTGGGGAGAAGCCAAGTCGTACATCATTCAAAAAGCAGTTGAAGGAGAAATTACAAAACTTATCCCGGCTACATTCCTGCAGGAACATTCAAATGCTGAAATTGTATTAGATAAAGCAGCAGCAGCTGAGTTAACACGCATAAAAACTCCCTGGTTGGTTGAGGATTGTGATTGGGACAATAAATTAATCCGAAAGGCTGTTGTTTGGCTTTGCCAAATATTAGAGAAACCAATCCTGAAGCTCACCGACAGGGATTATAACGATAACGGAATGGGGGCTTTGGTGACCAAACTTGGACCTGCATATAATATCAACATCAAAGTATTTAATGATTTACAGCATACCATTACCGGATGGCCTGGTGGAAAGCCAAATGCCGATGATTCAAATCGCCCTGAACGGGCTAAGCCTTTTCCAAAAAAAGTGCTTGTTTTCAGTCCGCATCCTGATGATGATGTGATTTCGATGGGTGGAACATTATCAAGGCTTGTTGAGCAGGGAAATGAGGTTCATGTTGTTTACCAAACTTCCGGTTCCATTGCCGTTTTTGATGATGATGCCATTCGTTATCTGGATTTTGTTCGTGATTATGACAAAATTTTCGAAGTGGGTTGTAGTAAATCAGATGATATTTACAATAAGACATTAGATTTTATTTTAAATAAAGCTCCCGGACAGGTTGATTCTAAAGAAATTCAGGATGTGAAAGCTTCAATCCGAAGAGGTGAAGCACGATCTGCATGTCGATTTACAAAAATTGCAGATCATAATATTCATTTTCTGGATATGCCTTTTTATGAAACCGGAAAGGTCAAGAAAAAACCACTTGGTGAGGAAGATGTCAGATTAACTATGGATATCATCAGAAAAATTAGACCCGATCAGATTTATGCGGCAGGTGATTTATCCGATCCACATGGAACGCACAGGGTATGTATGAACGCCATTATGGAAGCCATCAATCGACTCAAAAATGAAAAATGGATGAAGGCCTGCTATGTCTGGTTATACCGTGGTGCATGGCAGGAATGGGACATCGATCAGGTGGATATGGCTGTGCCCCTTAGCCCCGATGAAGTGGTGATTAAAAGAAGAGCCATTTTCAAGCATCAATCGCAAAAGGACCGACCACTTTATCCGGGTCATGATGCCCGTGAGTTCTGGAAAAGAGCTGAAGACAGAAATCACGGTACGGCCGAAATGTATGATAAACTTGGTATGGCCGAATATCAGGCCATCGAAGTTTTCGCCAGATATAAAATCAAATAAATTATTAACTTAACTAATCAGAAATGAGCAGCATCAAACAAAACAAGAATTCCTATGTTATATCAATTTCAATTATAGGGGCATTATTCTTTATTTTTGGATTTGTAACCTGGTTGAATGCGACCTTAATACCCTACTTGAAAATTGCCTGCGAATTAAGTACGGATGCAGAAGCTTATTTGGTTACCTCTGCTTTTTATATTTCATACTTTGTAATGGCACTTCCTTCGTCATGGGTCTTGAAAAAAATTGGGTTTAAAAATGGAATGTCGCTTGGATTGTTTGTAATGGCCATTGGGTCCTTGGTATTTATTCCTGCAGCGCTTTCACGAACATACGGTTTGTTTTTAACGGGTCTTTTTATTCAAGGTACAGGTTTGTCAATACTTCAAACAGCGGCAAATCCATATGTTACCATTTTAGGGCCGATCGAAAGTGCTGCTAAACGAATCAGCATCATGGGCATTGCCAATAAAGTTGCAGGGATTTTAAGTCCGTTAATTTTGGGTGTAATTGTTTTGGATGGGATCGATAATCTGGTTGAAAACCTTAAGGTAATGACCATTTCTGAAAAAGCAATCGAATTGGATCAGCTTGCCGAAAGGGTGATTCTTCCTTATATAATAATGGCTATTGTCTTGGTAGTGCTTTCAATCCTTTTAAAATTTATGGCTCTGCCCGATATTAATGAAGAGGAGGAAATCGAAGATGTAATCAGGAAAAAAGAAAGCATATTTCAACATACCTATTTATGGCTTGGGGTATTGGCATTGTTTTTATATGTCGGCGCAGAAGTAATTGCTGTTGATACCCTCATAGGGTATGGCAAATTTCTGGGATTTGATTTTTCCACAGCCAAATTCTTTGCCTCATTTACTTTGGGAGGAATGGTGTTTGGGTATGTTTTAGGAATATTATTAATCCCTAAATACCTGAAGCAGGAAAATGCCTTAAAATATTCTGCCATACTGGGTGTTTTATTTTCGATTGCAGCAATACTATCTTCCGGGTATGTTTCTGTTACAGCAATCGCATTGCTC
Source organism: Bacteroidetes bacterium HGW-Bacteroidetes-17 (assembly GCA_002840985.1). GTDB lineage: Bacteria > Bacteroidota > Bacteroidia > Bacteroidales. Next base: position 37,656 of record PHDM01000007.1, read on the forward strand.
GGATTTGCAAATGCGATCATGTGGCCTGCAATTTGGCCTCTGGCTATTGCCGGACTTGGGAAATACACAAAAATTGGTTCAGCATTTTTGATTATGGCTATTGCTGGCGGAGCAATTTTGACTTTGATTTATGGAACATTATCAGACATGCCTGCGATTGGAGCACAAAAAGCATATGTATTGTTAATCCCATGTTATTTATTCATTTTATATTTTGCAACAAAAGGTCATTTGATTGGGAAAAGTAAGAAGTAGAAATACTTAAAGTGAACTAAAGTTTAAAGTGCCTGAAATAAAAAAAGGAATCATGAGATGAATGAAAAAGAACAAACTCTAAGTACTCCAGGCACTTTAAGTATTTTAGTTACTTGATTCTCTTTTAAAAAATATTTAATCAATGTAAAAATGAAACCAACACTATTAATACTTGCTGCCGGATTAGGAAGTCGTTACGGTGGCATAAAACAGATGGATAAAATTGGTCCTTCAGGTGAAAGCATTATTGATTACTCAATTTTTGATGCGATCAGAGCCGGTTTTGGAAAGGTGGTTTTTGTGATCAATAAAAAAATTGAAAAGGATTTTATTGAGATTTTTGAACCAAAGCTGAAAGGGAAAATAATAACTGAATATGTTCTTCAGGAGATTGAAAAATTGCCCAATGGATTTATTTGTCCGGCTGATAGAGAAAAACCTTGGGGTACGGCTCACGCGATATTAGCTGCAAAAGATAAGATCAACGAACCCTTTGCTGTGATTAATGCCGATGATTTTTATGGGGCAAATGCATATAAAACCGTGATTGATTATTTCAAAAAAATCAGTCCTGAAAGTAATGAATATTGCATGGTTGGATATCAATTGGGAAATACCATCACCGAGCATGGTTCCGTTTCGAGAGGCGTTTGTATTGTTGATAAGGATAATTTTTTGCTGAGGGTTGATGAGCAAACAAAAATTCAAAAAACCCATGATGCAATCGGATATTATGAAGATGAAACAGATTGGGTAAAACTTCATGCAAATACAACAGTTTCAATGAATATCTGGGGGTTCACTCCAGGCTTTTTCTCTTTTCTTGAAAAAGGATTCGTAAAGTTTTTAAGTGAACAAATCAATGTTCCTAAATCTGAATACTTCATCCCAACGGAGGTTACCCATTTAATAAAGACCAATCAAGCCAGGGTGAAAGTGTTGGAGAGCGATGCAAAGTGGTTCGGGGTAACTTATAAGGAAGATAAAGCATTTGTAATCGAAAGTATAAACCGGTTGGTAAATCAAAATATTTACCCGGATAATTTGTGGAGATAAGAGGATGGATAACAAAAGAGTCATTGAAATAGCATCTTTATTTTTACCAAATAAATATATCATATCAGCTAAATCATATGGTGGTGGGCATATTAATGATACTTTTTTGATCGAGATTGCAGAAAGTGACAAAAAATTCATTCTCCAAAAAATCAATAAAAATATTTTTAAAACCCCTGAGCATGTTGTTCATAACATCGAATTGTATTTAAATCACCTTCATCAAAAAAATGAATTTCAATTAAAAACGTTTAAAACTTCGGATGAGAAACCTTATGTCATTGATGAGAATGGAGATTTTTGGCGAATGTATAATTATATTGAAAATTCAATTTCCTATTTTGTAATTGAAAAAGAAGAGCATGCATTTCAGGCAGCAAAAGCTTTCGGTAAAATGCAAAGGCTATGCCTCGATTTGAATACAAATGATTTTTTTGATCCCATCCCCGATTTTCACGATTTAAACAAAAGATACCTGAAGTTTGATAAAGTGCTGGAATTGTCAAAAAAAGAAAGACGACAAAATGCTGAGAAAGAAATTTTATTTGTACAGGATCAGCGTAAAATCTCAGATCTGATAACAGACTTAACTAATTCAGGAGAACTTCCAATCAGAATTACCCATAACGACACCAAGTTGAACAATGTTCTGCTCAATGCAGAAACCGGGGAAGGGATTTGCGTAATAGACCTTGATACCTTAATGCCTGGATTGGTACTTTATGATTTTGGCGATATGGTCAGGACTTTTACGAGCCCTGTTCCTGAAGACGAAAAAGATAGCTCAAAAGTTTTCCTACGTAAGGAGGTGTTTTCTGCTTTAAGCAGAGGTTACCTATCAGAGTTAACAAATGTGCTGACAAAAACAGAGAAGGACCAGCTGATTAATGGGGCAAAATATATGATCCTGATAATCGGCTTGCGTTTCCTGACGGATTATTTAGAGAATGATGTTTATTTTAAAACCGCTTACGATGACCACAATCTGGTAAGGGCAAGAAATCAATTTGCCTTACTTGCGGATTTGTTAAAAAATGAAAAAGAATTAAAAAACATTATAGAATCATATTTTTAAGTAAAAAGCTTCTAAAAATCAAGGTCATGAAAAAAAAGTTTTTAACCATCTTATTAATCCATTCATTTCTGATATGCTTCGCTCAAGAGCAATCACCTGATTGGGAAAATCCTCAGGTTATCGGTAAAAATAAATTGGCTCCTCATGCATTTTTTGTTCCATTTGAGTCACTTGAAAAAGCTTTGACACTTAAACATAAAACTTCATCCTATTATAAATCATTGAACGGGAAGTGGAAGTTTAAATGGACCGAAAAAACGGCTGATCGTCCGATGGATTTTTATAATCCTAACTTTGATGTTTCTAATTGGGATGAAATTGATGTACCCGCTAACTGGGAACTTAATGGCTATGGAATACCAATCTATGTAAATTCGGATTATGAATTTACTGCTGATCCGAAACCACCACAAATTCCTCATAAAAATAATCCTGTGGGTTCTTATCGTACAAATTTTAGCATCCCTAAAGATTGGAAAGGGAGAGAGGTGATTCTTCATTTTGGTGCCGTAAAATCAGCTATGTATATCTGGGTAAATGGCAAAATGGTTGGGTATAGTCAGGGCAGTAAATTACCGGCTGAATTCAATATTACCCAATATTTGCAAAAGGAAGTAAATACGCTTGCTGTGGAAGTTTACCGCTGGTCGGATGGTGCTTACCTTGAATGTCAGGATTTTTGGAGAATCAGCGGAATTGAAAGGGATGTTTTTTTATATGCAATCCCCGAAGTTCATATCCGTGATTTTTTTGTAAATGCAACTTTAGCTGAAAATTATGAGGATGGGATTTTAAATTTGAATGTTGAGGTATTCAATCAAATACTTGCCAATACTGGTAAAGAATATATCATTGAAGCATTGGTTTACGATCAATCAAATAAACTGGTTAAAAGTTCAGATCAAAGATTTGTTCAGGGAGAGGGCCCAAAAAATAACCTAAACATCAAAATAGAGATGGGTAAGGTGAAAAGATGGAGTGCCGAAGAACCGAATTTATATGTTTTGGGATTGCAGCTTAAAGATCGTAAAGGCAAAGTTATTGAACAAACGGCCTGTAAAATAGGATTTAGGAAATCGGAAATTAAGAATGGACAGCTTTTGGTTAATGGTCAGCCAATCTATATAAAAGGGGTAAACCGTCATGAACACGACGAATTTACCGGTCATGTGATTTCAAAAGAATCAATGCTTAACGATATTCGATTGATGAAACAATTCAACATTAACGCAGTTCGTACCAGCCATTACCCTAACGATCCTTATTGGTACGAACTATGCGATCAGTATGGAATTTATTTGGTTGATGAAGCAAATATCGAATCTCACGGCATGGGTTATCGTCCTGAAAGGACCCTTGGAAATAATCCGCTTTGGGAAATGGCTCATTTGGATCGGGTTCAAAGAATGGTTCACCGTGATAAAAATCATCCGTCCATCATCATCTGGTCAATGGGAAATGAAGCCGGTGATGGAGTGAATTTTGTAAAATGTTCCGAATGGATTCACGAATTTGACCCATCCCGTCCTGTGCATTATGAAAGGGCATTAAAAAATAAACATGTGGATATTTACAGTCCGATGTATTCATCAATACAATCTATTGAACAATATGCCAAAGATTATACCGATCGGCCATTAATCTTATGTGAGTATGCGCATTCAATGGGAAATAGTACCGGAAATTTACAGGATTATTGGGATGTGATCGAAAAATATGATCGGCTTCAGGGTGGTTTTATCTGGGATTGGGTTGATCAGGGATTGTCCGAAACCGATAAAAATGGGCGTAAATACTGGACTTACGGTGGAGATTATGGCCCGGAAGATGTCCCCAGTGATGGCAATTTCGTGATCAATGGCATCGTTTCTGCCGATCGAACGCCTCATCCGGCCATGTGGGAAGTAAAAAAAGTGTATCAAAATATTGGGTTTAGGGTTGAGGATGCTGCTAAAGGTAAATTTTTTGTTAAAAACAAGTTCTCATTTGTCAATTTAGATAAGTATGCTTTCAGATGGGAAATCATTGAAAATGGCCTGAAAATTCAAGAGGGTAATTTCGAGGTTAAGGGCCTGAACCCTGGGTCTGAATCTGATTTAAATATAAATTTTGATAAAATTCAATTCAGTAAAGACAAAGAATATTTCATAAATTTCTATACACTGACAAGTATCGCCACTGAATTGGTACCCTTAAATCATGAAGTTGCAAAAGCTCAGTTTTTATTGCCTTTTGGACAATATACAAACCATTCAAAACCTTCAGCCGAAAAGTTGGTAGTTAGTCGAACCGACGATGATCTTATTATTCAGGGAATAAATTTTACCATTACTTTTGATAATCTTGAGGGAAAACTTCGTTCTTATGTCATCAATGGGAAGGAATTATTTAGGAGTGGTCCGGAACCAAATTTTTGGAGAGCTCCAAACGACAATGATTTTGGGAACCGCATGGATCAACGTTGTGCGGTATGGCGAAATGCCGGAGAACATCGATTCTTAACAGATGCACAGATATTTTCAGTGAACACTACTGACTATAAGGTAACTTATGAGTTTGAGTTACTGGATGTGAAATCTAAATTAACGACAACTTACATTATTTCTCCTTCCGGAGAAATTTTGGTTGAAAATTCATTTATACCCGGAATTAAAGGATTGACTGAATTGCCGCGCTTTGGAATGAAAATGATCTTGCCTGTGGCTGCCGAATTAATTGAATATTACGGAAGAGGTCCTCAGGAAAATTATTGCGACCGAAATACAGCAGCCTTTGTTGGGAATTATAGAAGCAATGTTATAGAACAATATTTCCCCTATGTACGACCGCAGGAGAATGGGTATAAAACAGATGTTCGGTCCCTGAAAATTGTTAATGACCGGGGTTATGGACTCGAATTTATCGGCGAGCCTACTTTGGGTTTCTCAGCATTGCATTATTCAATTGATGATCTGGATCAATTAACAAAGGAGAATTATAAACACCTGAATGATTTAAACCCGAGAGAGGAGATTTATCTAAATATTGATTATAAGCAAATGGGTGTCGGTGGCGATGATAGTTGGGGGGCTCGGCCTCACGATCAATATCAACTATTTGCTGCACCTTATAATTTTAAATTTCGTATTCGACCTATATCTAATTTAATAAGTAATTAACATCATAAAGTATAACACTACTAACTATGCACGAAAATAAGAATTATACAGCAGCCTTTATTATTGTTACCGGACTCTTTTTCATGTGGGGTTTCATGACGGTTTTAAATGATATTCTCATTCCATATTTGAAAGGAGTTTTTGATTTAAATCATACGCAGGCCATGTTTATCCAGTTTGCTTTTTTTGGTGCCTATTTTATTGGCTCGCTTATTTATTTTATCATCTCGGTGAATTATGGCGATCCTATCAGTAAGATTGGTTATAAAAACGGGATTATTGTTGGCTTAATCATTTCAGCAACAGGTAGTGCATTATTTTATCCAGCAGCTCATTTTTTGATGTATGGATTTTTTCTGTCGGCTTTGTTTGTGATGGGCTTAGGATTTACAATTTTACAGATTGCTGCTAATCCCTATGTGGCCATTTTGGGATCCGAAAAAACGGCTTCAAGCCGGTTGAACCTTTCACAGGGATTTAATTCTCTTGGAACAACCATCGGGCCCCTCATTGGTGGATACTTGATTTTTAAATACTTTGTTGGTGGAGAAATTAACGGAGCAGATGCAGTTCAGGTTCCATACTTATTCTTTACAGGAATATTTATTTTATTGGCTATTTTAATAAAGCTGTCTGATTTGCCCCGGCTTACCAAAGATGAAACGCTTGAAAAAGGGCTCAGCGTTTTAAAGCACAAACACTTGATATTTGGAATCATAGCCATATTCATGTATGTTGGGGGAGAGGTAAGTATAGGAAGCATTTTAATCAGCTTTTTAGGCTTGGAAAATATTGCAGGCTTGGATCCGTCGGTGGCAAGCAAGTTTGTGGCATTTTATTGGGGTGGATTGATGATTGGCCGATTTATGGGTGCAATTTCAATGAGTAAAATGAAAAATATGGTTTTAAAATACCTAAGCATGTTAGGAATTCCAGTCATCGCGTTTTTGGTCATTCTTTATTTTAATGATCTTCGAACAGCCGCTATCTATTCAATCTTCCTTTTAATCAATTTTATCGGATTTTTATTCGGAAAATCATTGCCAAACCGAACCCTTTTTGTCTTCGCCTTTATCTCTGTCATGTTATTGGTTACAGCCTTACTAACGAACGGCGTAGTTGCCATGTGGGCGGTAATCGGGATAGGGTTGTTCAATTCAATCATGTGGTCGAATATTTTTACTTTGGCAATAGCAGGTTTAGGTAAATATACAAGCCAGGGTTCATCCTTGCTCGTTATGGCGATTCTTGGCGGAGCTTTGGTCCCGGTATTTCAAGGAATGATGGCAGATGCCTATGGTGTTCATTTTTCATTTGTCGTTCCAATTTTATGTTATTTATATATTGCCTTTTATGGCTTAAAAGGGTATATTCAAAAAGTTGAAAAATCAATTTAATTATGATAAGCAGAAGAAAATTTATTGCCGCATCGTCCGCAGTTGCTTTAGGTGCTATCGTGAAACCGGTGTTTGCAAATGTTAAAAGCTTGACAAAAGAAGATTCGCAAGTAAAAAAAGAAATGATCCCCATGGTAATTTCAACCTGGAATCATGGGATCCCGGCCAATGAAGCTGCATGGAAAGTGCTTGAAACGGGAGGAAATTCGCTGGATGCAGTTGAGCAAGGAGTACAAATACCTGAAGCGGATCCAAACGTAATGTCGGTTGGATATGGAGGATTTCCCGATCGTGATGGACATGTAACCCTTGATGCTTGCATTATGAATAAAGATGGGGATTGTGGCTCAGTTTCCTTTCTTCAACACATCAAACACCCGATTGCTGTTGCCCGAAAAGTGATGGAAGAAACTCCGCATGTAATGCTTTCAGGTGAAGGTGCATTGCAGTTTGCGCTTGAGCAAGGTTTTGTGAAAGAAAACTTGTTGACCGATCAGGCAAAAAAAGCATGGGAAGAATGGAAAGTAAATTCAAAATATCTTCCTAAAATCAATGCAGAAAATCATGATACGATCGGCATGCTGGCTATTGATGAAGCAGGTGATATCGCCGGAGCCTGCACTACAAGTGGAGCGGCTTATAAATATCACGGACGAGTGGGTGATTCTCCAATCATAGGTGCCGGATTATATATCGATAATGAAGTTGGAGGAGCTGTTGCTACAGGACAAGGGGAGTTGGTGATGAAAACGTTGGGTACTTTTCTGGTAGTCGAGTTGATGCGGAATGGAATGAACCCTCAGGAAGCCTGTAAAGAGGCGGTAAAAAGAATTGTGACTAAATTGAAAAATTACAAAGAATTTCAAGTTGGGTATTTGGCAATCAATAAATCGGCAGAAGTTGGATCCTATTGTATCCACCCGGGATTTAATTATGCGCTATATCAAAATGATAAGAATACTTTAATTGATTCGGATAGTTATCTAAAATCATAAAAAATGAAACGACCTTAATGAAAGTTTAGCATTCACGAAAATGATGATAATATCTGACATAATTTCATGTGTAGGCAAACTTTTTGGGAGTTCCATCTGACAAATGAAAATAAAAATTATAAACAGATGAAAAGGCTATTTATTTTTCCAATAATCATACTGTTCGCCTTGTTTTACACATCCTGCGATCAACAACCAATCAGTTCTGAAGTCAATATTATTCCCAGGCCATCGAATTTGTTTATGGCTAATTCCTACTTTAAAGTCAATGACAAAACGAAAATCGTGTTACAGGTAGATAATGATGAAATGAGGATGCTGGGTGGATATCTCGCATCGGCGCTTCATAAAATAAGTGGCCTGGAACTTCCGGTAATTCTTTATGATGAAGCAAGGGAAGTAAATGGAGATATTGTACTCCTGCTCTCTGGGATGGGGAATAGAAGCGATGAAGCTTACCAGTTTGAATACAGAAATTCAAATTATATTTTGGAATCCAGAACCGGAAAGGGATTGTTTTATGCAATTCAATCTTTTTTGCAATTGATCCCGATAGAAGTTTTAACTGCTGAAAATTACGGACAGTTCGAAATTCCGGGTGTCAATATGAATGATAGCCCAAGATTTACCTACCGGGGAATGCATTTAGATGTATCAAGGCATTTCTTTCCGAAAGAGTTTATCCTGAAATTTATTGACCTCATGGCTTCTTATAAATTCAACACTTTTCATTGGCATTTAACCGACGACAATGGGTGGCGAATTGAAATTAAAAAGTATCCGCTTTTAACCGAGGTGGCAGCCTGGCATGTTGATAGGGAAGATCAGCCCTGGCGGGAAAGGGAACTTCAAAAGCCCGGTGAAGAAGCTAGTTATGGAGGTTTCTATACACAGGAAGAAGTTAAAGAAATCATCAAATACGCACAGGATCGTTACATTACCATAATTCCTGAGATCGAAATGCCGGGTCATACCCGGGAAGTTTTTGCAGCTTATCCCGAATTATCCTGTACCGGTAAAAAGTTGACAGTTATCCCGGGATCTTATTGGCCAAATGCAGATATTTTTTGTGCCGGAAAAGAAGAAACTTTTAATTTTTTGGAAGGTGTTTTGGATGAAGTGATTGAGCTATTTCCGTCTGAATATATTCACATTGGCGGGGATGAAGCTGATAAAACCGAATGGAAAAAATGTAAATTATGTCAGGCCCGGATTAAAAAAGAAGGATTGAAAAATGAGGCTGAACTGCAGAGTTATTTCATTAAGAGGATTGAGGCGTATGTAATTTCTAAAGGAAAGAAAATAATTGGATGGGATGAAATTTTAGAGGGTGGTCTTGCTCCCGAAGCAACGGTCATGTCATGGCGTAGCATGCAGGGTGGCATCGATGCTGCAAAACAAGGGCACGATGTGATCATGACTCCGGTTTCACACTGTTATTTTGACTATTATCAGGCCGATCCCGAATTTGAACCTGTTGCCATTGGCGGATTCACTACTTTAAAGAAAGTGTATTCGTTTGAACCTGTTCCTCCCGAGTTATCGGAAGAAGAAGCAAAACATGTTCTGGGAACTCAGGCCAATATCTGGAGCGAATTTATTCCCACACCCGAACATGCTGAATACATGGCGGTCCCAAGAATGCTGGCCCTGGCTGAAGTTGCTTGGACCATGAAGAAGAAAAGGGATTTCAACCATTTTAATCGCCGACTTCAGGAACATTTTAAAATATTGGATCATAAAAATATTAATTACTCCAAGGGTTCTTATAAGGTAGATTTTGTTACAGAAACTGATTCTTTGGGGACTACAAAAGTGAAACTTGAATCCGAGATTTGGGAAGCAAAAATTCATTATACGATAGATGGAAGTACTCCTGATACAAGCTCAACTTTTTACAGGAATCCATTCGAAATTGAGAAATCGTGCAGCATAAATGCAGGAATATTTGTTGACGGAAAATTAAAAGAAAAAATAAGCAAGCAGGAAATCTTTGTTCATAAGGCATTGGGTAAAAAAATAACTTTGAAAAAGCAATTTAGCAACCTATATACAGGTGGTCGTGATGACGCTTTGATTGATGGAATTAAAGGGGGTGAAAAGCACAATAATGGTTTCTGGCAAGGTTTCCAAGGCGATAATTTGGAAGCTGTAATTGATTTTGGGAAACTTACAAGCTTCAATAAGATTGAAATCGGATTTTTTCAACGACAGTCAAGTTGGATTTTCTTTCCCGAATACGTTGATATTTATATATCAGATGATGGCAAGGAATTTAAAAAGCTTGCAAATATTCCAACGGAAATTTCGTTGAAAGATGAAAAAGCCCAAAGGAAAGATTATAGCTATGTTGACAGCGGAGATCATACGATGAGGTATTTAAAAGTTTTAGCAAAAAATATTGGAATTTGTCCAAAGTGGCATCCGGCTGCGGGAAGCAAAGCTTGGATTTTTGCTGATGAAATAATCATTAACTAACATTGATGTGATGAACAGGTTAAATCTTATTGGAGTTTTAATGATATCTGTCATGATATCCTCATGTTCCCAACAGGGAAAGACGATTGTTGAATACGTTAATCCATTTATTGGAACGGATGGCCACGGCCATACCTACCCTGGTGCTGCTTTGCCTTTCGGGATGGTTCAACTGAGCCCTGACACGCGAAAAGACAATTGGGATGCGTGCTCGGGGTATCATTATTCCGATTCGACCATCATGGGATTTAGCCACACCCATTTGAGTGGGACGGGGGTTGGTGATTATGGTGATATTCGATTAATGCCAACGGTGGGTGAAGTTCAGCTTTTCCCCGGAGAAGAAAAAAATCCTTCATCAGGGTATAGATCAAGCTTCTCACATAAAAGTGAAACAGCAAGTCCAGGTTTTTACTCGGTACATCTCGACGAATACGATATTAAGGTAGAATTAACAGTTGATGAAAGGTTTGGATTTCATAAATATATTTTCCCTGAAATTAACCAGGCTAATGTCATCATTGATTTGACAGAGGCTGTTACCAGTGATAAAATCAATGATTTGGGGATTAAAATCCTTGATCATAAAAGCATTGTAGGTTATCGAAAAACCCAGGGTTGGGCCAAGGATCAACAAATATATTTTTATTTGGAATTTTCAAAGGAGTTTAAAAATTTCGGAATCCTTTCGGAAGGGCTCAGTATTAATGATTTAAATAAGGAAATTACATCAAAAAACCTGAAAGCATTTGTTCAATTCGCGACTCAAAAAGATGAGGCTGTTTATGTAAAAGTTGGAATTAGTGCGGTCAGCAGTGAAAATGCAAAGCTGAATTTAGGTGAAAATACCGAATGGAATTTTGAGAATATCAGAATGAATGCACAAAATGCCTGGCTGGATCAACTTTCCAGAATTCAAATTAAAGGTGGCACCGATGCACAAAAAACAACTTTTTATACTGCACTTTATCACAGCTTGCTAAACCCCAATCTTTTTTCGGATATCAATGGAGAATATCGTGGGCATGATGGCGAAAAACATAAAGGGGAATATAAGATGTATACTGTTTTTTCTTTATGGGATACTTTTCGGGCTGCACATCCATTATTTACAATGATTGAACAGAAGAGAACCAATGAGTTCATCGTTTCGATGTTGGATATGTACGATAAAGGAGGATTGTTACCTGTTTGGGAACTGGCGGGGAATGAAACCAATTGCATGATTGGCTATCATGCAATTTCAGTGATTTATGATGCTTATAAAAAGGGTATTCGTGATTATGATGTTGAAAAAGCATTGGCTGCAATGGTTGCCAGTGCACATGCCGATCAGTTCGGCTTAAAATTCCTGAGAGAAGAAGGCTATATCCCGGCAGGAAAAGAAGGCGAATCGGTTTCAAAAACACTGGAATATGCTTACGATGATTGGTGCATTGCCATGATGGCAAAAGATTTGGGGAAGGAAGATATTTATTTGGAATTCATTGAACGCGCACAGTTTTATAAAAATATTTTTGATAAAGAAACCGGATTTATGAGGGGTAAAATTAATGGAGCATTTGTTAGCCCATTTGATCCGACTCAGGTAAATTTTATGTTGACCGAAGCCAATACCTGGCAGTATAATTTCTTCGTCCCGCATGATGTGAATGGCTTGATCAATTTGCTGGGAGGAAAAAATCAATTTGAAGCAAAGCTGGATGAACTATTCAATACAAGTGAAGGGCTTTCCGGTCGCCAACAATCGGACATAACAGGTTTAATAGGACAATATGCCCATGGCAACGAACCCAGTCATCACATGGCTTATTTATACGATTATATTGGAGCTCCTGCCAAAGGAGCCAAGGTGCTTCGGAAAATCATGGATGAGTTATATACGGATCAACCAAGCGGATTGTGCGGCAATGAGGATTGCGGTCAGATGTCGGCCTGGTATGTGTTAAGTGCGCTGGGATTTTATCCTGTTTGCCCTGGCGATAATCAATACATCATTGGAACACCCTTATTCGATGAAATCAGCATTAATTTGGAAAACGGAAAAAAACTCACGATTAAATCTGAGAATCTGAGTAAGGAAAACAGTTATATTCAAGCAATAAAATATAATGGTGTGGATTATTCAAAATCTTATTTCACCCACGAAATGTTGATGGAGGGTGGTGAATTCGTATATATGATGGGATCAACACCTTCCGATTGGGGAACCAAGGCCGAAGATTGTCCAACATCTTCAATCACTGAGCATCTGATTTCTCCCGTTCCTTATTTTAAATCTGAATCCAGAACTTTTACTGAAAAATTGGTTGTTGAATTGGCTTCCATCAATCCTGAAACAGAAATATTTTACTCAACAAATGGCAAAGATCCGGATCAAACATCAAAAAAATATACCGATCCAATCATTATATCGAAAAGCACAAGTTTTAAAGCAATTGCTTATCTAAATGGAATTCCATCGAAAGTGGCAAATGCAGAGTACAATAAAATACAAGGAGGAAGAAAAGTAAGTGTAAAGAATGCCTTTAGTGCGCAATACACCGCAGGTGGAGAGCAAGCGTTACTTGATTTTATACGTGGAGGAGAAAACTTTAGAACAGGTGCCTGGCAAGGATATTATGGGGTTGATTTTGAGGCAGTGGTTGATTTGGGTGAATCTCAGCAAATTAGTGGACTTTCAGCCGGGTTTCATCAGGAGCAAAACTCATGGATTTGGATGCCGCTCTATGTTGAATTTTTCACTTCCGATGATGGGCAGCAGTACCGTAAAATTTCAAGGATTGAAAACGATGTTGACCCAAAAATAGACGGAGGAGTGGTTAAAGAGTTTGGGGTAAATTACGTGAATAAGAAAGCACGTTACATCAAGGTATTAGCAAAAAATATTGAGGTTTGTCCCGATTGGCACGTTGGAGCCGGTAACAAAGCCTGGATTTTTGTGGATGAAATAACGATTCGATAAAATGAAAAGAGTTTGGCGAATTATAAGTATCCTAATCATCGTAGTTGTCGTTTTGGCAGTCATAAAAAGATTTTTTTTTCATCCAAATGTTTATCCACTTAAGGCTTGGGTTTTTGCCTGGGCAGGCGACACAAAAGTACTGGAATCATCGACTAATACTATCAGCAAAATAGAACTTAAAAGGCTAAGTAATTTGATTCGGCCTGGAGACATTTTTCTGAACAGGAGCGATTATTATATTTCGAACATTGGTATCCCGGGCTTTTGGACACACGCCGGATTTTACATCGGAACAGCTAAAGAAAGAGAGGAATTATTTAATAATGATATTGCTTGTGCTGATTGGGTGAAAACAAGCGGGGAACCGTCAGGCGATCTGGAAGAATTATTGCGTCATAGATTCGGTTTAGTTTATGAGGCAAATAGTGATAAACGAAATGAGAGGAACATCATCGAATCAAAAAGTGAAGGTGTTATTTTATCATCTTTTACTGAAGGGGCACAAAAAGATGGAATTGTTGTTTTGCGCCCGATGATTTCCAAGAGAGAGATTGCTGAAGCAATTTATAAGACTTTTGGATTCGTTTCTAAGCCCTATGATTATAATTTTGATTTTTCAACGGACACGGTGATTGCTTGTACCGAACTTGTTTATAAGGCTTATGAAAATAGCAACTTGTTCCCTCTTAGCAGTATGTTTGGAAAACCATTTGTTACGGCCAACGAAATAGCCGAATATTGTGATTCAAATTATGGAACCCCTGAATTGAAATTATCGCTTATTTATATTTATGATGGGAAGAATGGGTATACTACAGAAAATGATACAGCACATCTGATTTTTAGAAAATCATGGAATGAATCATTATGGTGAAATAATAAAGGAGCTGGAAATTCAACCCCTTTATTATTCTCTTTATCAAAACTAGGCGATGGGATATTTTTTAAAAATTTCATCTGATTTCATCAGGATGTCAACATATTGAGCACGTTTATAGGCATAAATATCTTTCAAATTGTTCTTTGATAGCTTGCCCCTATAATCGCTGATTGATTCATAGCCTTTATGTTTCATCCATCCTTCAAGTTCATCAAGCATAGTACTTATTTGTTTTGGCCCTTTCTGATATACGGCACTTACAACCTGGACACAATTTGCTCCGGCAAGCAACATTTTAATGACATCAGGTCCGGAAAGTATTCCAGTATTGCTACAGATATCTGCTTTTATATTCCCATACAATAAGCCTGCATAGCGCAATGCCAAACGATTGTCCTCATGATGGCTTAGGTTGTACGGAAAATGATGTACTTCTTTTTCAATGTCAATATCCGGTTGGAACAAACGATTGAAAAGCACAAATCCTTTGACGCCAATCTTATCCATTTCATTAATGATGTATAACGGATTTGTATAGAAAGGGCTTAGTTTAACGCTTACAGGGATTTTGACAATTTTAACAATTGATTCGAGGATGTCAATTTGTTCCTGTACGATGGCTTTGCCCATCACATCGAATTCATAGTTTGTTGAATAAAAGTTCAATTCCAATGCATCAACACCGGTTTGTTCAATTTTTTGTGCATATTCAACCCAACTTTCCTCATAAACAGCATTCAAACTTGCAATGAGCGGAATCTGAACGGCGTCCTTTGCTTTTCTTAAATGAAACAAAAACTCTTCTGGCCCTGCATCTTCCAGATTTGTCATGCCCGAAGTCATCTCCGCATGACGGGCTCCATAGTCTTCTTCTGTTTGATATTGTTGTAAATTCTCTAATTGAATTTGTTCCTCAAATAGCGATTTATATACGATTGCACCGGCACCGGCATCTTCAAGTCTTTTGAGTATATTAAGGTCTTTCACAAGATTACTTGCTCCAACGATGATTGGATTTTTAAGTTCCAGTCCCAGATATTTTGTCTTCAAGTTCATACGATAGTTTTTTAAGTTAATTAAATGATAGGATTGTACTAATCCTATGTATCACAAATATATTAAAAAGTTCACTTTATTCACAATCTAAATTCAATATAAATTATGGGTTTTATTGTCGAATTTTGGGTTAAAGTAATAAGTGTCAGAGGTAAAATAACTAATTTTGTGCAGATTTTGATCAGGCGTCGAGAAATATTATATAAAGACCTTAAAATAAATTGATTATGAAAAAAAACAAAAAATTTATCACCTGTGATGGAAATTATGCCGCAGCTCATGTGGCTTATATGTTCAGCGAGGTAGCTGCCATTTATCCAATTACTCCGTCATCAACGATGGCCGAGTATATTGATGAATGGGCTGCATTTGGACGTAAAAACCTATTTGGTGAGCAGGTAAAGGTAGTTGAAATGCAATCGGAAGGTGGAGCTGCAGGTGCAGTACACGGCAGTTTGCAATCAGGTGCTTTAACATCAACTTTCACCGCATCACAGGGCTTATTGCTGATGATTCCTAATATGTATAAAATTGCAGGTGAATTATTACCTGGTGTTTTCCATGTAAGTGCACGTAGTTTAGCGGCTCAGGCCCTTTCTATTTTTGGTGATCATAGCGACGTTATGTCGACCCGTCAAACAGGTTTTGCCATGATGGCTACCGGCAGTGTACAAGAAGTTATGGATTTGGGAGCCATTGCACATCTTGCCTCTATAAAAACTAGAATTCCTTTCTTGCATTTCTTTGATGGGTTCAGAACTTCTCACGAAATTCAAAAAGTTGAATATTTTGAAAATGATGACTTGAGAGATTTGGTGGATTGGGATGCATTACAAGCCTACCGTAATAACGCATTAAACCCTGAGCATCCGGTAACAAGAGGGACTGCTCAAAATCCGGATATTTATTTCCAATCGCGCGAAGCAGCCAATAAATTTTATGACCCGATTCCGGATGTAGTTGAAGACTATATGAAAGAGATTACAAAAAAAACGGGCCGTGAATACCATCCATTCACCTATTATGGTGCAGCAAACGCTGAAAATGTGATTGTGGCGATGGGTTCAATTACTGAAACAATTAAAGAGGTTGTTGATTATTTGAATGCAAAAGGTGAAAAAGTTGGACTAATTTCAGTTCACTTGTACCGACCATTCTCTGAAAAGTACTTTTTAAAGGTAATGCCTAAGTCAGTTAAACGTATCGCTGTTCTTGACAGAACTAAAGAACCGGGTGCAAATGGCGAACCTTTGTACATGGATATCCGTGAGTTGTATTATGAAAAAGCTGACAAGCCTTTGGTTGTTGGTGGTCGTTACGGTTTAAGTTCAAAAGATACCACTCCGGCAATGATGGTTTCGGTGTTTGAGAACTTAAAAATGAAGGAACCGAAAAATTATTTCACAGTAGGTATTGTTGATGATGTTACTTTTAAATCATTGCCTTTGTTGCCAGAAATTAGTATTGCTGCCAAAGGAACTTATGAAGCTAAATTTTATGGGTTAGGTGCCGATGGTACCGTTGGTGCAAATAAAAACTCAATCAAAATAATCGGGGATAACACCGACAAATATTGTCAGGCATATTTTGCTTACGACTCAAAAAAATCAGGAGGTATTACTGTATCTCATTTACGATTTGGTGATGTTCCTATCAGAGCCCCTTATTTAGTTGGAACCCCAAACTTTGTGGCCTGCCACGTTCCTTCATACCTGAATAAATATAATATGTTGAAAGGGTTGAAAAAAGGTGGTACTTTCTTATTGAACTCGATCTGGGATGTTGAAGAAACCAAAAATCAGCTTCCAAATTCAATGAAGAAATATCTTGCTGAAAATGACATTAAATTCTATATTATCAATGCAACCAAGATCGCGGATGAAATTGGATTAGGAAACCGAACCAATACCATCATGCAATCAGCATTCTTTAAAATCGCTGAAGTAATTCCTTACGATTTGGCTGTTGAACAAATGAAGAAATTCATTGTGAAGAGCTTTGGTAGAAAAGGTGAAGCCATTGTAAAAATGAATAATGCAGCTGTTGATGCAGGTGATGCGGTAACTAAAATTGAAATCCCGGCAGAATGGGCTAAACTGGATGGCGTTGATGTAACACCAAAAAGAAATGTACCTGCTTTTATTTCAGAATTAGCTGACCCAGTAAATAGCCTAAAAGGGGATGATCTTCCGGTTAGTGCATTTTTGGGCCGTGAAGATGGTACATTCCCATCAGGTACAACTGCTTTTGAAAAACGTGGTATTGCTGTGACAGTTCCTGAATGGCAAGCTGATAATTGTATCCAGTGTAACCAATGTGCCTATGTTTGCCCTCACGCTGCAATCCGTCCGTTCCTTGTAAATGAAGCCGAAGAAGCTAATTTGCCGGAAGGAACAAAATTAATCGAAACCAAAGGTAAATTTGCCCCTCTGAAATTCAGAATTCAGGTTTCTGTATTGGATTGTACCGGTTGCGGTAACTGCGCCGATGTTTGTCCTGCAAAGGAAAAAGCCTTGGTAATGGAGCCGCTTGAAAGTCAGGGAGCTGAAATTGCACGTTGGGATCATTTTAATGCAAAAGTATCGTACAAAGATCAGGTTGTTGATAAATTCCAATCGGTTAAAAATAGTCAGTTTGCTCAACCATTGTTCGAGTTCTCCGGAGCTTGTGCCGGTTGTGGTGAAACTCCTTATATTAAAACAATTACTCAACTATTTGGTGAGCAAATGATGGTTGCGAATGCAACAGGTTGCTCTTCAATTTATGGTGGTTCTGCCCCTTCAACTCCTTATTGTGAGCATAAAGAAAGCGGAAATGGTCCTGCATGGGCTAATTCACTGTTCGAAGACAATGCTGAATATGGTTTAGGTATGGCAACCGGAGTTAACAAAATGCGCGAGCGCATCCTGACAAAAATGAAAACCGTAAATGGTGAAGTTTCGGCTGAAACTAAAGCTGCCATGAATGAATGGATCGAAGGTGTAAACGATCGGGTTAAATCGAAAGAAGCTACTGATAAATTATTACCATTACTTGAGAAGGAAAGTGCACCCATTGCCAAAGAAATCCTTGCACTTAAACAATATCTTGCTAAAAAGTCAATGTGGATTTTTGGTGGAGATGGCTGGGCCTATGACATTGGATACGGTGGATTGGATCATGTTCTGGCATCTGGTGAAGATATAAACGTATTGGTATTAGACACCGAGGTTTACTCAAACACAGGTGGACAAGCTTCTAAAGCGACTCCGGTTGGAGCTGTTGCCAAATTTGCCACATCAGGTATGAAAACACGTAAAAAGGACCTTGGTTTAATGGCGATGACTTATGGCTATGTTTATATTGCACAGGTTGCAATGGGATCAAGCCAGGCCCAATACTTCAAAGCATTGAAAGAAGCTGAGGCATACCCAGGACCAAGCTTGATTATTGCTTATGCTCCTTGTATTAACCATGGCTTGCTTGCAGGTATGGGCAAAACACAGGAAGAATCTAATTTAGCAGTTGAATCAGGTTACTGGCATTTATACCGTTATAATCCACAGGTAGAGGCTGAAGGTAAAAATCCATTTGTTTTGGATTCAAAAGAACCGGATTGGAGCAAATTCCAGGGATTCTTAAATGGTGAGGTACGTTATACATCATTAAAGAAATCATTCCCCGGTGAAGCTGCAACCCTTGATAAAATTGCAGAGGATAATGCTAAATGGCGTTACAACAATTACAAACGTTTAGCCGAGCAGCAGTAATAAATTGAAAAGCAATTAATTTGTATATTTATAGCCGTCCTGAAATTTCAGGGCGGCTTTTTTTTAACAAAATTTGAAGTTAAAGAAACCCCTATAATCCCCCTATTAATAGGGGGACAGCTCGAACGAAGTGAGAGCAGGGGGTTGAACAATAAAAATAATGATACTATGAAAGCGATAAAATTGATCACCTTAACGATTGTGCTTAGCATGCTAACTGCTTGCACATACATTCCTGAAAAGCAAACTATTAATAATGATTCTCTATTAATGGCCACTCTTTACCAGCAAAAATCAGCGGAAGTTGAGGCTCTCTGTTATCAGGCATATAATATTGCAGAACTAAGGTTAAACCAAATTCTGGAAAATAATCCTTATAAAAAACCATTGGCCATTGTTGTAGATGTGGATGAAACCGTTTTGGATAACAGCCCTTTTGAAGCAAAATCGATCCTGGAAAATAGTGATTACCCGACTTATTGGAAAGAGTGGATGGAATTGGCCAATGCAAAAGCCTTGCCCGGTGCAGTTGAGTTTTTGAATTATGCTTCGTCGAAAGGTGTGGAAACATTTTATATCACCAACCGAAAAGTGGAATTTCATGATGCCACGATGAAAAACCTTAAGGATAAAGGTTTTCCTCATGTTGATGAAGCCCATATCATGCTCAGGTCAACGGAATCAAATAAAGAAGCACGCCGGCAAAAGGTTTTGGAAACCCATGAAATTGTACTTTTAATGGGAGATAACCTGAATGATTTTACCGATTTGTTTGAAGCAAATTCAATTGCCGAAAGACATCAAAATGTGATCGACCTAAAAGCTGAATTTGGAAAAAAATTCATCATTTTACCAAATGCTACTTATGGTGCATGGATGGATGCACTTATGAATTATGAAAATTTGCCTAAAGAAGAGAAGTTAAAGAAGTTGAAGGAAGGACTTGAGGGATTTTAAGGATTGCCAGTTTTCGATTTTCGATTTTCAATTGAAAAGTAATCAAATTCAAATTTAGGACAAAATAGACTATTTGGTATTAAAGAGAAAATTGATGCCATGAGAATTGAGATTGAAAATCGCTTAATAAATTTTTCTGTTTCTATAATTAATCTTTGTAGAAATCTAAATCAGGAATTTGTATCAGAACACCTGTCTGCGCAAATTATCAGATCATCAACCAGCTCTGCGCTAAATTATGGCAAGGCGTAAGGAGCTGAATCCAGAAAAGATTTTGCGCATAAAATAAGTACTATATTAAAAGAATTAAGGGAAACTCAAATAAGTTTGAAAATTATCAAACAGGCGCAACTAAATAAAAAGGCCGATTTTAATGATGATTTAATAAAAGAATGCGGAGAATTGATTGCTATATTCCACAAGACAATAATTACTACCCGAACAAAAAATTCTTAAATCAAACGTTGACAATCAACAATTGACAATCTGCAATTTATTCTACCTTTATTTCATATGGCAAAATCGCCTGCAACCCTTTGCTGTTTTTCAAAGCTCTTAAATGCTTGATAAAACCATAATCGCTGCCCAATTCTCTTTCAATGGCAGAGACTTGAACGTCACCTGTTATTTGTTTCATCATGGTCACGAGAAAATCTTCCTGAATCGGAAGTTCCTGGATGCGAAAATCCGGAAGATCGGCCAACTCTTTTGCCAATTCTATTGCCTCTGTCAGTCCTCCAAATTGATCAATCAATCCAAGTTCTATGGCATCTTCACCACTCCAAATTCTACCCTGGCCGATGCTGTCCACAAATTCTTTTCTCAAGTTTCTTCCATCTGCTACATGCGCTATAAAGGTTTCATAAGTATTTTCAATCATTGAAGTCATTACTTCTCTTTCGAATGGAGTAAATTGTCTTGTTGTGCTAATAAATTCTGAGTTTTTATTGGTACCTACATTATCAATCGTAATCCCGAGCTTATCATTTAATAATCCTTTAATATTGGGGATTATACCAAAAACCCCAATAGAGCCTGTTAAACAAGAACGATTGGCCATAATCCTGGTCGCATTACAAGTGGCCCAATATCCGCCTGATGCCGACAAATCGCCATAAGATGCAATAAGGGGCTTAGTTACCGCTGCCAGCTCAATTTCCCTTCTCAAAATCTCAGAAGCTAATACATCACCACCGCCTGAATTTATACGAAAGACGATTGCTTTAACTGATTTGTCGGTCCGAGCTTGTCGTATTGCCCTTGAAACTCTTTGCGCTCCAACAACCTGGTCATCACCTTCCATATTTATGATGGTGCCACTTGCATAAACAACCGCAATTTTATTTCGACTGAGCGTACGACCTATGGTTGGGCTGTTATTATAACTGTACAAGCTGAGTGATTCGATTTTTTGATCTTCAGTCAAATTTAGTTTCTCACGAAGCTGCGCCAATACTTCATCTTTATAAAGTAGTTTGTCAACAAATTTATATTTCAAAGCATCTTCCGGTTGCCTGATTTTAAGTTCATCCGCGATTGCATTAAGCTCTTCAACACTAATATTTCTGCTAATTGAGATGGAGGATAACACTAAATTCCAAACATCATCCAGATATTTCTTTGTTTGTTCCTTATTTTCCGGGCTCATCTTTTGTTCGGTATAGGGTTCAATGGCACTCTTGAATTTTCCATGTCGCACAATCTGAGCTTCAACCGAAAGCTTATCAAACAAACCTTTATAAAACATTACTTCAGCATTCAATCCTTTAAACAACATCATTCCTTCAGGATTAAAATAAATTTCATCTGCTACAGTAGCCATATAGTAAGCAGTTTGCGAAAATATTTCCCCATAACAAACAATAAATTTTCCGGATTCCTTAAATCTTTCCAGAGCTGATCTGATTTCTTCAATGGTTGAAATACCAGCCGGGATATAACTTAACTCTAAATAAATCCCTTTGATTTTATCGTCGTTTTTAGCTTTATCAATCGCCTTTAAAATATCATTCAACCCAAGGGAGTTGGTGGGTGCAAAAGAGAATAAACTGGCCGTTGAAAACGGATTATTTGAGGTTCGTTCAAAGATGGTTTGGTTGAGTTTTATCTGTAATAAGGTGTTATCCTTAACGGTTACCACTTCTTTTTCGGCAAAGGCAAGTAAGGAGCTAATGAGTCCAAGTGTCAGGAAGAAAAGAATTATTGAAGCAATAAAGAAGCCCAACATGGAGGCAAACATAAATTTGAAAAATTGTTTCATAGTTGTAATATTTTATGATCCGGTATTTGAAATTGCCTTTAATATAATTGATTGGACACTCAATGACAGACCCTGTTTTCTATCTGTAAAAGTATGAAAAAATGAATTAGGCAGGGTATTAACACAATATTGTGAATAACAAAAATTTGAACAAATAATACCTAATCGTTTTGATCTGATATTTGTACTAATGTGATGATTATTACATGCTGGGAATTATGAAAATCGTACCAAAAAAAGCGGGCTTGCTGATGCTGATACTTCTTGTTCAACAAATCAGCCTTGTATTTTCTTATTCAGCAGAAAAATCCAATTTAGTGATTGGCAGAAATGTGTTCAACTCCCTTCCATTATTTGTAGCTACAAATATTGACGGAATAAAAAGCTATGCCCTGAACTCTTATTTTCAGGATGACATTGAAAGATGGAAAGTGCGTACGTCAAATATTCCTGCCAAAATTATGACAGAAGGTCTGAGATCAGATAAGTTTTTGGCCTATTATTTAAGCATGAATAATGCCAGGATAAATAATGACGAGGCCTTAGATTTGGCACAAATTTACATTGAAGAATCAAAACAAGAAGGCGTGAATCATGATATTGCTTTTGCACAAATGTGCCATGAAACTGGTTTTTTAAAATACACGGGAAGTGTTAAACCAGGTCAGAATAATTTTTGTGGTTTGGGTGCTTCCAATGAATTTGAAAGTGGTGATGAGTTTATTTCCGTGCGTATTGGAATTCGTGCACATATCCAGCATTTAAAAGCCTATGCCGACCAAAAAGAGATTATGACCGAATTGGTTGATACGCGTTTCAGGTTCATTAAAAGGGGTTCGGCTCAAACGGTGCAGGAGTTAACAGGTAAGTGGGCCCAGGATACTCAGTATAATTCTAAAATTGATCGCCTTTTAAAAGATTTGTATTCACTTTAGGATACGTTTTTACACCTCATACCCATGTATTATTATTAGTTTTGCTACCTAAGATAAATCACCATGTCGCAAGTTATTATTTCGTTGGGTAGTAATTTAGGAAATCGAGCTTTACGGTTGAGTACGGCAATTTCAAAAATGCAAATAGATATAGGTGACATTCTATTTAAATCTTCCATATTTGAGTCCGAATCATGGGGTTTTAAATCAGAAAATACTTTTTTGAATCAGGTGCTGAGTTTTCAAACTGAATTAATACCAGAAGAAATTCTTAAAATAGTTCTCAAAATTGAAAAGAATTTAGGCCGGATTCGAGTTTCAGATGCTTATGAGTCAAGAACAATTGATCTGGATATTTTATTTTTTGATGATAAAATAATCAATAAAGAAGCACTACAGATACCCCATCCAAGAATTCAGGAGCGAAAATTTATCTTAGTTCCTCTCAATGAAATCTTGCCGGAATTCGTTCATCCCATCTCCAGAAAATCAATTCGCAAATTGTTGGATGAATGCCAGGATAAATTGTGGGTAAAAAAGTTTATCCCTTAGCAATAGGGATTCATTTATCTCTTATTTTTGTTATAGATGAGATATAATTATGTTGTCATTGAAGGAACGATAGGGGCTGGGAAAACTTCCCTGGCAACTCGAATTTCCGAGCAATATAATGCCCGACTGATTTTAGAACAGTTCGAGGATAATTCATTTTTGCCAAAATTTTATCTGGAGCCTGATAAGTATGCGTTCCCGTTGGAAATGTCATTTTTAGCCTCCCGATTTCAGCAATTGAAGGATCAGTTATCAACGCAGGATTTGTTTAAGTCATTCACTATTTCCGATTACTTTATCAATAAATCCCTCATTTTTGCAGGCAAAACCCTGCAAAAGGATGAATTGGCTTTATATTCAAGGTTCTTTAATATCATCAATGCATCCTTACCCAAACCTGATTTGTTGGTTTACTTATATCTGGATGTTGAGAATCTGAAGAAAAACATAGTAAAACGAGGTAGATCGTACGAGTTGGAGATTGAAAATAATTATTTGGAGAAAATACAAACGGGGTATTTTGAATATATCAGGCAACAAAGAGATATGCGGATTTTAATTATCGACACCAACCACATCGATTTTGTAGAAAATGAATGTGATTATAATAAAATCCTGGAAATAATTAACCGGGAACACAAAAAGGGGATTCACCGATTTGTACTAGAATAAAAAAAGCGCCCTGAAAATTCAAGACGCTTTTTTTATTTGTTGTTTTGGTGCTATTTTACGAGAGTCTTAAATGCTTCTGAATTTCTGTAATTCTGAAATTCACGGTCGTACATCGCCTGAGCTTTAAGTGCAGGGTTTAGTTCAAAAGCTTTCTTTAAATTTTCATAAACTTTGTTTGCATCATTGGTTCTGGCTCCAATTACAGCAATCAGGTAAGCTGCTTGACATGGCAGATCTTTTGTGCATTTCAAAGTTGCTTCAGCTTTTTGGTAGTCTTCTGCAAGTAATTGAGCTAAACCGGCATTATAGTCACAAGCATTTCCATCCAAAAGTTCAGCAGCTTTTTTGTAGTCACCTTTCACGATTTCCATTACACCAAGGTTGTAATTATCAACTTCAACTCCTTGTTCTTGTGCTTTTGCAAAATATTCAGCAGCTTTTGTAAAATCACCTTGATATACGGCTAAAGCACCAAGGTTGGCGTTAATGGTTCCTTGATCGGGATACATTTCATGTGCGCTGTTCAATAATTCACCTGCTTTTGCATAATTGCCTTTTTGCATATAAATTATAGCAGCATTATTTTTAGAAATCCAACATTTTGGGAATTTCTCGAATACTACTTCATAGATACCCAATTTTTGATCTTCTTCAGCATTTGCAGCTGCATATAAAAGTTCTTTTAATTCCAATGAACCTGGATTGCTCAGTGCGGTTTCAGAAATTTCACTTTGACTTTTATAAGGTTCGATATAATTGATTGCCAAATCAGTTCTTCTGAGAGGAGCTAAAATTTCACGTACTCCGGCATATTTGTACATTGCACTTCTCAATGCCTGGTCCTTAGCAGTTTCGGTTGCAGCGTTGTTGATTGATTCAGCAATTACCTTTTTATCTTTAAGGTTAGATGCTTCAAGTGCATTTAAAAATCCATCCCAGTCAGAACCCCTGAAACTAAACAAGTATTCTAAGTCTTCTGATGGATTTGAGAAGCTAAAATTGCCACCTTCTTTTAATAATTGATCAAGTTTTTTGATTACTTCAGCATAGATAACATTAGCTCTGTCTTCAGATAGTTTATCATTCACGGCGATTCCTTCAGGAGATGCCCAACCATCAATACTAATCGTTTTGATTTTCCATCCTTCTTTTGAAAAGTCTGTTAGTTGATGGAATTTGGCTTCAGTATTTGCATTTTTATTAAGAGGTAAGTTCCAATTAACATCAAATTTGTTAACAGCGAAGTATACTACAGCATTTTTTGGGCTGATAACTTCTTGAGGTTCATATCCAAGATCGGCAGCTACTGTATACGCCATCTTTTTAAGGAGCCTTTCAGAAGTATAGATTACGCCTTTAGCTGCATAAACTTGACAAAGCTGATATGAACGTGGGTTGTCCATAATTTCGTCAATTGATGCGATGGTTCCTTCTTTACCTGAGTAAACGGTAGCTATAATATATAACTCCGACCAATTAAGTTTAGGATCATACTTTATATTATCAGTATAAGTATAGGATCCACCTTCTTTGTGATTGATTGTAATGCCATCACCTGTAACATCTTCACCTTTAAGGGTAAGGGGTTTTAGCGGTGTAGTTCCATCTTTGTACCTGAATTCAGGTTGCATGTACATGGCAGCGCTTTTTGCAAAATATCCGCCCGGTATAACTATTTCAAATGAAACTTCTACCATTCCACCTTTTTCGGCAAATGTTGGGGATGTTGCAATTATATCAATTCTGTTAGATTGACGCCACATTCTGGCATTTTGACCATAAAATAAAACAGGGGTCAGAACCATAAACAAAGCAAGCAATGTTTTTAAAATAGACAGATAAAATTTTTTCATAATTATTTATGTTAATTAATTGGTTGATTTCAGAGATTTAATACAAATATAAATTTTTTTATGGCACATTTCCAATTTATTGTGTCAATTTTTAATCATATGAAGACGAAATGCAATTAAATGAGCTATATAGAGTTACCTTCATAGCTTGTTATTTATAAGATTTGAGCTTGATTTGTTGACGTGAAATGAAGTTTGTTAAACAAGTTGTAAATAACAATTCCGGCGCAAACAGAGATGTTCAGTGAATGTTTGGTGCCGAATTGGGGGAGTTCTATGCAACCATGGATGTCGTTTAAAATGGAATCGGATACTCCTTTGATCTCATTCCCAAAAATCACGGCAATTTTATCCTGAGGGTTTATTTTAAGATCTTCAAGCAAAATACTATCATCTGCTTGTTCAATGGCATAGATTGTAAACCCTTGTTTTTTTAACGAATTAACCGATTCGTTAATATCTTTGAAATAAACCCAGTCGACCGACTCTGTTGCACCTAAGGCAGTTTTCTGGATTTCGCGATGAGGAGGTGTGGCAGTAATGCCGCATAAGTGAATTTGCTGAACAAGATAAGCATCCGAAGTACGAAACACAGAACCAATATTCATCAAGCTTCGGATATCATCCAAAACAACAACGAGGGTGATTTTATTGCTTGTTTTAAATTCCTCAATACTTATCCGATTTAATTCACTATTTAAAACTTTGCGCATTTAGTTGATTTTATGAAGAGGTAAAATTACAAGTAAATTTTAAGCTAAGCTTTAACTTATCAAAAATCAATTTTAATTTTAACTTTGTTTTATAAGAACAAAACGTTTTGACTGATAAAAAAGAAATAGCAGAAACTCCATTAATGAAACAATATAATGCGATCAAGGGCAAATACCCTGATGCATTGTTGTTGTTCAGGGTTGGAGATTTTTATGAAACATTTGGTGAAGATGCCATCAAGGCTGCTGCTATTTTGGGAATCGTGTTGACAAGACGTGCCAATGGAAAGGCAACTTATATTGAGCTTGCAGGGTTTCCACATCACTCCATTGATACCTATTTGCCTAAGCTGGTCAGGGCTGGACACAGAGTTGCGATTTGTGATCAATTAGAAGATCCTAAATTGACCAAAACAATTGTGAAGCGTGGTGTTACAGAATTGGTAACCCCGGGTGTTTCATACAATGATAAGATTCTGGAACGAAATGAAAATAATTTTCTGGCAAGCTTACATTTAGATGCGAAGAATTCCGGAATCTCATTTCTGGATATTTCGACCGGCGAATTTTTGGTAGCGCAGGGATCATATGAGTACATGGATAAATTGCTGCAAAGTTTCAAGCCCAGTGAAGTTATCATCCAAAGAAATAACCGGGAGAAGTTTACCGAGTTGTTCGGCGATAAATTTTATATCAATACGTTTGATGATTGGGTATTTACCCTAGATTTTTCTTATGAATTGTTAAGAGGGCATTTTGGGACAAATTCGCTAAAGGGATTTGGGATTGAGGATTTGAAAAATGCAGTCATAGCAGCCGGTGCTGCCATGCATTATCTGGCAGAAACCCATCACGATAAGGTTAGCCATATCAGCAAAGTATCGCGTATTGAAGAAGAAAAATTCGTATGGCTTGATAAGTTTACCATTCGAAATTTAGAGTTGTATTATTCGCCTTATGATGGTGCAGCCACCTTGATTGATGTATTGGATCAGACATCGACACCCATGGGATCGCGTATGCTTAAACGCTGGCTTGCGCTTCCGCTTAAAGATAAACACCCGATCGAAGAACGTTATGACATTGTTGAGTTTTTGATGAAGGATCAGGAATTTAGTCAGCATTTAACCATCCACTTGAAAACGATTAATGATCTGGAGCGTTTGATTTCAAAAGTGGCAGTAGCAAAAATACATCCAAGGGAATTATTGCAACTTAAGAATGCCCTATCCGCAGTTCATGAAGTAAAAGACCTTTGTGTTCAACAGGAACTAAAATCATTGCAGGTATTATCAGATCAATTAAATCCCTGTAAAATAATTCGGGAACGGATAGAACATGAAATTAACCCTGAATGCCCCGCTTTGCTCAGTAAAGGTCGCGTGATTGCAGACGGGGTTTCTGAAGAACTGGATGAACTCAGGAATCTTGCTTTTTCGGGTAAAGATTATCTGGCTAAAATTCAGGAGCGCGAATTGCAAAAAACAGGAATATCTTCCTTGAAAATCGGTTTTAATAATGTGTTCGGCTATTATCTGGAAGTTACCAATGCCCATAAGGACAAAGTACCACCAGAGTGGAACCGGAAACAAACATTAACCGGTTCCGAACGTTATATCACCGAAGAATTAAAAGAATACGAAGAAAAAATTTTAGGGGCGGAGGGTAAAATTGCGGAACTTGAACATCATTTGTATACCGAATTGGTTTCTTCACTGATTGATTATATTCAACCCATTCAGCTTGATGCAACGGTCATAGCGAAATTGGATTGTTTGCTTTCATTTGCAAATATAGCCGAAGCCAATCATTATGTTCGTCCTGAAATTAATGATTCTTATATATTGGATATTAAAGATGGGCGACATCCGGTTATTGAAAAACAATTGCCTATTGGCGAAGAATACATTGCGAACGATGTTTATCTTGACAATGAATCGCAACAAATCATTATCCTCACCGGACCCAATATGTCGGGCAAATCGGCTTTACTTCGCCAAACCGCTTTAATTGTTTTGATGGCTCAGATGGGAAGTTTTGTACCGGCCGGCAAAGCAAAACTGGGATTGATCGACAAGTTATTTACAAGGGTTGGGGCCTCCGATAATATCTCCTCAGGTGAATCCACCTTTATGGTTGAGATGAATGAAACCGCGAGTATTCTGAATAATATTTCGAACAGAAGCCTGATATTGTTAGATGAAATTGGTCGTGGAACCAGCACTTATGATGGAATTTCGATCGCATGGGCCATTGCTGAATATTTGCACGAACATCCACTTTTTAAAGCAAAAATTTTATTTGCAACCCATTATCATGAGTTGAACGAAATGACTAAAAGTTTTAAAAGGATCAAAAACTTTCATATTTCGATTAAAGAAATTGGGAACCAGGTTTTGTTCATCCGAAAAATGAAAGAGGGTGGAAGTGAACATAGTTTTGGGATTCATGTGGCACGAATGGCCGGAATGCCTGCAACAGTGCTTCAAAGAGCTGATCAGCTTTTGGAGCAGTTGGAGAAATCGCACTCAAATGACATTTTAAGTCAGAAGACAAAAAAAATAAAAGGAAAATCAAAAGTCGTGGATGATTTTCAATTGAGTTTCATACAACTTGACGATCCATTATTGTATCAAATCAAGGATGATATTTTAAAAACAAATATTGACACCTTAACTCCGGTAGAAGCCTTGATGAAACTCAATGAAATAAAGAAATTACTGGGAGAATAACAGGGAAGGGGACGGAAAAAATCTGATAAAAAATATTGCAATTTATCAAAATTGTTTATATTTGCACTCCGTTTAAAAAACGCGAAAGTAGCTCAGCTGGTAGAGCACGACCTTGCCAAGGTCGGGGTCGCGGGTTCGAATCCCGTCTTTCGCTCAGGAGTCCCGATGCGATCGGGATTTTCTTTGAAAGTTTGCCTAGGTGGTGGAATTTGGCAAAAAACAAAAAATCTTGGATTTTGTAGTTTTTTGAGCATCCCGAGAATAAAAGCATCGTTTTTATGTTTGGGAGGTGGACAGAAGGCAATAAATACGTTCAAAAAGGTATTGATTAATTGAAATCAATCGCCCAGGTGGTGGAATTGGTAGACACGTTGGACTTAAAATCCAATGAGCATTGCGCTCGTGCGGGTTCAAGTCCCGCCCCGGGTACATTTTTTAACCCTTGCTCTTTTTGAGTGAGGGTTTTTTATTGACCATTTTCGATTGCTGATTTTTGATTTAGGATGTTCAGTTGTTTGCGTGTTAATGTATTTAAGTGCTTCATTGATTCATCTTTCAATTGTTAAAATGTACTACTCACAATCGTATCACAATGTATTACAACGTATGACTAATGAATATCAGTGTGTTGAATGTTATCTTTAGGTGTTTGTTAACGTATTTAAGTGTTAATGTGATTAACCAATTTACCAATCCACTAATTTACCAATCCATTAATTCACAAATTTACTAAAAAATGTCCATGAAGATAAGCTGTATGGGTTCTGTGAGATTACTTGGAAGATGAATTACAGCGGATTAACTATTTTATACAATCGGTTTTAAAAACCTATCGCTTACCTTTACCCTTAAAGAGCTTTTTAAAAAATAATTTTATTCCTCGATCTTCTTTCTTTTTTTTAACCGAATCAGAAGAATTGTTATCGCTCTTATCTTTTCCTTGAAACAAACGATTGAAAAAACCTTTAACCCCGCTTTGCTTATAAGGTTCGCATCGCAGGAACGAATATGCATTATTTGGAATATTGAATGAGGTTAAGTAATTGTTTCTCAGTTCCGAATTTTTTTCAATCCCTCTAATTACGTCGGCCAGGATAGGAAGTGCCAAAGCCGATCCCGATCCATTGCCACTGTTAAAGTGAATATCCGGTGTTCGGGCACCTACCCATGTTCCAAGAACCAAATCCGGAGTATAAGCAATAAACCATGCATCCGAATAATTTTGCGCTGTACCTGTTTTTCCTGCAAGTTCGGCTTGAATTCCGTAGCTATTTCGTATTCCTGTTCCAGTTCCTTGATCGATGACTTGTTGTAACATTGCCGTTACTGTCTGGCTGGTTTCAGTACTAAATATTTCTTCCGCTTCTGAAGATTCCTTTTGATAAAAAATATTTCCGGATGCATCAGTAATTTTTTCAATCATGACCAATTCATTCATTTGTCCCTGATTAGCGAACGAGCCGTACGCTTTAACAATCTCCTCCAGAGACAAATCTAAGGTACCTAAGGCAATGGAAGGTGCGTCGTCTATAATTCTGGGAAAATGCAGTTTATTGCAAGTATTGAGGAGCTTTTCTCTTCCTAATTTAAAGTACAAATCAACGGTAGGAAGATTCAAGGAATTTGCTAAAGCATACCAGAGAGCAATTGTGCTGTCGGGGCTAGAGGTATGGTTATAATTTCGCGGCTCCCAATAATCGTATTCAGGATATGTTTTTTCTTCATTTTCGAGATAAGTACAGGGTGTATAACCACTTTCAAGTGCTGTCGCATATAAAATAGGTTTAAAAGCGGAAGCAATTTGACGATGTGACAGAACCATATCAAAAGGAAGATAATTGAAATTATTGCCTCCTATCCATGAAATAACTGCCCCGTTTTTGGGATTGGTGATAAGTACGGCAGCATGAAGCATTTTATAATAATACCATAAACTGTCGAGCGTATTCATATTTTTGGTTTGTATTCCGTCCCAATTAAATATTTCAATTTCCCTACTTAATATTTGATTTGTATCACTTTTAGAATAATGTTGTTTTAACCATTGTTCTTTAAAATGGCTGATTTCAAGTTCACGATCCAACTTTGGCTGCATAGTTGTAAGTTGTTTTTTAAGAGCGTCCAAAGCTAACTCCTGAATTTGCATATTAAGAGTTGTATGTATTTTCAATCCGTCTGTTTCAATATTGTAATCCTTTCCTGAATTGGCTTTGATTGTCTCTAATATTTCTAAGGCTTTTTTCTTGACCTGATAAACAAAATAAGCTGCCTTAGCATTTAAGCTCAGATTTTCATAATTAATTTTTAGGGGTAATTTTCTCAAACTAACAGCTGCTTCGGTTGAAAGATAATGTTCCTTTTCCATCAAACTTAAAACGAGGTTTCGGCGCGAAAGAGAATTTTCGGGATAGAGACGGGGGTTGAAATATGTGTTGGCCTTTAATAAGCCTACCAGAACGGCCGATTCTTCCACTTCTAATTCACGGGCCGGCTTATTAAAATATCTTCGAGCTGCGGATTCTACCCCATAAACGTCTTCACCAAAAGGAACGGAATTAAGGTACAGCAACAAAAGCTCCTCTTTGTTATAAACCATTTCGATGCGCGAAGCGATGATGATTTCTTTTATTTTGTTAATTGGAAGACTTAAAAATCCAAAATCATGGCGTCCGTATAAATTTTTAACCAGTTGTTGTGTCAGAGTACTTCCTCCTCCTCCGTTCTTGTCGCCAAGTAAAATACTTTTCAGGAAAACGCGAAAATAACTTTTGGAGTCGTATCCTTTGTGTGTAAAAAACCGTTTATCTTCGGTTGCAATTAGTGCATTTTTTAAGTGATCAGGAATTTCTTTCCAACGAATGTTTGTGCGGTTTTTTGCAAAATATTTTCCTATCAATTGGTTGTCTGAAGAAAAAACCAAGGAAGCCTCTTCGTTGCTGATTGCTAATAATTCCTCTTTATCGGGTAAAGGGCCAAAAATCCCTGCACGAACCATTAAAAAGAACAAGATGCCCAAAAGAATAGATGAAAATATAATTAGAATGCCATACAGTAAGATTTTTTTAAAAAGGCTCCGTTTTTTTGACAACATATATTTAGTTCTATTATTACTGTTAAAATACGTCAATTTACCTGTTAATGTGTTCACGTATTCACGTGTTTTGGTGTTTACGTATTAACGTGTTTAAGTGCTTCATTGTTTCATTGTTCAATTGTTAAAATGTACTACTCACAATCATATCACAATGTATTACAACGTATGACTAATGAATATCAGTGTGCTGAACGTTGTCTTTAGGTGCTAACGTATTTTAGTGTTAATGTGTTTAACCAATTTCCCAAGTCACCAATTCACAAGTTTACTTGTTAACATGTTTGGGTGTTTACGTGTTAACGTGCATGAACTTGCAGAAACCATTGACAAATTAACGATTTTACCAATCCACCAATTTACCAGTTTACTATTCCACCATTGCTACTCTATGCAAATGAAAATCAAGTTCAACTTTTTTGCAAAAGTGCAGCATACATTGTATCTGATCGATGTTCATAACCTTCGAACATCTGAGATTCAATAAGTTTTAAGCTATGATGAGATATCAAATGGTTGATGATTTCACTATTTTCTTGTTTGTAAACCGAGCAAGTGATATAAAGTAAGAAAGCACTGGGTTTCAATTTTGATTGAATATTGGATGTGATTTGTTTTTGCAGGGCAGCAAAATTATTTATTTCATCTATCGAACATTGATGCAATCGTTCGGGGGTTCTGCTCCAGGTTCCACTACCGCTGCAAGGTACATCAGCTATGATCAAGTCATAGTCATCCAAAGCTTCAACCATTTTTTGATCTGTCAGGTCTATATTCAGACAATTGAAATCCCGGATATTGGCCTGATGAAGTCTTGTTTTTAAATTGCGCAATATCGTTTCGCGATTGTCACTTACGGTAAGGTTTATTGGGCCTATCTTGTCGATGGCCAGGATAGATTTTCCGCCACTCGCTGCACAACAATCCCAGACCTTCAGCTTGGTAATCGAAGTAAGTATTAGATCTTTGACTCTGTCGAGCAGCTTGCCAACTCTTTGTGAAGCGTAGTCTTGTATCACAACTTGTTTGTTGACTTGTAGGTGTTCTTCAATTTTCGTTTTATTCGGCAGTACCAGGCAATCGATATCAAGTTGTTGATAGTTGACCTTAGCTTTGTCAAGTTTTTGTTTGACTTTTTCAGCTTCTCCCGGTCTGATGCGGAGAAACAAATCGGGCTGGATAAAATGAGCCAGACTAAACTTTACTTTATCAATGGAATCCTCAGTAGCCTCAATATTAGGAAAAATGTTATTAAAATCTAAGCCAAATTTGCCACACTTCTCTTCCACCGAAAGTCCTATGTATTGGGTCCATTCAGGTTTTAAAGTTTCAATAAAAGGACCATGTTCTGATGTGCATAGAAGATGGCTCAATAGTATTTTTTCGTGGAGGCTCATATCATCAGCCAAAATACGAAGTGCCCTAAAATAACAATAACACAAATCCCCGATTTGACGACGGTCGGTACTACCATATTTCTTTTGATCTGCAAAAAAACGCTTTAGTGCTTGCGCAAAAGGTACAATTCCATCATAAGAAGATAATATTGCCACCGTCGAATTGAGATGTGAATGATGCCTGCTCATGATGAGAAAATTAGAAATAAACGATATTTCTTTCAAATTTATGATTATTTTTTATTGACAAGCAGATACATTGCCCGTTATTACAACTTAGATAAAAGACGTCAGATTTTAGATGTTAGACAAAGAAAAAATAATCTAAGGTCTAATTTCTAATGTCTTCTTTGCTCAAACGGCTAATTTTTAGATATATTGAGCCAGTTTCATTTGATATACTTAGATTGAACGGAAGTTATATTAGCAAATTCACCAATCCACTTTCTATTCATACTTCAGCGTATCTACAGGGTTTTTACGTGAAGCATAAAACACCAGTGATCCGATGGTACCACCTGCAATTATTAAGGTGATTAGTAAAGGAATAATGAATAAAGCAAAACCCAGATTCATGCGTGTACTGAAAGCGTCAAGCCATGTTGAAAGACCCCAGTAACTGAGTGGAGCAGCTATTACAAATGAAACGAGAATTAAAATCAGAAATTCCTTTCCAAATAAAACCAGAATTCGGGAAAGACCGGCTCCTAAAACATTGCGAATACTAATCTCCCTGGTTCTTTGTTCAATCATGAAAGAGGTCAGTCCTAAAATCCCCATGGCGGTGAT
>PHDM01000162.1 GCA_002840985.1 Bacteroidetes bacterium HGW-Bacteroidetes-17
GGAATTCTACTATCTAATTTTAAAACTGTTTTCGATCCCGGTTTTACAAGCAAACAAAGAGGGTGGGGCCTTGGTTTATCGCTCTCAAAACGAATCATTAAAAACTATCATAAAGGTAAAATCTTTGTAAAATCATCCATTATTGGCCAGGGAACAACTTTTCGTATCGTATTAAATAAGTAAATTTGCTTTTCCCTCAACCTTAAAAATAATTATGGCCGGCATCTATATTCACATTCCTTTTTGTAAACAAAAATGTCATTACTGTAATTTCTATTCCAGTGTTTCGCATAATCATAAAGATGCCTTTTTAAAATCATTGCAGGTAGAAATTGAACAACAAAAAGATTATTTACAGGGTGAGGAAATATTGACTATTTATTTTGGTGGTGGTACCCCGTCTTTATTACAAAGAGCAGAAATTGAGCATATTGTCCAAAAGTTGAAGGACACTTTTTATATCAGTAAAAATGCCGAATACACCCTTGAGGTAAACCCTGATGACTTAAGCGAAGACAAAAGCAAAGAATTGATTGATGCAGGAATTAACAGATTAAGTATTGGGATTCAGTCTTTTCATGATAAAGATTTAAAATATTTGAATCGCGTACACAGTGCAACGCAAGCTCATCGGGCAATTGAAGGAGCTTTAAAAAGCGGATTTACAAATTTAACCATCGACCTGATTTATGGAATTCCAACTTTAAGCCCGGAAAATTGGATAAAAAACCTTAAACGTTTTTTTGATTATAAACTTCCTCATTTATCGGCGTATGCATTAACAGTTGAGCCAAAAACACCTTTGCATGTTTTAATTACAAAAAGTAAAATTGCGGGAATAGATGAGCAAAATATGGTCGATCATTTCCGTATTTTACTGGAACAAACAAAAGTCCATGATTTTATTCATTATGAAATATCAAATTTCAGCAAAGCCGGGTATTATTCAAAGCATAACAGCCTCTATTGGTTAGGAGGTAACTATTTAGGTTTGGGCCCTTCGGCACATTCGTACAACGGCATATCACGCCAATGGAATTATTCATCGCTGAGTAAATATCTTAAGCTGGACGATTTAAAAAAAGTAATTTACGAAAAAGAAGTATTAACCACTCATCAGAAATACAACGAGTATGTGATGACATCAATCAGGACATCATGGGGTTGCAATCTCGACTATATTTCAACTGTTTTTGGTAAGGAGTATGAACAATACTGTAAAAATTCGGCTAAACCTTATCTGGATTCCAAAAAACTTCAAATGAACGAAAATATATTACTTTTAACCGACGATGGCAAATTATTTGCCGATGGAATTACTGCCGATCTGTTTTATGAAGATTAATCTCTTTTAATCTAAATTTAAGATACACAGGATTGTGGTCGGTGTTTTCAAAATTCAGGGGAAACACAAAATTTTTGATAAGTTCAATATTAGGCGAAACAATAAAATAATCAATACTCGATTTTTTAGATTCGAGCTCATCGTATGGGAAATTTAATTCACGATTGGTAAACTGAACCGTGTCGAAGGCCCACATCCAATCTTGCGATAAAAAGTCGTTGTGAAAAGAAGGCATAGCTATTTGAAGTTTGGTCATATCTCCACGAAAAACATCATTAAACTTAGCCGGAAGCCGATTCCAATCTCCGCCTGCGATCACATAATTTCCGCCATTGTATTCTTCCAGCATTTTCTCGCGAAGTATATCCAATTCTATTTTTCTAAGAGAATCGTTGGTGACATAATAAGAATTATGGGTATTTAGAAGTACCAGATGTTTATTGTTTGGGAGTAAAAATCTGGTCAGAATAAAACAGCGATCTAATAAAAATAAATTATCGGGCCAGGCTGCGATATTCGGATAAGCATATCGGGAGGCTTCAATGGGTGCATGCTTCGAAAAAGTCATCATCCCGCCTTTTACTTTTCCCAATGGATTAAATAAAGGGACGGGAACCCAACTTACCGAATAATTGATTGCTGCCACACTATTATATTCACTCAACGATTCAGTAAGTTTTTGCATTTGATCCACAAAATAACTTCTTTGCGAATGCAGATCAACTTCCTGAAAAAACCAAAAATCAATTGAGTCCAGCTTTTCAATGAATAAAAGGTTATTTTTCAAGTATTTTAAACTTAATTTTTCATTGGTTCTCACTTGTTTTCCGCCATCATAAAAAAAATCCATTTCCTTGCCCAAACCATTATAACCAATATTCCAGGTGATGATTGATAAAGTTGTACTGTCTTCAATTTGAGAAACATTGGTTTGATTATATGCCAAAGGCATAAAATCAGGTGGATTATAATCCTTCAGGCTGATATAGATCAGAAAGGAGCTAAAAAGAATGATTAAGATTCCTAAAAAGAGACCTGTTCTTTTAATTAGTTTTTTAAATCTTGCAGCCATTGTTAAACGAAGATATGAAATATGGTAAATTTTTCTAATTTTACTCAACAATTTATTAGTAGATACATATGCCAATACTGGGATCCATTATTAAGAAAGCTTACGAGCTTCGTAATATTCCTTTCGAATTGAAAGGTAAAACTGATGCACTGACCTCTCAAAAGAAGGTGTTGTATAAACTATTAAAAAAAGCTCAACATACCTCTTTTGGAGAGCATTACAAATTTAATGAGATCTTAAAGCAGGATGATTTTATAAAAGCATACAAAGAAAAGGTTCCTGTTTTCGATTATAATACAATGTTTCGAAAATGGTGGTATCGTTCTTTAAACGGCGAATCATATGTTAGTTGGCCGGGCAGGGTAAAGTATTTTGCGTTGACATCGGGGACATCTGAGGCTTCAAGCAAGCAAATACCTGTAACTTCAGATATGATTCGTGCCATCAGAACAACCAGTGTGCGTCAACTTGTATCAACGGTTCATTACAATTTCCCAATCGACTTTTATGAAAAAGGAATGTTGGCCATTGGCGGAAGCACCCATTTAAATTATAACGGCACTTATTATGAGGGAGATCTTTCGGGAATCCAGGCTGGGAATATTCCGTTTTGGTTTCAGCATTTTTACAAACCGGGAAAACGAATCTCAAAAGAACATGATTGGACCACCAAACTTCAAGAAATCGTAAAAAAAGCTAAGGATTGGGATATTGGAGTCATTGTTGGTGTCCCTGCATGGATTCAAATAATTTTAGAAAAAATAATTTCCCACTATAATTTAAAAACCATTCACGATATATGGCCCAATTTATC
Organism: Bacteroidetes bacterium HGW-Bacteroidetes-17; assembly: GCA_002840985.1. Classification (GTDB taxonomy): domain Bacteria; phylum Bacteroidota; class Bacteroidia; order Bacteroidales. Next base: position 3,232 of record PHDM01000162.1, read on the forward strand.
GGTTTATGTGCATAGCGGAGTATCCTTTGAACCTTACACCAAAAGCTTTGAAAAACTTTTTTCAAAACCGATCATGTATATTGAATCTTATCTGGCATCGGAAGGATATGTTGCCTATCAAAACAGATTGGGTTCAAAGGGCATGCATATGGTTTTAGACAGCGGTTTGTATTTTGAATTTGTTCCGTTTAATGACAAAAACTTCGATCACGAAGGTAATATCAGGGAAAATCCACAGGCGCTAACCATTAATGAGGTTGAAGAAGGAAAAGAGTATGCGCTTTTATTAAGTACTTGTGCAGGGTCGTGGAGATATTTAATAGGTGACACCATTAAGTTTAATTCACTCGAACATCAAGAAATTGCCGTAACCGGCCGAACAAAACACTTCCTTAGTATTTGTGGAGAACATTTATCGCAGGAAAATATGAACCGCGCCATTAAAATGCTTCAGGACGAATTAAATGTTGAGATCAATGAATTTACTGTTGCCGGAATTCGACATGGTTCACTCTTTGCCCATAAATGGTTTCTCGGAACCAACGACGAGCTAGATCCTGTTATTGCTAAAGAGAAAATTGATTGTTATTTAAAAAAACTGAATGATGATTATCGGGTTGAGCGGATTGAAGCCATAAAAGAAGTATTTGTTGAAATCTATCCGCTTGAACGCTTTCAAAACTGGATGAAAATTCACGGAAAGGAAGGAGGTGCCCATAAATTTCCTCGTGTTCTTAAAAACGATAAACTTAAGGCATGGGAAGAATATTTATTAAACCAAGCCAATCTGAAATAAATGGGTCCATTAATTGACGGAATAATATTGGGATTAACATTAGCCATTTTTTTTGGTTTTGGACCTGCATTATTCGCATTGCTCCAAACTACTATTCATCGCGGATTTTTATCGGGCCTATTGCTGGCAATTGGTATTTTTTTAAGCGATCTTGTGTTGGTATCACTTTGTTTTTTGGGGGCCATTCAAATCCTCTCAAAACCGGAAAATGGCCTTGCCTTCGGGATTATAAGCGGTATTGTACTTATCATTTTTGGCATTGTTACCTATACCCGTCAGTCACAACTTAAAAATGGTGAAGACATTAATATCAAAACACCCTGGATCGGAACTTACATTTTTAAAGGGTTTTTTCTCAATATTGCCAATCCATTTGTCTGGATATTTTGGATGGGTGTAGTAATGGGAATTACCGCTAATTACGAGGCAAATGTCCGTTCTTTGTATATCTTCTTTTCTGCCACCTTATTAACCGTTTTATCAACTGATATTCTCAAATGTTTTGCTTCTTACAAAATTAAGCGGTTCCTCACGCCCCATATTATGTTATGGATAAATCGTGTGGCAGGTATCAGTCTGGTATTGTTTGGGTTATTCTTGATCATCAAAGCAATTATCGTTTTTTAGTCAGTGCTATCCATTATTAATCCCTTACTTTAATATCCTTAATATTTAGTTGTAGCTTAACATTCCCATTCCATTCATTTTCCTCTATATGATAACAGATATCAAATGGAAGTCCACTTCGGATGTGCTCGAAATATTCAGCTTGTTGAAATGCAATAGCAGGAAATGGAAGTCCCGAAATCAATTGATGGATCACATTTAATTTTAGATGATTAACTCCAACTATTTTAGATAAACCAGCATCCACAACTTCATCTGCTTTAAATATAGGAGACATATTTCCCGGGCCAAATGGAGCAAATTGTTTCAATATCCGGTAAAATTTAGTATCAATTTTATTCAGGCTAAGCAAGGCATCAATTTCAATTTCGGGAACCTGCATTTCTTCACTGATATTATTACTTACATATTTTTCAAATTTCTCAGTAAACAATTCAAGATTTTCAGGTTTTAAGGATAAACCTGCAGCGTATTTATGACCTCCAAAATGCTCCAATAAATCACTGCAATGATCAATGGCATCGTACACATCAAAATCCTTAATTGAACGGGCCGATCCTGTAATTAAACCTTTCGATTTTGTAAATACAATGGTTGGCCGGTAATAATATTCGGTTAACCGTGATGCAACAATTCCAATGATTCCCTTATGCCATTCAGGATAATAAACAACTGTACTCTTTAAATTCGGATAGTTTTTATTCGCAGCAATGAGTTCAAGTGCGTGTTGGGTTGCCGACGAATCCAGGTTTCTTCTTTCGGTATTTAATGAATTAATTTTTTCGGCCAATTCAGTCGCATAGGCTCCATTGTCCGAAATCAATAATTCAACAGAATTTCGGGCATTTTTGATCCGTCCTGCCGCATTGATCCGTGGGCCTACCAAAAAAACCAAATCACTGATGGTCAACTCTCGGTTAAAAAACTGATCCGAATCGCCCTCACTTTGTTTTTTAACATTACTGTATTTTAATATTGCCTCAATACCATGACGCGGAAATGAATTTATTTGTTTCAAACCATAGTATGCAAGGGTTCTGTTTTCGCCGGTTACAGGAACAATATCTGCAGCAATACTCACTGCTACAAGATCCAGCAAATCGAAAATATCCAAAGGAGATACATTGTTTTTTTTCTCAAAAGCCTGTACGAGTTTAAAACCAACCCCACAACCTGATAATTCATCAAACGGATAATTACAATCTGATCTTTTAGGATCTAAAATAGCACAGGCGGCTGGCAGTTCATCACCCGGGCGATGATGATCGCAAATCACAAAATCAATATTTTTTGAGGTGGCATAATCAACTTTTTCGATTTCCTTTATACCGCAATCCAAAGCAATTATTAATGAAAATCCATTTTTATCGGCATAATCAATTCCCTGAAAAGAGATTCCATAACCTTCTGAATATCGATCCGGAATATAAAAATCGATATGGCTATAAAATGACTTAATATAAGTATAAACCAATGCAAC
>PHDM01000163.1 GCA_002840985.1 Bacteroidetes bacterium HGW-Bacteroidetes-17
TCACCAACGAAGTTCCATAAAGCCAGTTATGATTGGGTTTAATGAGAATGTCGCATGGCTGTAAATCAGTTAAGGTTATCAGGCTATCGTTCATAAATTCGAAACCTAAAGATGCTTTTGTAAGATCAGTGATTGATTCATCCTTTAAGTTGTGACAGGAACTTAAAAAAACGAATAAAGTAATATAAATTCCTAAAAAGTTTATAGACATTTTCGAATGCATGCTTATCAAAAAAGTTTGTTTAAATTTTCAATGTGCAATTTTACTGGAATTTTTGTCAGGATCATTGTATTTAACAGATATTGTAAAATATAAAATGACCAAAATAGTGGCAAATCCAGACACCAGAAAGGTCCAACTCGCACCATAAGTAAACCAGATTAATCCGGCCAATGAGCTGGCAAACATGGTGCAGATGCTTTGGAAACCGGCAAATGTGCCTATGGCTGTTGCTGTATCCTTTTTGTCGCTAATGTTACTTATCCAAGCTTTTGAAATACCTTCGGTAGCTGCTCCATAAATACCATAAAGAAAAAACAATGCAATGAAAGTATAAATATGGTTACTGAAACCCATCCCGAAATATACAATTGCAAACAATGAAAGTCCGAAAATAAACATCTTTTTCAATCCGATTTTATCAGCCATGATTCCAATAGGAAAAGCAAATAACGCGAATATCAGATTGTAAAAAATATAAACTCCGATTACTGAAATATCATCAAGCCCAGCTTGCTTAGCTTTAAGCAAGAGGAATACATCAGAACTGTTAAATAAGGTAAATACAAGAAGCCCGATCACAACTTTACGGTATTTTATTGGACTGACTTTCCAATATGTCAAGAATGAAAAAAAAGAAATTGGTTTTTTAGGTTCAGGGATGTTAATTCTTTTGTCTTTCAGAAAAGAAGAAGCAAAAATCGAAAATAAACCGGGGATAAAAGCAATGTAAAATAAAGTGATATAATCTTCAGGATAAAAATACAGGTAAAGTAATGCCAGCAATGGGCCGGTAACGGCCCCAAAGGTATCCATCGATCGATGGAAGCCAAATATCTTCCCTTTTGTTTGCTGAGTTGCCTCATCAGATAATATGGCATCCCGCGCTCCTGTGCGGATTCCTTTTCCAAGTCGATCGATCGTTCTCACAAAGAAAATCCATAAGGGATATGCAAAAAAGGCCATCATTGGTTTTGACAAAGCACTCAATCCATAACCAATTTGAACAAACGGAACTCTCTTGCCCGAATTGTCCGAAAGTTTTCCAAAGTATCCTTTACTCAATCCTGCGGTAGCTTCAGCAACTCCTTCTAAAATTCCAATAAGGGCTATTGAAAATCCAATTGATTTTAAATAAATGGGCATAACCGGATAAAGCATTTCACTGGCAGTATCCGTAAAAAAGCTTACAATTGATAAAATCCAAATTGTTTTTGTGATGTATTTCAAGGCTTTGGGTTTGTTAAACAGATGCTAATTATTTTTGTTTTTAGCGATAATTCGAAATTCATTTTTTAATAACATATTTTCAATATTATTGTTTTGAAAATTAGTAAAAATATCATTCAGATAATTTTAAATTCTTTGATAAGAAATATCCTTTATGGAAGAAAGTGAACGGATATTTTGTCATAAATTTACAGCATTGCTTATTATATTAATGTGATTTTATGCTTAAACCAAATATCCTGATACTTGATTATTCCGTGAATAGAGCAGAAACGGCAGTTATCAAATCTTGTTTGCCTAAAGATGCGAATATTACGTCATTATTTATTGATGCCGAGGAATCATTCCCTGATGCTTTGATTAAAGAAAAATTTTCACATATTATTCATTCCGGTTCAGCACTTTCGATAAACGATACCGCACCTTTTACTGAAAAGGCAATTAAATTGATTCAGGATGCAAAAGAGAAAGGTATTTGGCAAATGGGAATTTGTTTCGGACATCAATTAATAGGTAGGGCAATTGTTGGAAAACATGCAGTTTGTTCATCTACCAATGGCTTTGAAGTAGGCTGGAAAGAGGTGGCCTTTACGGATAAAGCGATGACTCTACTAGGAATTCGGAAAACTGAGAAAGTTTGGCAACATCATTTTGATGAAGTAATAGATTTGCCTGCAGGTTCTGAGCTTTTGGCGACCAATGAGCATACAAAAATTCAAGCTTATATCCATTATGAGCTTCATCTACTAGCTACTCAATTCCATCCTGAATTCAATAAGCTTTCAGGAAATAATTATTTTTTAGATGATCGGGAATTTATCGAAAAGCATCATTTCAATGTGGATGAAATAATACAGCATGAGCCTTCATTTGATACTGGGAAAGTATTTTTTAAGTTCTTTCTCACCCTAAATAAGGAGTAATATTTTACAAAAATCTTTCTTTATTCCCTTTTCGTGTTAAATCTGAATAATAGATTTATAAATACGTACAAAATTCCTTGGATGCCGAAAAGAATTAAGGTAAGCATGCAGAACTCAATTATTGTATGTATAAAGTTTGGATAAGGTTGGTCGTTATCTACAAAATATCCAAAGGTGGTTAATAATGCTGCTACAACAAGCATGATCAATAAATTTCTTTTATGTCTCAACTTATGGTGTCTTTAAAGGTTCTGAAATTAATGATGATTAGCAGAGTCTGATTTTTTTAAAACTCGACTTATTATCAAACTGTTGTTAATAAGTTGGAAATATAATGATGAAAATCAGATAATTGGCATGGATAAGAGGTAAACCTATTTTCTAACTTATTTGTCTAATATCTAACTTCTTATTTCTTAATTTATTAAATCGTTTACGACATGGGAAGTTTATATTTTAATGTTTTCTTATATGGAACTCACGTTAATATGGATTCCTGACCTTCGACGATGAGCTTTAAACCATCTGTTGTTTCTTGTGGTGAAATTGTGACTTCCAGTTTAGCATGGGTCGTTTTTGGCCGACTTAGAAAACTTCCTCCTTCTTTTCTATGAGTAAAATTCAACTCTATTTCACCAATAACAGGTTCAATTTTTAAAATAATAAACCTAAAATTCTATTTATTTTAAACCTTCCATAACCCTTGCCCAGTTAAAGGCAGGGCCAATATCCCATTTCCCATTCGGCCGAAAATTGATGTGACTTAAAATCCCTTTGAATGAATTTACATCAGAAGTAGTTAGAACTTCATATCGCTTATCTTCGGCTAAAAATGTTCGGGGAATATTATACCTGGAAGTAAGATACCTCAGAAGCAGAATTATACTGTCGTACTGTTCATTGGTGAATGAAGCAAAATAAGTTTGTCCGCGGAAACCTGTTTGAATATAAGTATAATACTCCACATCTGATAAATTACAATAATCATCAGTATCACCATAAACTGTTACCAAACGATCATCAATTTTCTTTAAGTAGCCGATATTAGAGATTTCAATAGCTATTGTTTTTTTACTCATATTGCTATTTCCCCCAACAGTTCCGGGGCCTAAATGATATGACCAATATTTTGAGGACCAAAGGTTATATATTTCACCGTTACGTGCAATCACGAATGGAACAGAAACGTGATTATTTGGACTTGTCATGGTTGAGATATCACCTTTCAAATAGCCTGCCGTAAAATGCAGGACAATCTTTTCCTTTTTAATTTCATTTTTATAGAAAAAAGATTCATCCTTATTTTCTAAACGGCATTCGGTGTAGCTCAGATTTGAATTTTCGCCAATTATAGGGATATTGGCCGGTTTTAGTGTATGTATTTTCCCTTGCGAGTCTAGTCCAGATGCTTGAAAAGAATTCTCGTGATCTGGGATTAATGATGCTTTCATGGCTTAAGAGTGTGTGTTATATTTACTTGTGGTTTTTTATCAATTAATTTTTTCTACTCGATCTATATATCATTTTTATTCGTTTTAATGAATATTCTTTTTTAGCTTAAATCAGGATAGTCAGGTTTCTCAAATAAATAGGAATGTTATTTGAGTTGCGTAATATTAACTAACTTAGTCACTTTATTCAACCTTTATACCAGTAACTTTAAATTGTCACATTTCTGAACGATTTTTTTTAATCAAGATGTTCATGATTCAATTGTAAAAAGCGCCCCAATATGAAGCGCCATTTTGTTCAGGAGTATTTTGGATTTAATAATTAAGTTTTAAGATCTATTGTTTAATTATTTTTGACGTAATAATTTTCCCTTCTGTCTCTAATTTTAAGATGTATAATCCATCCGGCAATGAACTTAAATCTACTTCTTTCTCATTATAGACATCTTTCACGAGAGTACCTATACTCGAAAATATTCTTAATCTGAAATACTTTTCAGCATAAACATAAACTCGGTCAGATGTAGGATTAGGATAAAGGGTGAAAAGTTTACTTGAAGGCTCATCTATTGCAGTCGTCGCTGACACAATAACATAGGCTGTTTTTGTAATACTATTATTACCTGCATCATTTGAACTGGTTAATTTTACCTGATAAGTACCAGGTGAATTGTAAATGACAGTAGGATTTTGTAAACTGGAGGTGGCTGGAGAACCGCCGGTAAATATCCAACTCCAACCGATAGGACCATTGATTGACAAATCATAAAATTTAACCGTAAGTGGAGCACTGCCGGTTTTAACGTCAGCAGTGAAGTTTGCCACAGGTTCAAGTTTTAGATCCCGCACACCGGTTGCATAAAAAACGGGCCATTTTGCATCTGATACAATGATACTTGCAGAACCGCTACCGGATATTTTATCAGAAGCGAGATTAATTGATGCAACTACCTCTCGATTGCTTGTGTTCAGTGCTGCAAAGGCAATTTTGTCGTCATTTTTCGAATACGATGGAAACCCAACAGTAGCATTTGTAGTTATCGTTTCAACATTCCCGTTTAATAAATTTGCCCCTAAAATGGCATATTCGTTTGAAAAACCATTCAAATAATCAAACGCAATGATATAAGGTGAGTTTTTAGAAAAAGTAGGATTTCCAATACTTACATCATCAGGTAACGAACCATAAAGTTTGGTTACTATTCCATTGCCAAAATCATCAGTTTGATTATCCCAAACCTTAATAATTCCAATATCCCAATAATTTATATCAGATGATAAAGTAGAATGTATAGAATTATATGCGTCATAAATTATATACTCACCTGTATGGTCAAATTCAATGGCATCAGCATAAAGTACTCCACCTGCTTTATCACCGCTATTGCTGGTCGTGGGATTATACAACATGAACTTAGCCCATTGTTGTGTGATAAAATCATAAACATAAATAGCGGTATCTATCTGAGTTGAAATAGCTGCCAATCTATTACGATCCTTCGATAAAGTTACATTATCCCAAAATGCTTCATTTGAAATAATGTATTCGTTTGGTGTATTGGGGTCAGAACTCATGGCCCTGATTTTATGATCATTAGAAACAAAAAGAATGGTACCCCCATTATCCGAAACGCAAACTTTGCCTTTCATGATTGTAGTCGTGTAGGCCATAAAATTGGTACCTGTTGTAGAGCTTCTATAGAGGGTATTTGCATTTAATGTGTCTGTATCGTATGAAAGAAGGTATTCTTGTCCTGGGTTAACCTCATATTCCTGAGCGTAATCTATTTGGCTGTCTTCATAAACACCAATTGCATCAAAAGCCTTACCGGCTTCGGTAGCTTCTGTGGAGTTGTTCCCATATAAATCTTTTGCCGATTGCACTACTGCAAGCCGAAAATCAATAAATTTTGATTGACTGATCAGGTAATTATTTAGAGCCTTGTAAAAAACCTGCTCAGCTTTTGCTTTGCCTACTGCTGTGGCAAAAAGGTAATATGCATAATTACCAATACCGCTGTTAGTGTGCACTCCGGCATTATCCTCCTCACCAATATACATTTCAGTTAAATGTTTGGGTTGCCAATAATGGTTACTCGAATTACCACCATTATGAGGATCGGACATATTTCTTAATGCTCCGGATGGATAATATGCCGTCTTACGATATCTTCACCAA
>PHDM01000008.1 GCA_002840985.1 Bacteroidetes bacterium HGW-Bacteroidetes-17
GCTGCTTTTATTAGGAAAAGAATTGAAGGAATCAGGGGCAGAAATTAACTACCTACTTGGCGGCAGAACTTCCGCAGACATTCACCTGATTGAAGATTTCAAAAAATATGGATCAGTTTATTTTACAACTGAAGATGGCAGCATTGGTGAAAAAGGAAGGGTTACGGATCATAGCATTTTCTATCAAATTTCTGAATTTTCAAAAATTTATACCTGTGGCCCTGATCCTATGATGAAAGCCATTGGGAAAATTGCTCAAAAAAATCAAATTCCTTGCGAAGTTTCTTTGGAAAACATGATGGCTTGCGGATTTGGAGCATGCCTTTGTTGTGTCACTGAGACTAAGGAAGGCAATAAATGTGTTTGTACCGAAGGCCCTGTTTTCAACGTAGATGATTTGAAATGGTAGATTTATCTGTTAAAATACACGATTTAGAACTTAAAAATCCTGTGACAACGGCATCCGGGACTTTTGGTTTTGGAGAAGAGTTTGAGGAATTTATTAACTTAAACCTTTTAGGTGGAATTTTTGTCAAAGGTTTGACCTTAAAAAACCGCGAAGGAAACCCTTACCCCCGCATGGCAGAAACTCCTTCCGGGATGCTTAATGCCGTAGGTCTTCAAAATAAAGGCATAGATTATTTCATCAACACAATTTATCCACGAATAAAAAAATATGATACCCAGATCATTCCCAATATTAATGGTTCAATCGTTGAGGATTATATTGAAGTTGCTGAAAAACTAAATGAAATTGACGGGATCAAAGCCATCGAATTAAATATTTCCTGCCCCAATGTGAAAGAAGGCGGAATGGCATTTGGGATTAGTTGCCCTTCGGCCATTGCAGTTACCAAGGCAATTCGTGATGCCTACAAAAGAACTTTAATTGTTAAACTCTCTCCAAACGTAACAGATATTACTGAGATTGCCAAAGGAGTTGAAGGTGCCGGTGCTGATTCAATCTCTTTAATAAATACCCTTCTGGGAATGGCCATCAACCCTAAAACGCGAAGGCCCATTCTTTCAACCATAACAGGTGGATTGTCTGGGCCAGCCATTAAACCTATTGCAATTCGCATGGTTTGGCAGGTTTATAATGCTGTTAAGATTCCAATCATAGGCATGGGCGGAATCATGAATACGGATGATGCGATTGAATTTTTCCTGGCCGGATCATCAGCTATACAAATCGGAACCGCAAATTTTATTGACCCACAAATCTCCATCAAAATTCTTGAAGGCATAGAAAAATACTGCGTTGAAAACAAAATTGCTGATTTCAAAGAATTAATCGGGGCAATGGAAATTTAGCAACGCGCAGGGACGTTGTCCCTGCAACTATCAATTCATATACATCTTGACCTCATTGGCCATCCTTTGATTATACTGAAATGCCAAATCCTGATAGTTCACCAAATCAACAATTGTTCCAATCAAACAAAGTCCTCCGGTAAATAAATAAAGGATGCCCATTCCTATTTGCCCTAGGATGAATCGCTGTATACCAGCTAAAACTACAAATCCGAGTAAAGTGGTTAATAAAATTAATTGAGGATCTTTACGACGGGAACGATAAATATTGGCAAAATTTAAAAGTTTTGCTTCGTCATAATCGGCGGTCATTGATTGAACATACTGGAGTTCATATCCGGTAAGTTCGGGCATAAATTGAAGAATATTAGCCATAGTTTGAAATTTTATAAGGGTTAGTTTTTTTAAGAATTGTCAACTGAAAAATCCGATAAAGAATGATTAGAGTAGCAATCATCCCTAATGGATGTGCCTGAAAAGATGCGCTTATTTTTCCATGAAAAAAATATGAAATTGAATGCCCAATGCCACATCCGGGACAATATGGAAATCCCATCTGATCAAATAAACATAAGCTGTAATGTTTTTCATGGGGATTAGAAAATGCAAGCAAAATGATAGCAAGGATCCAAAAACTTACTTCCAGGTTATTTCGGATGAATAAATAGATGTTTCTCATATTGCTAAACCCATTATTGCTGTCAATAACAAATATAAGCTAAACCGTCCTGATTTCAAAAGGGGTGCCATTATTAGAGGATATTTACTTCGGGCTCAAGTTGAATTTCAAATTTTTGAATTACGCTTTCAATGATTTGATTTGACAATGAAAGAATTTGACTTCCGTTACCTCCACCATGATTTACTAAAACCAATGCCTGTTTATCGTGTACCCCGACTTGCCCAATCCTTTTTCCCTTCCAACCGCACGATTCAATCAGCCATGCCGCAGCTAATTTTACTACACCTTTTGCTTGCGGGAAATATTTTATTTCCGGAAATTGAGATTTCAATTCGGCAAATTTATCATGTTCAACAACCGGATTTTTAAAAAAACTACCAACATTGCCAATTTGTTTTGGATCGGGTAATTTTGAACCACGAATGTTAATAATGGCTCTGTATACATTTTCAAGACCAGGTTTAAGATGCGCATTTTCAAGGAACATACTGAGTGCTTCGTATTCAATATTTGATTCTGCATTTTTATTTAAACGTAGACAAACAGTTGTAATTATGTATCTGTTTTTAAATTCAGTTTTAAAAATACTATTTCTATAATCGAAGTTACAGTCTTGTTTTTGAAAAATTTTTCTGGTTCCATTGTGCAAATCAATCGCCGTTAACGAATGAAAAACATCTTTTAATTCAACCCCATAAGCCCCTATATTCTGAATAGGAGCCGCTCCCACACTTCCGGGAATGGCAGCTAAATTTTCAATGCCCGACCAACCATTTTTTACTGTAAAATCAACCAGTTCTTCCCAAATTTCTCCGGCTCCGATTTTCAAGATAATGTGTTCTGAGCTTTCAACATCAACTTCAATCCCTTTAATATCAGGATGAATAATCAATCCTTCAAAATCCTTTGTAAATAATACATTGCTTCCTCCTCCAAGAATAAAAACCTGATTGTTGAAAACTTCTGAAGCAATTAGCTTTTGAATCTCAGCTTCTGATTTTACCTCCACGTAATATTTTGCTCTACAATCAACTTGAAAGGTATTTAAGCTTTTTAAAGAAAAGTCGGATAAAATATTCATGGTCAATTTTATTAAGTCAAAGATAAATCATTTGGATTGAAATTCGGCTACATAATCGATTCAAATACATGAAGGGATGGCGTCCCTAAAATTTTGGGACGCCATCCCTTCGTTTCACTTAGATTTTTTATTGCTCCGCCAACTGGCGGATTATAAAAAATTAGTTTCACGAATAAATCTTAAATTAGCGTGTCAAACCCAGGGAATGAAAAAAATAATCGTTTCAGTGATTAATGATTTGGTTAGCGATCAGCGTGTGCACCGCAGTTGCCAAACATTACATGAAATGGGGTTTGAAGTCATTTTAGTTGGTCGTCATAAAAGCAACAGCTTAAGACTAACCCCAAGAGATTACAAAACCCATCAAATGAGATTGCTTTTTGAAAAGGGCCCGTTTTTTTATGCAGAATATAATCTCCGGCTTTTTATTCTTTTGTTGTTTCGTTCGGCTGACGTGCTTTTTTCAAACGATCTGGATACCCTCCTTCCCAATTTCATTATCCATAAACTTAAACGAATTCCAATTGTTTTCGACAGTCACGAATATTTTACTGAGACCCCTGAACTTGCTGATAGAAAAAATGTAAAAAGAATTTGGAAAAGCATAGAGCGATTTATAATGCCCAAATTAACTGAAATAATTACGGTTAATTCATCCATAGCCCTATTGTTTGAAAAAGAATATGGGATCAAAGTTGCTGTTATTCGAAATGTTCCCATGAACCATAAAACCTCCTTCCATCTTTCAAAAAAGGAATTGGGACTGCCCGAAAATCAAAAAATAATTTTAATTCAGGGATCGGGTTTAAACATCGACCGTGGACTTGAAGAACTTACCGAAGCAATGGTTTTTGTTGATAATGCAATACTTGTTATCCTCGGTGATGGAGATGTTATTCCTTTGATAAAACAAAAGGTAAATACCCTTAATCTACATGAAAAAATCAAATTCATCCCCAAACAATCGCTCGAAAAACTGCAACTGTTCACCCGACATGCAGATTTAGGAATCAGCATTGATAAAAACACCAATTTAAATTACCAGCTCAGTTTACCAAATAAGATTTTTGATTATATTCATGCTGGAATCCCTGTTCTATGTTCACCATTGGTCGAAATTAAAAGCATCATCGATAAATATGAAATCGGAGAATACATCGGGAATCATGACCCAAAACATATCGCGGACCGAATAAATTCAATACTTAAAGATGAAGCCATACTGAAAAAATATAAAGCCAATACCTTAAAAGCTTCAAAAGAACTTAATTGGGAAAATGAAAAATCACAATTGATTCGTATATTTGACAAATATGCCGGATAAACACCTAAATATCATTTCGTTTGATATCCCGTTTCCAGCAAATTATGGGGGCGTAATCGATGTGTTTTATAAAATTAAAGCCCTTCATGATCGGGATGTTAAAATCCATTTGCATTGCTTCTATAAATATGAATTAACTCCTGATGATGAATTGAATAAGCTTTGCACAACAATAAATTATTATCCCAGAACAACAGGTTGGAACTCATTTTTTAGTTTAAAACCCTATATCGTAAAAAGTCGTGAATCACAGCTACTGCTTGAGAATCTGTTAAAAAATGATTATCCCATTTTATTTGAAGGAATACATACCACTTCACTCTTAAGCCATCCTCAACTTGCGAAAAGATTAAAGATATTCCGTCCTTGCAACATTGAGCATCAATATTATTTTCAACTATTTTGGGCAAGCCGGAAATTAGTTGAAAAGCCTTATTTCCTTTGTGAAAGTATTAAGTTAAAATTTTACCAGCCAATTATCAGGCACGCGAATATTATTCTCGCGATTACCGATAAGGATAAATATTATTTACAGGATTTTTTTCTCAATCAAAAGGTAATTTTATTGCCTGGCTTTTATCCCGGAGATGAACCCGGAATTATTCACGGTAAAGGTGATTATGCTTTATATCATGGGAATTTGAGCGTTGCAGAAAATGCAAAAGCCGTTAGATTTTTGATAAAGAAAGTTTTTAGCAAAACGGATTATCCATTGAAAATTGCCGGGTTTAATCCCGACAAACAATTGATCCACTTGGTCTCGAAATATCCGCATATCAGCATGATCAAAAACCCGGACAACCAGGAACTGATAAAGTTGATCCAAGATGCACAAATGAATTTAATGTTCACCTTTCAATCGACCGGCCTTAAATTGAAGCTTTTGTACGCCCTTAATTATGGCAGGTTTTGCATTGCAAATGAAAAAATGCTTGATGGGAGTCGGCTTCATATCCTCTGCCTTACGGCTGAAAAACCTAATGAAATCTTAGCCTTGGTTAAGAAGGTAAAGGATCAGGAATTTTCTAAACTTCTTATAGATGAGCGGATGAAACACCTCCCAATCATATATTCGAACAAAAAAAATGCTGAAATAATTATTGGCCTTTTAGGTTGAGGAATAAACTCTCCCATCTTCACACTTCAAAATGCGTGAAGGATATTTTTCGATCAAAGAATAATTATGGGTTGCCATTAAAACCGATTTTCCGGATTCACTGATTTCCTTAAGCAATCGAACAATTCCGAATGAGGTTTCCGGATCGAGATTTCCGGTGGGTTCATCGGCCAGGATCACCTCAGGATTATTGATTAGAGCCCTTGCTATTGCAACTCGTTGCTGCTCTCCGCCCGACAACTGATTTGGCATTTTAAAGCCTTTGGTCCCCAATCCAACTTTCACTAACACATCTTGCAATTGATCCTGCATTTCCCGTTTATCCTTCCAGCCACTGGCTTTCATCAGAAAGATGAGATTTTCGTTTACCGAACGATCCATCAGGAGTTGAAAATCCTGAAAAATAATTCCCAATTTCCTTCGCAAATACGGAACTTCTTTATCTTTTAGTCTTCGCAAATTATATCCGGCAACAACCGCATGGCCGTCCATAACAGGAATGTCGGCATACAAAGTTTTCAACAAACTACTTTTCCCACTTCCTGTTCGCCCAATCAGATATACATGCTCCCCGGGAAAAATCTGAAAACTTACATTGCTCAAAATCAGAATGTTTTTCTGGTAAACGGGTATGTTATTGATTTCGATGATGGGCTGATGCATTGGTGAATGATTATTTTTGAATGTTTATTTTTGATTGATAAATGATTATTGTTTCTTTAATAATGCATGTTAACCAAGAATTTGATAAAGCCAGTTTTACTAAACACTGATCGTCATCACAAACTTAACCAAAAAAAGATTCTGATCTGACCTCAGAATGAAAAACTTTCTTCAATCAAAAATCGAAAATTGAAAATCGAAAATTATTATACCAAACCGGAAAAGCCCATAAATGCCATTGCAAGAATTCCAGCTGTTACCAAGGCAATAGGCACGCCTTTCATTCCGGCAGGAACTTTCATCAATACCAAATGCTCACGGATACCGGCAAAAATGATCATGGCCAGTGAAAATCCAATTGCATTGGCAATGGCAAAAACGACTCCCGGAAGCAAAGCAAAGTCTTTTGCAACGGTTTGAATGGCTATCCCTAAAACAGCACAATTAGTGGTAATCAATGGCAGGAATATTCCCAAAGCCTGATATAAAGGAGGGCTTACTTTCTTCAAAATAAGTTCAACCATTTGCACCAAAGCAGCAATGACGAGAATAAAGAATATGGTTTGTAAAAAGGTGATCCCAAATGGAATGAGGATATAATGCTGGATCAGCCAGGTGACCATTGTAGCAATAGTCATTACGAACAATACGGCCGCGCCCATTCCAACAGAAGTGGATACTTTGCCTGAAACACCTAAAAACGGGCAGATGCCCAGAAACTGGCTCAGTACAATATTACTTACGAATATGGCACTTATTAATATGAGAATATATTCCATAATGAATAGATTAAGCTGTTTTTCTTAATTTATTAATAAGGGCTATCAGATAACCCAAAACGATGAATGCACCCGGTGCCAGTACAAAAATCAAAATAGCATCCCCTTCCATAAATCTCATTCCGAAAAAAGACCCATTTCCAAGTACTTCACGAACCGATCCCAGAATTGTCAATGCCAAAGCAAAACCCAATCCCATTCCCAATCCGTCTAGTGCTGATGAAAACACATTGTTTTTTGAAGCAAAACCCTCAGCTCTTCCTAATACAATACAGTTTACAACAATCAAAGGAATAAATAAACCCAATGACTCAAACAAAGCCGGAACGAACGCTTGCATACTTAGCTCAACGATGGTTACGAAAGAAGCAATGATTACGATAAATGCCGGGATCCGTACTTTATCAGGAATTTGATTTTTAACCAACGACACCACAATATTTGAACAAACCAGAACAAAGGTGGTTGCCAAACCCATTCCAAGTCCGTTCACCGCTGTTGAAGTAACCCCTAAAGTCGGGCACATCCCCAAAAGTAAAACAAATACTGGATTTTCTTTAAGAAGCCCTTTTGTAAAATTAGCTACATGATTCATTATTTCGATCCTCCATCTTTAAGATAAGTACTATGAGCCTTTTGAAGTGCCTCGCAATATGCCCTTGAACTAATGGTTGCAGCAGTGATGGCATCAACATTTCCACCATCCTTTTTAACTTTAAGCATAAAGTCGGCCGGATTTTTACCGTTGAACTGATTTTTAAACTTATCCGATGCCATTTTGCTGCCCAATCCGGGAGTTTCTTTTTGCTCAATTACCTCTGAATTAATGATTTCACCAGTAGCAGAAAATCCAACCATAATTCTTACAGGTGTTGGGTCGTACCCATTTTTTGAGAAAGTCTCAATGGCCGTTCCAACCAACTGTCCATCTTTGTAGCCCTGATTAAAAACCAACGAGTCGGTTCCATCTTCCAGTGCAACTTTATAAACCTGAAGGGTATCAAATTCCGGAATTACAGCTTTAATAGCTGCTTCGGCTTTAGCCTTTTTTGCAAGCGCAATTGGTTCCTTTGTAACATTGTATACTCCTCCAAGCGCTAATCCGGCAACAACAGTGATTACAAGCAATGTAATCAGCATATTTTTAAATGAAGATTCTTTTTTATTAGCCATTTCTTTAAATGATTATTTTATAATGTCTAATGATTATTTCTAAATGTTTAATGACTATTTTTTATTGTTGATTTTTTATCGCCTATTTTTAATCGTCTTCTTTTCTTTTTTCATAATTAACGATATCCTCAGATAGAATATTTTTTTCAGCAGTCTTTCTGGAAGAAATAAAGATACGAGTAAGTTCATCCGATTCATTTATAAGCATACCCACTTTTGTCGAATCAATAACTTTTTCTTCTTTTAAAAACTCAAGCCAAAAATTTGACTCATCTATTTCTTCGATAACGATACTCAACTTAGAGATAAAGCTCCTTTTTGTTTGAGCGATACAGGTTGCCCGATAATTTGCAGCAACTGAAGTAGCACTCCTAATTAATTGACGGCCAATATGTCTGCCTAAATCTGTTGAAGGAAGTACAATTGCTAATTTGACACAATCATGTGCGAAATTCTTGGTCCTGACTTTTAATTGAGCTTCCACTATATTTATTTTTTATTGATTATTTTTAATTCCTGATTTTTACATAATCAAAAATTATCATTTGAAAATTGTCATTCATTTCGCGGTTTCTCCAAATCGCTTTGGCTTAAGGCCTCTGTTAATTAGCGGAACGAAAGCATTCATGATCAGGATCGCAAAGGAAACGCCTTCGGGATATGCTCCCCAAATCCGGATGATAACGGTGAGTACTCCACAACCTAGCCCAAAAATTAATTGCCCTTTCCACGACATGGGCGACGATACCATATCCGTTGCCATGAAAATCGCACCTAACATTAATCCTCCGGCTACCAGATGAAATCCTGGGTTCACATAAATATCAGGATTAATCATCCAAAGGATCCCGCTAAATACCACTACTGATCCGATGTAAGCTACAGGGATGTGCCAGGTTATAATTTTACGGTAAAGCATATAAATACCCCCTAATATTAGCGCAATGGCCGATACCTCACCGAGAGAACCACCCATATTGCCCATCAACTGATCAACATATCCCGGAATTTGATAGGAATAATTAACCCCATCCATCACCCAACTTGACCCATTCTCTAAAACATCTTGTACGGTTCGACCAGCTTTCACAGCCTCCTTTAAATGCCCCAACGGGGTTGGCCCGGTAACAGCATCGGTTAATCCACTGAATAATGCGGCAGGTTTTGGCCAGGTTGTCATTTGAACCGGAAAAGAAATAAGCAAGAAAACACGACCCACTAAAGCCGGATTAAATGGATTTTTTCCCAAACCGCCAAACGACATTTTTGCAATACCGATTGAAACAATGGCACCGATGATGATGATTACAATCGGTAAATTGCTCGGAACGTTAAATGCAAGCAAAACACCCGTTACGATGGCCGAACCATCTGTGATGGTAACAGGACCCTTAATCAAATATTTCTGGATCGCCCACTCAACGATGAGACAGGCTATAACCGAAATTAATGTAACCCGAATTGCATCCAGTCCAAAGAAATAAATGGAAACAAGCATTGCAGGAATCATGGCGATAACCACACCATACATGATTTTTTTTGTTGAACTATCCCCGTGTACGTGCGGAGATCCTGATAACGTCAGTAAATTCATATCTTATTTTTTACTTCTGTTTCTAATGATTTGACCTACCCTGAATTTTCCAAGCCTGATATAATCAAGTAATGGCCGGCCTGCCGGACAAGTGTACTGGCATGATCCACACTCGATACAATCTAAAGCACGCTCAGCTTCCACGTTTTCCCACATTTCAAGCTCTGCATATTGAGCAAGTAATACGGGCTCCAATCCCATCGGACAAACAGTAATACATTTTCCACAACGAATACAATTGGTTGGGTCAACGCGACGGGCCTCTTTTTCCTTAAATAATAGAATGCCTGAAGTTCCTTTTACTACAGGAACATCAACAGAATTAAGTGCTTTACCCATCATAGGCCCGCCACTTACAATTTTTCCCGTATCTTCGGGCAAGCCACCGGCTTTTTCGATTAATTCGTTTATGGAAGTACCAACACGTACCATAAAATTGCCCGGATTCTTCACATTTTTACCGGTCACGGTAACAACTCTTTCGAATAAAGGTTTGTTTTTTTGAACAGCTTCGTAAACGGCAAAGGCCGTTCCAACATTATGAACCACTGCTCCTACTTCAATTGGAAGTTTACCGGATGGTACTTGTCGGCGAAGAACCGCATCAATCAACTGTTTTTCACCACCTTGAGGATATTGTACTTTTAGAGCTTCAACTTCTATCCCGTCAAAATCTTTCGCTATATTTTTGAGATGCCCGATGGCATCCAATTTATTATTTTCAATACCAATAACTGCTCTTTTTACGTCCAAGCCCTTCATCAGGATTTTAATCCCAACCATCAACTCCTCCCCTTTCTCCAGCATCAGGCGATGATCGGCTGTAAGATAAGGTTCACATTCAACACCGTTTAAAATCAAGACTTCAGCTTTCTTTCCGGTTGGAACCATCAACTTAACATGTGATGGGAAAGTTGCCCCGCCAAGGCCAACGATTCCAAGTTCTTTAACTTTGCTTACGATTTCTTCTTTTGTAAGCGTAATTTCCTTTTTGAGTTCAGCTGACCGATCGATATCTTCCATCCATTCGTCACCTTCAACGGTAATAAATATGGCTTGTCTTCGGTATCCGCTCTGATCCATGGCTTCATCAATCTTAAGCACTTTTCCGGAAACGGAAGAATGAATATTTGATGAAATAAAGGCTTCCCCTTTGGCAATTAACTGACCCACTTTAACGGCATCCCCTTTATTCACAACAGGAACAGAAGGAGCACCAAGGCTTTGCGATAATGGGATGATCACCTGAGCAGGAATCGCTAAAACTTCGATCGGCCTGTCAGTTGATAATTTATTTTCGGGCGGATGAACGCCCCCAATTTTAAATGTTTTCAAAATCTTTATCCTCCAGTATTTTCAAGTTAAGAGAATTACTCTTTTGTATCTAGTGATTGATCTTTGTTAACTTCAATTTTTGGCTCAACATTACTTTCAACCTCAGCAACTTTTTCTTTACGAGGTGGAAAGTTAAGTTCATGTATTGCACCCGTAGGACATTCGAGTACACATTTTCTGCATAGCTTACATTTTTCATAATCGATATAAGCTAAATTATTGTTCATGGTGATGGCTTCGAAAGGACAAACCTTAAAACATTTGCTACATCCGATGCAGGCAACACTGCAATTCTTTTTAGCAATACCGCCTTTTTCTTCGTTCATACATGAAACAAAAATCCTACGGTCCTTTTTACCTTTATTTCGTAACTCGATAATATCACGAGGACATGCAATAACGCAAGCCCCACAGGCAACACAATTGTCTTTAACAACGGGCAAACCGGTTACCTCATCCATATAAATGGCATCAAATTTACAGGCCGCTACACAATCGCCACAACCTAAGCATCCGTAAGGGCATCCACTTTCACCCGATGATAAATTATGGGCGAATGCACAAGTGGCAGGACCATCATAATTGATCTTTTTTGGTGCATTTTCCTTTGAACCGGAGCATCTGATAACCGCGATTTGAGGTTCTTTTTCTTCGGCAACAATTCCTAAAATTGCGGCAACCTTAGCCATTACATCATTTCCTCCTACCGGGCAACTTAAACCTTCGATCGATTGTTTTTCATTAACCGATTTAACCAGGGCCTCGGAAAAACCACGACAACCCGGAAAACCGCAACCACCGCAATTTGCGGCAGGTAACGCACCTTCTACTTCATCAATTTTGGGATCCTCGATTACTTTGAATTTCTGTGCGATGAAATATAAAATTACTGCAGATGCAGCACCTACAACACCGAGGAATATGACTGCATAAATGATAATATCGTTCACGTTTGCTCCTTTTTTATTAATTTGATTCTGGTCAATCAGGTTGAATCTTAACGCGATGCAAAATTAGAAACAAATACGAAACAATGATGTGTTTTTGGATTTTTTGAAACCACGCCCATGTTACTGACTGTCTGTTATTTACGGCTAAACACGATTATCATATTGAATTTAGATCGTTGAAAGATACTGATATTGATGATCTTCTGAATTTGTTTAGAAAACTTCTAAATTGTCCTAAAATCAGTAATTTAGAAAGTGTTTAAGAAAAGATGCTTGTTCCAGCATGAATTAGGGTAAGAATCCTATCGCTTAAACTGAAAATGGATGTTAGATGCTTGATATTAGATTTTAGACAACTCAAGACACGAGACAGACAAGCCACGAGCAATAACACATGAAGGTCTAGAATCTAACGTCTAATATCTAACGTCAAATTAGCTCAAAGGGCTAAAACTTCAGACATACTCAACCAGTTTCATAAGAAATGTTTAAATCGAACTGAGGTTAAATTAAGGTTTCAGGCTAAACTCGAAGGTACGGCTAAACTTATCTTTTAACTTGTGAAGCGCAAAATAATAAGGAAGTAAAAGCCCTAGAGATATTAAGCCTGATAATCCTTCATTACCGGTGATCAAGATGAGGGTAATTAATGAAACAATCACAAGCAAAAATGGGAAAAAATAACCAAACATAACGGCCCAGGTCCCTAATGATTTTTTCATGTAGACCGTAATTTGTTCGCCCACCTTATACTCTAATTCTTCATGATTTTTAATTTCAATGGTTTTCTCTTCCATTTCGGAAACAGTACACATCGATTTTGAATGACAGGTTGAGCATGCCGATTGTGATAGAATCGTCACCGTGATCTTATCGTTCTCAATTTTATCTATCCTACCCGGATGTTCTATTATATTTTTAATAGTACTCATTCAATAAAATTTAAGGAGTTGTTAAGGCTACGGGCAGAATTTTCCCATTAAAATATTTATGACCCGATATCGCAAAGTCTGCAACATACTTGCCCATATCTGCAGCCATTACAGGAGCTGTGTACCCTGGAAACGCTTCAGCCAGCATTTCTGTTTGGGTTGCTCCCAAAGCAAGGCAATTTGATTTGATCTCCTTATCCTTAAGCTCTTCCGCCAGGCATTCAGTTAAAACCGCCGAAGCGGCCTTACTAGAACTATAGGCTGAAAGTCCGGTGAATTTAGCACTCCCCTGAACACCACCCATGCTGCTTATATTTAGCACATGCGCGTTCGGATTAAAATAAGGAAGAAGTAATTGGGTAAGCATAAAAGGTACTTTAAAATTAATTTCCATCTGAAGATTAAAATCTTCTTCATTCTGGGTTTCAAAACTTTTATTAATTAAAAGACCTGCATTGTTAATCAATACATCCACATTTTTGATTGTTCGTAGGATGTTTTTCAATAATTCTGATTTATATCGAAAGAAATCCTTCAAATCGAACGGAATAGGATGAATGTTTTCAGGATATTTACCCGATTTTTTCAAATCGGTTAAAAGGTCACTGTTACGGGCAATTGCAACCAGTTTATTCCGGGGATTGTCATTCAATCTTAATACCGTCTGAAATCCGATACCCTTGCTGGCCCCGGTGACTATAATATTCATTTTATTATTTAATATTTAGGTAATCCGGTTGCTTCTTTACGGGCATTCTTCATTTTCTCGTCAACCACATGCATGGTAAGCTTACCCGATTTATCAACACTTAAGGAAATTTTATACTTTCCATCAAAGCTTCCATCTCCAAATTTATAATTTAGATAAGTCACCCCTTCAATTCCTTCGATTTCTTTACCTAACTTATCAGCTAAATCTTTTGCTTTTTGATACGACTCGCTTAATGGAATATTTGCCTGTTCAGCAATTCTCTTAGCTTCGGCCATTGCTTGCTGATATGTACCGGTATAAATAAACAACGCCGAATTATACCCGTCCTGCAGATTCTCTTCTTTGGTAAGATATGAATCAGAGGTATTAAAGGTCAATCCTTGGGGTTCTGTAATATTCATGTCGGTAAGCCAGGTTGGAAAAACCCCGATTGAGTATTCATCCTCTTCCCCGGTTGCTTTTGAATATCTTTGATTAAGGTCATTTATTAACTGATCGGCTTTTTCACGGTTAATCTGTCCGGTTTCAAATTGTTTTTCTACAATCTGAATTTTTTCATTCAGGACCCTTGCTAAATCCATGGCATCGTTAATATTATCCATTGATTTATCAAAACTCTCCGATTGTTCTTTCAAGTCAACATCCTTAGGTGCCTCTTTTGATGCTTCCTCTGTAGTTTTTTTATCGTTTTTTTGAGACACGGTATTATTACAGGCGGCGATCGTTAAACCCGCGACTAACAAGCTAATGATTGTAATATAATTCAGGTGTTTCATGATCGGAAATTTCTATTTGACAAAAATACAAAACCATAGCTACCAAAATAGCAATTATTTTTAGTAATTTGTTAATTTTGTTCAAAGTTTTGTTTTTAACAAATAACGGTATCATTCTTGGATTAGAATGGGCCTGATTATTTTTAATCAATTCATTAAAATAATATTCATTATTATGCAAACGATTAAATCCTTCTTGTTAATCATTATCTTATTATTGGTGGTTCCTGGTCTTTATAGTCAGACGAGCGAGCTCAATGCAATAAGCGATGCGATCAAAACTACCGACACCAAAACCATCTATGACTATTGCGAAAATTCAATTATTTTGAACATTCCCGGTGCGAATGGTAAATACAGCAAAACACAGTCACGAAAAATCCTTGACCAATTTTTTAAAGATCAACCGGCAAAAGAAATTAAATTAGTTAAAAGTCAATCGAAAAATCAAAACGAATTCTATTCAATTATCGAGTATAAATCAGAAAAACAATCCTTTAATTTTTTTGTAGAAATAAAGAAAGGAGGAGCATCTTTCTTGATTCAGAAAATTCAGATCCAAGAAATCAAACCATAGCATGACTATTGATACAATTATAAAAAACGCCTTAATTGAAGATATCCGGGAAGGAGATCATACTTCTTTGGCTACAATCCCTGCTCAAGCCTTGGGAAAGGCAGTCTTGATCGCCAAAGAAGCAGGAATTATTGCGGGAATATCAGTTGCCGAAAAAGTTTTTAAAACGGTTGATGAACATCTCGTGTTCATTCCTGAAAAAAAAGATGGAGATGTCATTAATGTTGGAGACAAAATTTTTACCGTAACCGGAAAGTCAATTTCAATTTTATCAGCGGAACGCTTGGCTTTAAATTTTATGCAACGCATGAGTGGGATCGCGACTGCTACACACAAAATTGTTCAACTAACTCAAGGAACAAATACCCGGATACTTGATACACGAAAAACCACTCCGAATTTAAGGATTTTAGAGAAGGAAGCAGTTCGCTTAGGCGGTGGAGAGAATCACCGCATGGGCCTCTACGACATGATCATGATTAAGGATAATCACATCGATTTTGCAGGTGGAATTGATAAAGCAATTGAAGCTTGTCACAAATATCTAAAAGACAAATCGAAAGATTTAAAAATTGAAATTGAGGTTCGTGATTTTAACGAACTGCAACAGGTTCTTAGCCATGGGGGCATTGATCGGATCATGCTTGATAATTTCACTCCCCAAGATATGAAAAAGGCATTAGCACAAATAAATGGTCGATTTGAGACTGAGGCATCGGGAGGAATAACCAGTGAAAACATAAGATCATATGCTGAAACCGGCGTTGATTTTATTTCTGTCGGGGCCTTAACCCATCACATAAAAAGTCTGGATTTGAGCCTGAAAGCTATCAAAGAATGAAATTAACCGATCAGATTTATAAACTACGTGATTTAGCCCTGGAGTTTGTGCTTCCGGGCTTTGATGGCATCCCATTTAGTCGGGTACTTGGCTTCTATTTTAAGGGTTTAATTAAAGGGAGTATTAATCTCAGAGCTTCTGCAGTAGCTTTTAACTTTTTTATTGCATTATTCCCCTCTATTCTATTTTTTTTCACGATCATACCTTACTTACCTATCCCCCATTTTGATGACACTTTGTTCGCCTTGCTGGAAGATATCCTTCCCACTTCAACACATGAATTGGTAATTGGTACTGCCAATGACATTATCACACGACCAAGAGGTGGTTTGCTTTCATTTGGATTTTTTATGGCCCTGTTTTTTTCAACAACAGGTATCAACAGCCTCATCGATGCATTTAATCAAACTTATCATACCATTGCCACCCGTTCATTTTTTAAGCAACAACTGATCTCTGTTTTTCTGGTATTGATCCTATCATCTCTGGTTATAATAGGAATTGCGTTTCTGATCGGAGGAGATTCGCTCATCACTTATTTTGTTGAATTAGATTGGATTAAGAGTGGATTTAAATTACTGACTTTACAATTCACCAAATGGTTTATTACTATTATTGTATTCTTTTTTGCCATTTCATTCTTATATTATTTAGGGCCGTCAAAAAAACAAAAATTTAGGTTCATTTCAGCCGGTGCAACACTTTCAACACTCCTGATTATCTTATTGGCATTCGGGTTTAATTATTATATCGAAAACTTTTCAAAATACAATACACTCTATGGATCGATCGGAACCCTGATTATAATAATGCTCTGGATCTACTTTGTGGCAATGGTCATCCTGATTGGTTTTGATTTAAATGCGAGTATTTCTAATTTGAAAAAGATTAAAAAAGGTTAAGATTTGATTACTTTCGCAAAAAGAATGTTCTTTGTATTTTTTAGATGGGATAAAACCCTCTACACACATTATTATTGACTAAGCTTTTAATGATGTTCAAAGTACCTTGGTGCAACTCTGTATAATTTTTGTTCCACAAAGGACCTCAAAGTAAACGCAAAGTTTCACAGAGAAAATTGGTTTATTAACCCTTTTAAATACTAATTCATCGTGATTTGAATATCTTGAGTTTATTTTACCTTTGAGCAACTTGGTGTCTTCTTAGTGTAACTTTGTGTAATTTTTATTCCACGAAGAATCACAAAATGAACACAAAGTTCCAAAGAATAGAACTTATTATGACTGAGAATGAATTATCGAAAATTATAATTGGTTGCGCCATCGAGGTTCATAAACATTTGGGCCCGGGCTTATTGGAATCAGCTTATCAGGAATGTTTGTACTATGAATTAAAACAATCAGGATTAAAGGTTCAAAAAGAGAAACCGATGCCTATCATTTATAAAGAGGTTAAACTTGACCATGGATATAGAATAGATTTGTTGGTTGAAGAAAAAGTAGTTGTTGAGATAAAAACTGTTGAAATCCTCAATGATGTTCATACTGCACAAATGTTGACTTATTTGAAATTGGGAAATTACAAACTTGGATTACTGCTTAATTTTCATGTCGCGATTCTAAAAAATGGCATTAAGAGATTGATAAATTGAAATGATTGCTTTAAAATAAAAATTAGCCTAAAAACCACAAACATGAATTCGAATAAAATTACCTTTATTGGCTCAGGATCTATTGCTACTGCACTGGCAAATTCTGTCTCCTCAAAAATACCGGATAAAATCTATTTATTATCCATTGAAGAAGAGGTTATTGAATCCATAAACACAGTCCACCGAAACAATAAATATTTCCCATTTATTCCTCTTAATCATAATATTGTTGCCACTTCAGATGTTAAAGTGCTTAAAGATAGCGATCTCATTTTTATCGCCCTGCCTTCCTCGGTAGTATTAAATTATATTCAAAAAAACAAAGACTCAATCAATGAAAAGGCGATTTTAATTAATCTGGCCAAAGGATTTGGCGACGATAGAAGAACAATAATACAAGGTCTCGAAGATATCACTAACAATCCACTTGCAACCTTAAAGGGACCAAGCTTTGCCAGAGACATTATTAATAACTTCCATACCGGTTTAACACTAGGCATGAACGATATCGACCTCGCACCACCCATCAAAGAATTATTTAAAGGGACCAACATACACCTTGATTATTCTCAGGATATTCTTGGCGTTGAACTCATCAGCATACTTAAAAATATTTATGCCATTGTGATGGGGATTGTGGATGCACATTATAATTCGCCCAACCTGCGGTTTATGGTATTAACCAATGCTTTTCAGGAAATGCGCGGGATTTTGAAACAATTTGGCGGTAAAGAAGAAACCCTATTCAACTATTGCGGTTTTGGTGATTTTGGCTTAACCGCTTTAAACGACCTTTCCAGAAACCGAACGATGGGATTATTGATAGGTAAAGGCTTTTTAACCAAAGACATTTCAGATCAGGTATTGCTGGAGGGCCGAATTGCCGTGAATGTTTTTTGTGAAGAAATCTCTAAAAAACATGCATTGGATAATTTCCATATCATTTCCGAACTTTATAATGTTTTCTATAAAGAACAAAAGGTTACGACTTTTGTGAATTCGATTTTGAATAATAATTAAGCTAATAAACCCATAGTACAAATATGGATGAATTAATATCGAACAATCTTAAGCATAAGGCGGCTACAGGCATCATTTGGAAATTTCTTGATCAGGGAGGTAGGCAATTATTGCAGTTTATATCCCTGATTTATATTGCCCGGATTTTATTGCCCGATGACTATGGTTTAATTGGATTGATGACCATATTTATTGGAATTTCAATGGCCTTTATTGATAGTGGATTTAGAGCGGCACTTATTCAAAAAGGGACCGGGGTGACACAGAATGATTATAATACTGTTTTTTACTTTAATATTGGGGTTAGTATTGTTTTTTACTTATTAATTTTTTGGGGAGCCCCTTACATTTCCGAATTTTATAACGAACCCAGGCTCACGCTCATAGCCCGAGTTTTAGGACTCAACCTGATTTTATCGGCGATGGGAATGATCCATCTCGTTATTTTTGAAAAGCGCATCAATTTCAAAACCATTACCAAGCTAAATTTCATTTCCATTTTCATCTCCATTGTTATTGGGATAGGAATGGCGGCAAATGGGTTTGGAGTCTGGGCACTTGTTTCCATGCCCTTATCCGAAAATCTGATTAGAACCTTATTATTATGGATCATTAACAAATGGCGTCCTAATTTAAGTTTTAGCATTCAATCTTTTAAAGAATTATATTCAGTTGGATCTAAATTATTATTTGTTGGGATTCTTACGCTTGTAAATCAAAATTTCATTCCAATAGTTATTGGTAAACTCTTTACGATTTCAGATGTTGGATTTTTTACCCAGGCCCAAAGATTTCAAGGAAAGATAACCGAATTCATTTCCACTCCAATTCAAGGTGTTACGCTTTCTGTACAATCTATCATTAAAGATGATTTTCCACGATTAAAAAATGCAGTACGCACCAATGTAAAAATAACTGCTCTTTTTTCTTTTCCTGCCATCCTTGGCTTTATGATTATTGGAGAACCCTTTATTAAAATTTTCCTGACTGAAAAATGGATGCCAAGTCTGTTTTATCTTCATATGATTTCGCTAGCTGCATTGTTTTTGGTGCTTAGAGGTGCAACCAGCAGCTATGTTTTTCCGATTGGGAAAATAAATTTTATGGTTAGAATGACCATTTTTTCTAATGTAGTTTTTTTGGCATTTTTAGGTGCGGCTATACTATTTCACTTAAGTCTCAAAATACTGGTAGCCTCAACCGTTCTTCACGAACTGATTGTTTTTGTGGTATATTTCTATTTTTCCCGGCCTTTTATCGGATATAAGTTTAGGGAGGTTTTCATGGATGTGTTGCCTGCAACCGGGTTTTCAATAATAATGGGAATATTGGTATATCTCATTCAAATTCAATTTGGCATTAATCTCCTTATATTTTTTATTCAAATATTCGTAGGCGCAATTGCCTATTTGCTATTAAACTACCTTTTTAATAAAAAAATGTTTAACGAAATATTGTCATTCGGGATGTCATTGGTATGGAAAAATAAAAATTAAACAAGGTTAACGCCTAAATTAAACATTACTAAAAAAAATAATTCAATATTAGCATAATATACATTCATTAATGTTATTTGCCGAATTTACATGAAGGCTTAATGGCTTTTGATACTAAAATATTACTATTTTTGCTCATCATTAATTAGAAATGGATAGTAAAAAGATCCATTTTTAGATATTTTTTAATTTCAAATAATAACTTATTATTACGACTTCGTATTATAGCAAGCTTTTAAATAAGTCAGGAAATAGGAAAGAAAAAAATTAATTTATTATATAATTAAGTATAAGTACTAAATTCCACTTACGAATATTTTTTCGATAAAAAGAATTTATAGTCATGCAATTCTATGATAACAAACAAAGCGGTAATAATACTTTCTAGGTTAGATTCGACAAGATTTCCAAATAAAGCATTAAAGAAACTTGGAAATAAAACACTGATAGAATGGTGCATTACTTCCTTGATGCCCCAAAAGCATTACAAAATTGTATTGGCAACAACTAACAGAGAAGTTGATGATCCATTAATTGAAATTGCAAATAAATATGGAATTCAATTTTATCGCGGAGATTGTGATAATGTTGCACTAAGGGTAAAAAATTGTTTAGAACAATTTAAGATTGATATTTTTGCTAGGGTTAATGGTGATAGTCCTTTCCCTCAAAGAGAATTAATCGAAGAGGGATTTAAAAGATTAGAAATTGATAATCTCGAATTTGTCACCAATTTAGCTGTAAGATCGTTCCCGTATGGTATTAGTGTTGAAATATTAAGGGCTCAAACATATTTGGATCATTATAAATATTTTCATTCAAACACTCAAAAGGAACATATCACTTCTTATTTTTATGAAAACCTGAAAACATTTAATTTTCTTAATATCGATTATGGGAATTCAAATGATCATAATGTTAGGCTAGTGGTAGATACTCCAGAAGATTACCTTATAATCACACAAATTGCAGATGCATTAAGCCAAATAAACAATCCAACAACAGAAGATTTAGTCAAACTATATAAAAAGATTACTGCATGATAAATATATATTGTATTCGACCTAAAGGTTTTAATATTGGAAATGATGTTATTTTTTTAGCATTAAAGCATTTTATTAGAAAATCGTTTCAACAGAATGTAAACCTAATTTCGCTTCCTGCCACCGGGAAATACGAGAGCCAAAGAAAATCAGGATTAACTTCGCAAACAGTATATGAAATTAACCAATTTGGCCACGGTTTGATTATTGGTGGTGGTAATTTATATGAAAATGGCGAATTAGATGTTAACCCCACAGCTCTAAAAGCACTTGATGTGCCAATTATGGTATTTAGTTTGGCCCGTGGAAAAATTTACAACAAAAACTTAGAACTTGTTGACAGAACTGATGTAATGACAGATGACAAAATCAGCATGCTTAACAAGAAAGCATTTATTTCTCTTTCAAGAGATAAAGCTACAAAAGAATATATCGATAAATTAGGTTGCGAAAACATTCTTGGAGGCTGTCCAACCCTTTTTATGAATGAAATTCCTCAACACAATGTGCCAGTTAATGACTCTGATAAGACAGATGCACTTATTTCAATAAGAACTCCATCATTAATGAGTATTCCTGTTGTGAACCAATATGAAGTCAGAGGATTGATTCTTCAAATGATAGAAATATTAAAGCAAAAAGGTTATAATAAAATCAAACTCCTTTGCCATGATCATCGTGACATTCCGTTTGCTGCTACCTTTGAAGGTATCGACTATTTCTTTACCGAAGATGTATATACCTACTTATCATATTTAAAGAATACCCGATTAAATCTTACTTTCAGGTTACATTCTTTTCTCCCCTGCCTTGCATATGATATCCCAGCCATTAAAATCAGTTATGATCAAAGAGCAATTAGTATGCTTGAAACTATTGGGATGCAGGATTGGAACATCAATCTTCTTAAAGATGATGTGCTCATGGAACTCACAAAAAGATTGGAATCACTTGATAAATTATCTGAGATGAAAGATAAATTAATCTCCAATGAATGGCAAATACTCAAAAACACGATGGAAAAAAATTGCGCAAAGTTTGCAAATCAAATAATAGAAGATCAAAATTCTAAATAATATGATAGAGCCTCAAATTATCGCAGAAATTGGGACAAACCATAATGGGAATTTGGATACTGCTATTAAACTCATTGATGTTGCGGTGAGTGCAAATGCAGATTCAGTAAAACTGCAAATAATTAACACTGAAGGATTATACCTGCCAGGTATTTACGAATTTGGAAATTACGATATCAGAGAAGTCAGGGCCATGCGGGATCGATATAAATTGTTGGATAGTGATTATCAAAATTTGGCAAACTATTCATTAACAAAAAATATTTCCTTTTCTGCTTCTGTATTTGATTTAAAAGGATTAGCCTTGTTGATGAAGTTTAACCCCCCATATATTAAAATTGCGTCAACAGATCTTAATAATATTTCTTTTCTTCGAAAAGTTGCAGAAAAAGGAAAAAAAATTATCATTTCTACAGGGATGTCAGAATTATCGGAAATTGAAAACACCATAAATGAAATCACCAAGACGGGCTTTAGTGACCTTGTTTTGATGCATTGTGTTTCAGCCTATCCAGCAAAATTAGAAAATATGAACCTAGGGTTTATTGGTATCCTCAAGTCACAATTCGGATTTCCTGTTGCATTATCAGATCATACTCAATCAAGTATTGCTGCTTGTTTAGCACTAACCAAAGAGGTTGTTTTTA
This sequence comes from Bacteroidetes bacterium HGW-Bacteroidetes-17, assembly GCA_002840985.1. Taxonomy (GTDB): domain Bacteria; phylum Bacteroidota; class Bacteroidia; order Bacteroidales. The sequence continues at coordinate 22,745 of PHDM01000008.1, forward strand.
TTGAAAAACATATTACGTTAGATGTTAACCAGCATGGTTTTGATCATAAATATGCGGCTGAGCCAGAAGTTTTCAAACAATACGTTTATGATATAAAAAGAGCATACCAGGCGTTACAAGAACCAACTTCAAAACTGGCAGAAGATGAACAATATGTAAAAAAAAGAGCCAGACGTTCAATTTATGCTGCCAGAGATATTTTAATTGATGAGATCATTCAGGAAAAGGACCTTTTGATTGTTAGACCCTCAAACATATTAACCGCAGACAAATGTGATTTGGTTATAGGTAAAAAAGCAAAAACAAAAATTCAGCAATTTCAACCGTTATCTCTAGAACTGATCTACTAATGAATCTATTAGTTATTTGTAAGGCATCAACTCAAATTGGTTTCGGTCATTTAATTCGATCTCGAACATTTGTTGAAAATGCCATAGAGGGAAATATGAATCTTGACATAACCTTATGTATTATTGGTGATTCCTCATTAAAACTTCTACTAAAAAATCCAGCAATTACATTTTTATTTTACGAAGATGAGAATCAAATATTATTAACAAAAAGTTATGATGCTATCATTTTCGATACCATTAATTTCAATAAATCCGTATTCGATAAGATAAGATTTAATGCAAAAAAAATAATTTCGTTATCACCAGTATTTAATCTAATGCCTTTTGTTGATATATGTTTTAATAGGACTCAATACTGGGCAGAAGATATAGAGAAGTTAACTTTAAAAAAATATGGAGGATTTGAATATGCACTCATTCAAAGAAATTGCAATAGAATTCATTCAATAATATATAAATACGGGCTAGAAAAAAGATATTTTAATATAGCCATATCAATGGGGGGCGGAGATGCAGCAAATAAAACTTTAGAGGTAATCAAACAGATCAAAAACATCATTGAACCTTTCACATTCTGGATAATGCTTGGTGAAGGTTATTCTCATTCATTTGATGAAATTGTAAATGAAATACGAAAAGTTAAAAAACACGAAATTATTCTTGCAAAAACCAACCATTCAATGTGGAATGTTTTAAGTAATACTAGCCTTTTAATTACGACAAGTGGGATAACATCATATGAAGCTGCTTATGCGGGCTTGCCAACCATTACTTTTTATGACTATGACAATCAATGGTTCTTATTAAAAGAACTTGTTGATACAAAACTTACCATTAATGGTGGCAAATTCTCAGATAATAGTATAAATAATCTAAGAAACATTTTAACTGATCTTTATCATGACAGATCAGTATTATATGATATGCATAAGAGATCAAAAAAACAATTTGACAATGAGGCTGCAAATAGAATTATAAATATTATTAAAGAAGAGGTATTTAAAACATGAAAATTGGCATAATTGATTATGGATCGGGCAACTTCACATCTGTATGGAATGCCGTTGGATCTCTTTCAAAAGAAATTACAAGAATCACAAAAAAGGAAGACTTTAATGGTTGCTCGCATATTATATTACCTGGAGTTGGTGCATATGGTGCGGCAGCAAATAAAATTTTTTCGCTTGACTTGTACGACACTTTGCATAATCATGTTTTAAATAAAAAGGTGCCTTTTCTTGGAATTTGTGTTGGAATGCAATTATTATCAGAAAAAGGCTTTGAACATGGCGAGCACTCTGGTTTTGGATGGGTTAAAGGAAACGTAAAGGTTATCGAATTCCCTAATATGGAATTGCCTCTGCCTCATATGGGATGGAATAGCTTGACAAACATGAACAATTCACCTTTATTTAAGGACATTGAGAATGATGCAACTTTTTATTTTGTTCACAGTTATTTCTTACAGTTAGAAACAACGGAAATTAAAACGGTAAATGTAGAATATGGAATAACATTTCCTGCTGCTCTTTCTCTCGAAAATATTCATGGAGTTCAATTTCATCCTGAAAAAAGTCAATTTTATGGAATGAAACTTCTGAAAAACTTTATTAAATTATGTTAAAAAAAAGAATTATTCCGGTAATTTTATTACGCAATGGAGTTATTGTTCAGAGTAGGAAATTTAGACGGTATCAGCTATTAGGAACCCCAACAGCTGCAGTTCAAAGATTAAGTAATTGGGCAAGTGACGAACTAATTTACCTTGATATTTCACCGATCCCCTATTATGATTTGAACAGAGATGACTTAAACCATGAGTCTTTTAATGATATTATTGATATTATTAAATTAGTTTCGGGAAAATGCTTTATGCCTCTCACTTTCGGAGGGGGAATTAGAACCATAGAAGATGTTCGAATCAGATTAAAACTTGGGGCAGATAAAATCAGCTTAAATACTGCTGCAATTGAGAGTCCTGAACTTATTAAACAATGCTCCGAAGAATTTGGAAAACAATGTGTAGTTGTAAGTATTGATTCTAAGAAAAATGAAGATGGTACTTACATTGTATATAAAGGTGGGAGAACTGAGACTAATTTAAATCCTTTTGACTGGGCTAAAGAAATTGAAAAATTAGGAGCTGGTGAGATTTTAATAAACTCCATGGACTTGGATGGTTCTGGTCTTGGATTCGATTTAGATCTTATAGAAAATATCAGTAATAGCATAAATATTCCAACCATTGCCCTTGGAGGTGCTGGAAATTGGGATCATTTTGCAGAAGTGCTCAAAACAAGCGCCAGTGCTGTTGCTGCAGCAAATATCTTTCAACACACCGAAAACAGTGTATATAATTGTAAAAAATATTTATTTGAAAAAGATTTGAACGTACGAAAACCATTAGAATTATTAAATACAAGCTTAAATTTATAGTATGGAAAGTAAAAGGAAAGAATTTTCAGAGATGCATTATTGTTCGAAATGTACTTATCCACAAGTTTCAGTTAATCTTATTTTAGATGACGAAGGAGTATGTAGTGCCTGTAGAATGCAAGAAGATTTTGATGAACTAACGACAGAATTTTGGAAAATTAAAGAAAATAAATTTAATGAACTTGTTGAATGGGCAAAAAAAACTGCAACTGGAAATTACGATTGCATCATTCCTGTTAGTGGAGGCAAAGATAGTTACTATCAAGTCCATAAAGCCATTGAACATGGGATGAAACCATTATTGGTTACTTATCATGGAAACAACTATCTCCCTGTGGGGCAGAGAAATCTAGACAAGATGAGGCACGTATTTAACGCAGATCATATGATTTTCGGACCAAGTGAAGAAACGCTAATAAAGTTAAATCGACTTGGCTTTAAGATGATGGGTGATATGAACTGGCATGCCCATGCTGGAATTAAAACCTATCCTATGCATATTGCTGTTAAACTAAAAATCCCACTCGTTATATGGGGGGAAATAACATGGTCTATTTCAGGAATGTTTTCACCGAATGATTATATTCAGTATAATAAACGAACAGTATTTGAGCATGACATGAGAGGATTCACCTTAAATGACATGATTGAGAAGAAAGAAGGGCTCATCGAAAAAGATCTTGTTTGGTTGAGAATGCCTTCCGATAAAGAATTTGAAGATGCAGGATCGTTGGGGATATATATAGGCAATTTCTTTAAATGGGATCCCAATGAACATGCTCATAAGATGAAAACTGAGTATGGGTTTGAATTTGCCGAAGAGCCTTTTGAAAGAACTTATAGAACAATGTCAAACCTTGATGATATGCATGAAAATGGGATTCATGATTATATGAAGTTTATTAAATTTGGCTATGGCCGAGCAACAGATCATGCCTCCAAGGATATCAGATCAGGTTATATGACACGTGAAGAAGGTGTAAATATGGTTAAAAAGTATGATCATGTAAAACCTAGGAAAGATTTAGAACGATGGCTGAAATATGTAGATATGACTGAAGCAGAATTTGATACTATTGCCGATGGATTCAGAGATCCTAGAGTTTGGTGGATTCAGGATGACCAATGGTGGAAGCAGAATATTTGGGGAGAACCATCTTCATTTGGAAAAGTAAACTTACCAAAATCTAAACAAGATAAATACAGAAGAAATGAAATTTAAAGAAATCGACATACGACCTAGTGATTTAATGAAACTGAAAGAACCAGCATTAGAGCACGACAAACAATTCCTGCTTGCTAGAAAAGATGAATTTATTAAAGTGAATTGCCCGGCCTGTTGTTCAGATGATCATTCCGAATGGGCTATTAAAGACAATTTTGATTATACAATCTGTAATCAATGTAATACAGTCTTCATGAACCCCAGAGCAAACGAACTATTATTAGCAGACTTCTATAAGCAGTCAAAGAATTATGAGTTCTGGAATAAATATATTTTCCCTGCATCAGATGAGATAAGAAAAGAACGGATTTTTAAACCCAGAGCTCAAAAGGTAATAGATTTTTGCAATAAACATGAAATTAATGGTACTATATTAGAGGTTGGGGCAGCATATGGAACATTTTGCGAAGCGATTAAGGGCTTTAATTATTTCCAGAGAATTATTGCGGTAGAGCCAACACCAGATTTAGCTGAAACATGCAGAAAGAAAGATCTTGAGGTATTTCAAGAACCAATTGAAAATGTAAAATTACCAAATGATTCAATTGATGTAGTGGTCAGTTTTGAAGTTATGGAACATTTGTTTAATCCCAAAGATTTTATTCTCAATTGTACATCAATGTTAAAAAAGGGTGGACTATTCATCTGTACATGCCCAAGTATAGATGGATTAGGTACACTTGTTCTTAAAGAAAAAGCCAAAGTCATTGACCATGAACATTTGAACTATTTTTCACCATCATCTTTGGCGTTACTATTCCAAGATTGTTCTTTGGAAATCGTAGAAGTTTCAACCCCAGGGGAACTTGACGTTGATTTATTAAAAAATGCTTTTCTGGAAAACCCAGAAGACTTTTCAGATCAACAATTCATAAGTAAAATATTGAGTTCTGAAGAAGAAAACATTAGAAACAATTTTCAGGATTTCTTGAAGAAAAATTTATTATCATCACATTTATGGATTATAGGCAGAAAAAAATAATACCACATATATATAACTACTAACTAAGGCAATAAATTCTTAATCTTATGAGTAAAGTCCTGTTTTTTTCTCCTAACACATCGATACTGTATTGGACCTACCCAGAAGCACTTTTAGCAGAAGCCCTGCAGATTGAAAAATCTGAAATTGTTTACATTAATTGCGGAGGTGTTTTTGATAAATACTGTGTATCTATGTCCGCTTTTGGTTTGAATAAAGATTCTAGCTATAAACGCAAAAAAGAAATTTGTGCACTATGCGATCACAATAAGAATAAAATAAAATCTACATTTGGCTTAAAGGGTTATGATTTAAAAAGTTACTATGTAACAGAAGATGAACAAATAATAAATCAAACTATTCAGGATACAACCAAAGAGACTTATCTGGATTTTCAAATTGATAATATCTATTTAGGTCGTTTGGCATTATTTGAAGTTTTAATTACTCATAAAAAAAACAATCTTGAATTTAATGATGATGAATGGAGGGAATATTTAATAGCGTTTAAAAATACCCTGATATCATTTTATTGCGCTAAAAGGATTCTTGCTAAAGAAAAGCCAACCTCCATCGTAACATATTCATCTGATTACTCAGTCAATCATGCATTTTGTTTGGTTGGGTCATCGCTTGGAATCCCATTTTATGATATTCACGCAGGAGGTAATATTTCCGACGCAAAAAATAACTTAATCATTTCTAAAAATTATGCATCCTTCTTTTTTAAAGAACTAATTAGATTCTGGCCGAATTATAGGAATATAGCTTCGAATAAAGAAGCGTTGAATCATATAACAAATCATTTCATTGAATTATTCAAAGGGCTTCATCATGATGCATATTCAACCAGAAAATCAACTAAAAAGTTAAATATCAGAGAGAAATTCGGTATCAAACCTTCTCAAAAAGTATTAGTAGCAACAATGAGCAGTTATGATGAAAGATTTGCAGGAGAAGCCAATGGAAGATATCGTTCCGATTTACCATTACTATTTAAAACACAAGTAGAATGGATTAAAGAACTAATTGAAATTTCGAGAAAGAGAGATGATTTGTTCTTACTTATTCGAGTCCATCCTCGTGAGTTTCCAAATAAAAGAGAATCTGTCCGTTCAGACCATTCCAAATTACTTGAGCAGTTGTTTATTAATTTACCGAACAATGTAAAAATAAACTGGCCTACAGATAATATCTCCCTTTATGATATTGCTTGCGAAGCGAATGTTTTTTTGAATGCTTGGTCAAGTGTTGGGAAAGAAATGAGTTTGTTTGGAATCCCAGTAGTTATATATTCAGCCGATCTGGTAAATTATCCAGCAAGTTTAAATTACATCGGTTCTACACATGATGAATACATTAATAAAATAGATCAAGCAATTGACAAAGGTTGGTCATTTGAACGTATCAGGAATACCTATCGCTGGTATTCGCTTGAGCATAATTATGCACTCCTTGATATTTCAGAGGGATATCCTGATTCAATTAAGAAGGCTAATAAAATTAGAAGGATTTTCTTGAAAGTTATTAAAAAAATGGCACCTTACAATTGGTTTGCTTTTGTTGATATAGATAAGACATATTTTAAAAAGAAAGGAACCCCTTTACATGCACGTAAATTGATTCATGAATTAATAGTTGGTCAGAAAAATACACTCTTAGATCTAATTGAACCCGAAAGTTTCAATAATTCTAGTTTAGAAGAAGAAACAGAACTATTAAAAGTAGAAATACAAAGATTATTAAAAACACTTGACCCAGATAATATCATAGAAGGTATATCATCAAAAACATTAATTGATAATTTAAGGGCTAGTATCAATTATAAAGACACTTTAGAAACAAAAAAGGAGTTTGAACAACTACACTTGTAAATGTAAATATTGAAGGTTTTAATATTTACAAAACTACTTGACAAGAATTTGATTTCGTTGGATTTTCTTAAATTAAAAAAAATTATGACACATTTTTTAAAAACAATCTTATCTAAAACACAGTATTTGAAAATTGTGGATTTTAAAAATAATCATATTGATGGATATTCGGTTAAGTCGTACTCTCAGGAAGGAGAAGATATGATTTTAAGAAGAATGTTTAATGATAAGAAGGACGGTTTTTTTATTGACATTGGCGCACATCACCCAAAAAGGTTTTCGAATACTTATCTTTTTTATAAACAAGGATGGAATGGAATTAATATTGATGCCATGCCCGGCAGTATGAAAGCCTTTAACAAAATCAGGCCCAAGGATATAAACATTGAATGCCCCATCTCCGATACCCGGGAAGAACTTACTTATTATAGCTTTAATGAACCAGCAATCAATACCTTTTCGAAATTAGAAGCTGAGAAAAAAGACGGATTAAATAACTATAAAATCATTGAAAAGAAAAAACTTACAACCAGTACCTTGTCGGATATTTTGGATAAGAACTTAAAAGTTGGTCAGCAGATAGATTTTTTGACCATTGATGTTGAAGGGCTTGACTTTAAAGTTTTAAAATCAGCTAATCTTACCAAGTATAAACCTAAAGTTATTTTAATTGAAACGCTTGAAAGTAGTTTAAACAGCATAGTAAATAACGAAATATCAACGTATTTGGCATCGTTTGGGTACTCCATTTATGCCAAATCGGTCAATACTGTATTCTACGTTGATCAAGGATTTGAAATTTAAATACCAATAAAGAAAATTCTTAAAGTTGACTATCCCCGTGGCAGAGCCAAGGGGTACTTGTCTGCGGCAGTGTCATACTTCATAATTCTGGTAACAAATCGGCATTTGTGATCATTTGTTTAATCGTCTTATTTTTATTATTAAACCATACTTGTAAATGTAGATCATAGTGTCTTTTTCATTTCTTTGTGACCAAAGAAACGAAACAAAGAAAGTCTTGTGAATATCAGCTATGCTCAGCTTGTTTCAATTTATAGATTAAGGTGAAATTGACTTTTTATGAACTAACAAACTTCATGGCCTGCACCATATTCACGCCGCCCTGTAGCTGCGCCAATGAATTATCTTTTATTCAATAAAGATTATTAACAAAACTTATAATGTCCTTTGGACATAAAAATTACAAGCTCTTTCCGAAGTATTATTGGGAAGGCTAATCAAGCGATCCAGAAGATTTAACAAAAATTCGACTTTAAATAATTGACAAATTAAAAAAACCAAGAATTCTAAAAGACAATGCTCAAACGGCTTGGATCGCGACAAGCAATACAAGGAATAGAGCTTGTTTTTTAGGTCTGGAAGACTTGATTTTTGGTGCTTGGAATTTATACTGAGCTTTTTTCGAAGTATCAAGGAAAAGCACAGAACATAAAACAAAATAAATTCTAAAATTTTTCTTGCAGCCTTATTGTAAAGGACTTCTTATTTTTAACCCTACTTGGGGTGAAAAGGATAAATAATCTTAATTTCTTCGCAATAAAAATTTTCAAATAATTGTTACCCAAATTGTGAAGAAATACACGGCGGGCAGGTTTCGCCAACTTTATTTCAGCAAAAAGCTGAAAACCGAATTTTTATTTAGTAACCCCTCTGCCTTCGGCATCCCTGCCATCCGGCAAGGCAGGTCCCCTATAAATAGGGGAGAAAATTTGGAAACCTCGCGGCAAGCCACGAGGATTTGTTTGATTAACTATCCTTTATACTTATTTAATGCCGTTATTACTTGCATGATGTCTTCTTCGGTATGAAAATAAGAAATGGGTAAACTCAGTGTAGTTTCATGAATTTCCTCACTGATGGGATAATCACCTTCTAAAATGCCTGCCATGGCTTTTTGTTTATGAGGTGCCAAGGGATAATGGATTTCCGTTTTAATTTCATTTTTCAATAAATAAGCCCTTAATTCGTCTCTTTTTTGATGTCGGATATTGTAAATATGGTAAACATCAAAATAATCCTGATCAACAACAGGTTTAATAAAACGATCATCTAAATTTGCATGATAGCATGCTGCCAATGCTCTTTTATGATTGGTGATATCCTCAAGTACTTCCAATTTTACGGATAGTAAACCGGCCTGGATTTCATCGAGTCTTGAATTATAGCCAATTCTATCATTATAATATTTCTTACTGCTCCCATAATTCCTGAGAGAAAATATTTTATCGGCGAAATCTTTGCTGTTTGTAGTAATGGCCCCGGCATCACCTAATGCTCCCAGATTTTTAGTCGGATAAAAACTGAAACATCCGATGCCAAAAGAACCAATCTTCCGGCCCTTATACAAAGCACCATGAGCTTGCGCGCAATCCTCGATCACTTCCAATTGATATTTCTTCGCGATGGCCATAATGGGGTCCATGTCGCAACTTTTTCCATACAGATGAACCGGTAAAATCGCTTTCGTGTTGGCTGTGATTTTAGCTTCTATTTTTGCAGGGTTGATATTATATGTACTGATGTCGGGCTCAACCAAAACCGGTTTAAACCCATTGCGAAGTATTGCCAAAATGGTAGCAATGTAGGTATTGGACGGGACGATGATTTCACTGTTTTCGGGAAAATCCAATGCATCGATGGCAAGCACCAATGCATCCAGCCCTGAAGCCAAACCAATGCAGTAATCAGTAGTGCAAAAAGCTGCAAAATCCTTTTCAAAGCCGGATACATTTTTACCTAAAATATACCACCCGCTTTTTAAAATTTCATCAAATTTTTCCTGATACTTTGTGAAAAGCTTTTCATTTACTTTTCCCAGATTTTCATATTCTATCATAAGTATTTATCATAAATATAATCATTGGCATCGAACGATTCGGAGGCAAATACCAGCAACACGGAATTTTCACTAAAATCGCTCATTACATGCCAATCTTTTGGTTCCAGTATTAAACATTTGCCCGGATCATCAAGTAAAAATATTTCATTGTTAATTCCATCATTATTAGAGATCTTACAACTTCCATTGAGGCAAATTGCAGCCTGATAAGTAATTTTATGACGATGCCCACCCCTTAATGATCGATCAACACCATAGATATAAAACACCCTTTTTACTTTGAAAGGTAACTCTTTTTCAATATCATTGATTACCGTTAGGTTACCACGGGCATCATGATGCGTTTTCAGATTTAATAAATGTGCCATATTATCTTTCTAATGCAATTTTGATTTTAAAAACTTATTCTCGATACGATTTTTCTTTGAAAAATCACTCGAATAGACGTTTTTTCAAAAATAACTTTTTAGTCAAACTCAGTTAATAATTCTTTAATATCGTAAACATTATAGGCTCCTTCGATTTTTCTTTTGATCAGTTTTAAAGGAGTTTTCCATGAAAACGGTTTCTTCCGTGCAATCCCGTTAAAATCATTTTCCCCAAGATTTACCAATCTTTCGGTAATTTTTTTAAGATGTTTGATGTAGGGAACATAGAGAATTTGAATGTCGTGCTCCTTCAATTTATAAATGCCTAATTCAACCTGGTTATTTTCCATTAAAATGAAGTAATGAAAATGGTAAAAAATGAGCTTGCAGTTTTTATCCGATAAATCGTATTGTTGAATATTCCAGGGGGCCACTCCCCCGCCTCTGTTTTCAAGTACATGAACAATTCCTTTAAATCGTTCGGTCCAGTCGTCCAGATATTTTTGATCGCCAAATTTACCATCTTCATGCCTTGCATAGCACCAATCAATGCACGCATTTCGCCACCAATTAAGCACTTTCATGCCATCCGGATTATTTTTAAAAGTCATGAATTGTACACAATAAATCCCGCTTTTCGCACTTTGATCATACCTTTTGGTGTATCGATGCTCGGTAATCAAAACCGATTTTTCTCCCATTTCTTCAATTAATACAGAAGGATCAGAAAAGAAATACAAATCGGCATCTAAATAAGTGCAGCTATCCAGTTTATAAGTTTCAATGGCATATTTAATAATTGAGGAGGTTGAGGTCCAGCAATATTCGGCTGCTGTTCTATCACTTTTTACTTTCAATAATTCCTCGTCTTCAAATTCGATTAATGAAATAACCGTAATCGATTCAAGATTTAATTTTTTCAGTAGAGAAAAACTTTGATCATCAAAAGCAAAAATATATAAATGAAAATTCGCGCTGTGTTTTTTCAACGACTCATACATTGCCAGCCCGCGGGTCAGATAATTGCGATCGAACAAAGTGCAGTAACTATACATCTTTAACTTTTTTGGCAAGAATGATATTATCCAGATACAAGTCGTTGTTTTTAGGCAAAATTACAGAGAAAATGAGTCCCAAAATATTTATTGGTGCCATTAATAAAATCGTAAATAGCAAATTCAGGAACACATATTTTGTCAAGGTAATTTTATAAATATAAGCATTGAGCAATTGAAATATAACGGTGATTCCATTATTGCTTTTTCGCTGCTCTACAGTCTCAAATCCCTCTTCGGACAAAATATGTTTTAAGCCAAAGGATGAATATCTTGCATAATCGAAGGGTTGTTCGTGCTCGTCCCAAACAAACGGAACAGTCATAAGCATTAGCCCTTCTATTTTAGTTACCCTGTTAATTTCTTTTAAAAAAGCGTGTGGGTTAAATACATGTTCAAAAACCTGATTTGTTATGATACTATCAAAATGCTTATCCTCAAATGGCAAGCTCTTTCCGTTATAAAAAAAATCTACTTTTGGATTATCCCTATTGGCTTCATTTTCAATTTCAACGCCTATATATTCATCAACATTGCAGGCTCGTTCATAGGGCTTGCTCCCGCATCCAACATCCAAAAGTTTACCCTTTAAATTTTTAGCCAGGGCAACTACATTTTTATTTAACCCTTTCCGGGCAAAATAAAATGGGTTGATAAAGAGCCCAATAAATTTAGGTGCAAATTGTTCTTTTTTATATATTTTTTTCAGCTGATTAATCATTCCTTTTTAGTATCATACCTTTAAATATACAATCTTTTCTTTTCCCATCGTTTGCTTCGAATTCTTCAATCAACTGATAATTTTTCGATATAAAAAACCGGATAAAAAATTGTTTGTTGAAGAACCAGCATGGATAACTGGCATCATATATACCAGGTGGTACCACTTGAAGCTTAATTTTATCCTGATTATCAAAACTAAAAGGAGTCCGATCGATCAATATATATTCAAAATCATGATTTAATAAACCATCAAGTATTTCATAAGGTTTTTCAATATATTGAAGTACGCTTGATAATACAAGCACTGAAGGATTTTCTTTAATCAAACACTCTTCAACGGTATGATAAAAATGCAGGTACTCATCCTCAAAATCTTTCTTCCCAATGTCAACAAAATGTTTTTGCTCAACAATATTCCATGAAATATGAGGAAGTGCATCCAGAAATTTTTTATTTTGATAATACGTACTCCCAAGGCTGCCTCCAAAGTCGAGAACGCTTAATCCTTTAGGTTTATTGGCAGATGCAAGCATTAACCCTGCTAATAATGGCCAGGAATATTCAATTTCGTTAAAAACTACACTGTCCCTCTCAAAGGCCACTTCTCCATTCTTTACTTTTAAGAGCGACTCTTTTACTTTATGAATAATTACGTCATCATCGTAGCCTTTAGCTTCAGAATTTGCATCATCCCATGTAACATAATCCCCTTTCCATCCAAATTTTCGATTTTTAAAATGTTCTAAAAACGTTGTAAATATAGGTGGAAGGAGCCCTTTTATAAAATTTTTTATGGAACTTTCCTTTATTTTCGAATTTGATTTTTGAACCAGATTTTGTTTAATTGAATTGAAAAATACTTCGAATTTTCTTCTGGCATCCATGTCTTCGATCAGGTCAACCCTTGAAATGTTTGAAGCAGGATTCAGTTGGACCCGATATATATCAGAAGTACCACAATGGGTTCCACTGCTATCATCACCAATATTTTGAATATATGACACTGAAGGATAAAGTGTTAACATTTCCTTTAAGAACACACTCATCGACCACCTTATGGCCCAAGAACTATTTTTACCCCGAATTTGATTTTTCAACATTCTGACATATCCATAACTATGGTTAAAATCAGCTTCTTTTTTTAAATTTTTCCTTTTGATTTCCTTAAGCAGTTTCTTTCCATCCGGCTCAAAATATCTCCATGCACGATCCCATGTTGCCCAGCCCCAACAATCGGCTCCTTTGATAAAAAAGGTATCCGGAAGATTTTTAATCGGATAAACATATCCATGTATTGAAGCGACTTTAGCATCATTTTTATAGATCTCTAATGCCTCATTCATAAATTTCAAAAACACAGGGCTGGTCACCAGATCATCCTCCAGTACAATTATTTTTCCATATTTATTTACAATATCTGTAACCCCATCGATGATCGAATTTGCGAGTCCCCAATTTTTTTCTCTTTCAATGATTGTAATTTTCCTGAACCCCTCAATGGTATGAATATAATTTCTAACCTCATTTACCTTTTTTACACTATTTTCGTTAGCAGGGGCATCTGAATAAATAAAAAGGTCACTCTCGTTTGCCAGTTCATTTTGCTGCAATGCCTTCACCGTTTGCATTGTGTGCAAAGGACGGTTATATACAAAAAGAACAATTGGAGCCAACTTCATGCTAAATAATTAAAGTTTTTATACGACAATTTTTGATTTTAAATGCCTGACATTCATAATTATTTCTATATAATCGTATCTTCTTTCATGCCCGTAACTTTAGAAGCTGAAATAAATTTCCATATATTATAAGCAAGTAAAGAAAAAACTGACAAGAGTAATAAGTAAGATGAATATTTATTAATTGCATTACCTAGAATATAGGATCTGGGTTCAAACTTAAACACAATGGTATGATTACCTGGAGGAACAACTAACGCACGGAATAAATAGTTAGCCCTTAAATAATCCACAGGTTTATCATCAATATATACATGCCATCCTTTAGGATAGTATATCTCTGAAAATACTGCCAGCATATTGGCATTTGAGTTTGATTTATAGGTTAAGATATGAGGTTTATAATTTTCCAGGCTGATTGACGCTTCAGGGTCAAATCCTAAATTTTCTAATTCCATCCCTTTAAACTCAACATTTACGACTGCATCTTCTCGTGGGTTTACGCTTGTCATAGCCTCAAATTCATCATCTGCACTCTCAACCCATTTTATATTTTTGACAAACCATGCATTACCCATTGCATCCCTATTATAGAAAGCGGGTTCATTAGGATTTGTTATAATATACTTTGTGTTTAACATATTTAGTAAACTATAAGAGTCAGGAATTTGTCCGGATTGAACATTTCTGGCAAAATTCTGGATTTGTTGAACAAGAACTCCACGATCAAGTAAATCCTGATAACGCCTTAACTTTGCAGGGCTGTAACCACTTAATGATTTATGATAATAAGAAGTTAATGCATCTGAAAAATTAATCCCTCCAGCAAGGTTTAATACCCTATAATCAGTGTTTAAATTCAGTGCGATGAGATCAGGACTTTCTGTATTCTTAAGAAATGAGTTATCCTTATATTTAGTTAGAAATGATTCAACTTTTGATTTAACATCCGGTGATAACATTTCACTGTTATAAATTGACAAATCGGCATTTGTCGGAGCAAAATATGCTTCGGTATTGCGCACTGTTTTAAAATCCTCGTGTGAAACATATCGTGTATCCACTAAAGCTAAATCCAGCAAAATTAGAATTAACATAGAAGCGCCCATTAATATTTTATTGAGTTTTTTGATATGATAGAACCACAATACACCAGTACCGGCAATTATGAAGAAAAAAGAACGGATTGCATCCATTCTCAATATTGATTTACGATCAATCATCAGTGCATTAATAAACTCAGAATTGTTCGCATAAATAGCATCGTTCGGGCCAGTAAAACTCCCGGCTAATCCGGGAAACAATGCGAAAAATAAGGCTATACCGCCAACAACAGCAAATGCCCACTTAATTGCAAACAGAAATTTCTGTCTATTATAATCTTTAAATAATTCATTCAAGGCAAGTACCCCGAAAAAAGGAATCGTATATTGAATAATGACAAGAATGGTAGTTACTGCCCTAAATTTATTATACAATGGAAAATAGTTAAAAATAAACCGATTAAAAATTTCAAAATGATAACCCCAAGCTAACATCAATGCAAATAAAGAAATACTTAGGATCCACCATTTTTCTTTGTTTTTGAGGAAAAACATTGCAAACACAAATAAGAAAAAGGCCAATGCACCCATATATGCAGGGCCTTCAGTATTTGGCTGTGTCCCCCAATATAAAGGTAATTGATTTATTACCTGGTTGGCTTGAGCCCGATTACCCTTGCTATAAAGTTTATAAACTTCTGATTTTTCAGAAAGCTTTCCAGCAGAACTGCCCCCTCTAAAATTGGGAATCAATAAATTAAATGACTCTCCAAGTCCATAACTCCATTGTGTGGCATATTCAAAGTCCAATCCATCTGTAGATTCAGCCTGTTCAGTAGCCGCACTTGCCGATAGAATCGTATTGCCCCGAGCAGAAAACTGGGTATATTCACGGGTTGTCCAAATTGAACTAATATTTGTTAATCCTGCTAATAATGCAGCAACAATTAAGATAGCTGTTTTTTTCAGAAAGGCGATGAAAGTTTTAGTCTTAAAAGCCATTACTAAAAAATATATTCCAAGTGCTATTACAATAAGTATGTTATAATAAACTATCTGATAATGCCCCGATGCAAGTTCTAACGCAAGAAATAATGCCATCACAATTGCACCTGTAATCACTTTACTCCTTTTGTAAGCAAGGTAAATCCCAGCGATAACTCCCGGCATATAAGCCAACCCTATTACCTTTGTTACATGGCCCGCACCGATAATTATTATAAAATAGGATGAGAAAGCATATACTACACTACCAATGATACTAATCCATGGATTAACTCCATAACAAATCAATAAAAGATAAAACGATATCATCGCAATAAAAAGATAAGCTATGGGTCCACCTGAGGTAAAAAAGTTAATGATTTGTGTTATAACATACAAGGGTGCCTCGCTTTTAATCCATATTGTATAAGTCGGCATTCCTCCAAAAGCCGCATTTGTCCATGCACAAAAATCACCGGTAAGAGACACATAGGGTATGATTTCACCCTGTTGGCTCTTGGCGGTAATATTATCGGTTCCATGCAATACTTTCCCCTGACTTGCAGGCAGAAAATAAATGTATGAAATCAACAAAAAAGCAACGATTGCAAATATGTGAGGTAGAACTTTTTTTAATGTGTTATTTTTCTGCATTGCTATAAATATTTCATTCTGAATAGTGGAACAATTTTTAATTTAAGTAAAAAATTATCAATGACAAAGTACAGGTGAGCAAATAAACTTTGAAATATTCCAAAATGCGTGTTAATGATCTGGAATCTGTCGAGCCAGCTCTTTTTCAGATTTTGGTTCGAAAACCCACCTTCAGCGAAATTTGAGATGATTGTTTTTGTAAAGATAATTTGTTCTGAAGCTTTCAAAGATTTTATTAGCCAGTCAACATCGGCTGCAAATTTATATTGCAAGTCATAATAAGGTGCGATTTCTTTCTTTACAAGTATAGACTGGTGGCAAACAACCATTCCTTTTCTGAAATTTTTCCATGTTAAATTTTGGGGTAATTTTTTACGTCGAAGCCCTAACACTTCTCCATCATTACCAAGGATCAATGTTTCTCCATAAAATATTTCAGCTAAAGGATACTGTTCGAATGGAATTTTTTCAAGTGTTCTATTCTCATGGAATGAATCTCCGGCATTTAAAAATAACAAATAATCGCCATTAGCAAAACCTAACCCTTTATTCATGGCATCATAGATTCCTTGATCGGGTTCACTAATCCAATGTGTAATTAAATTTTCATATTTTTTAATTATGCTAATTGTAGAATCTGTTGAACCACCATCAATGATGATAAGTTCATAAATTTTGGCAGACTGTTCAAAAATACTCTTGAGCGTTCCTTCAAGGATTTCTCCGCAGTTATATGTCACAGTAATTATACTAACTTTTGGATTCATCTATTCGACTATCTTTTATATTGTAAACCAATAAGCATTTTAATTCCTTCTTCTAAACTAATTTCATGTGTCCACCCCAGCTTATGTAATTTTGAAATATTTGTTACTTTACGCATTGTTCCATCGGGTTTTCCGGGATTGAACTGAAAATCCCCCTTAAAACCTATTAGTTTTTTTATTAGTTCTACCAATTCACTAATAGAGATTTCTTCACCTGTTCCGATATTTATATGGGTATTTCTAATTTCTGAATTTTGGGTGCTTTTGACTGAGTATAGATCATTAAAATTAACTTTCTCCATGATATGTACACATGCATCGGCCATTTCCTCACTCCACATAAACTCTCGTTTTGGGGTACCTGTACCCCAAATTTCAACGTTCACTTCCTTTTTCTCCTGATCGAATTTGATCCCATATTTAGTAAGGATAGCAACGATATCATTCTGGCTAGATGCTCCATCAATACCTTCGATGGGATTATTATGTAAATCCTTCCGAATGGAGTTCCATTCATCATTTTCAAGGAATTTTCCAAGCATAACCTTACGAACCAATGCAGGTAACACGTGCGATTTTTCAAGGTCAAAATTGTCATTCGGCCCATATAAATTCGTAGGCATCACCGAAATAAAATTTGTGCCATATTGCAAATTATAACTCTCGCACATCTTGATCCCTGCAATTTTAGCAATGGCATAAGGTTCATTGGTGTATTCAAGGGGGCCTGTTAAAAGTTCAGTTTCCTTCATTGGTTGAGTTGCCTCTTTAGGATAAATGCACGTACTTCCTAAAAAAAGTAATTTTTTAACACCAAACTTCCATGCGTTATGAATCACGTTATTCTGAATCATCAGGTTTTCATAAATAAAATCGGCACGATACGTATTGTTTGCAACGATCCCACCAACTTTTGCGGCAGCCAGGAAAACATATTCTGGCTTTTCATCTTTAAAAAAATTAGCTGTTGCATTTTGATCAATCAGATTTAATTCGCTAGAATCCCTTACAATAATATTGAAGTAACCTTTTTCATGCAGGTTCTTTAAGATAGCTGACCCAACCAATCCATTATGTCCGGCAATATATATTTTAGCATCCTTATGCATTATTCATACTGGTTTAAAGTTTTATATCCGCCTTCTGATATGTATTTTTCCCGTTTCATTAACGCGAGATCTGATAGTGCCATATCTTTTATTAGATCTTCCAAACTATATTTTGGCTTCCAGCCAAGTTTAGTATTGGCTTTAGTTGGGTCGCCTAATAATAATTCAACTTCTGTAGGTCTGAAATATTTAGCATCTACTTCAATTACTTTTGCGCCAACTTTTATTTTGAATTCATTGTTTATGACTTTTTTAACAAAGCCACACTCTTTTTCATTTTTACCAACAAAATCAATTTCAATGCCTAATTGTTCAAATGCCAAATAAACGAACTTCCTGACTTCGGTTGTCACTCCTGTTGCAATTACATAGTCGTCGGGTTGATCTTGCTGAAGCATCAAATACATTGCTTCGACGAAGTCCTTTGCATGACCCCAGTCTCTTTTTGCAGAAAGATTTCCAAGATAAAGTTTTTCTTGCAAGCCGAGTGCAATTCTTGCAGCTGCCATCGTAATTTTTCTGGTAACAAAAGTTTCGCCTCTGATAGGTGACTCATGATTAAATAAAATCCCATTACTTGCATGTAATCCATATGCTTCACGATAGTTTACCGTGATCCAATAGGCATAAAGTTTTGCTGCTGCATAAGGTGATCTGGGATAAAATGGCGTATTTTCAGTTTGAGGAATTTCATGGACCTTACCGAAAAGTTCGGAAGTAGATGCCTGATAAAATCTGGTTTTTTGGGATAAATCCAACAATTTAATTGCTTCTAAAATTCGAAGAGTTCCTAATCCATCAGCATTTGCGGTATACTCCGGTGTTTCAAAGCTAACCTGTACATGCGATTGTGCCGCCAAATTATAAATTTCATCAGGATGCACCTCCTGTATAATCCTGATTAAATTGGCAGCATCTGTCATATCCCCATAATGCAAAATAAAATTTTGATTCTTTGTATGAGGATCTTGATAAAGATGGTCAATCCGCTGTGTATTAAATAATGAACTTCTTCTTTTTATTCCATGAACAATATAACCTTTGCTGAGAAGCAGCTCCGCCAGATAAGCCCCATCCTGACCTGTTATTCCCGTAATTAGTGCAATCTTATTCATCTGTTTATTTTTTTATAATTTATTAAACCGGTCAGATGCCTGCCTGTCGGCAGACAGGGAATACGCCATGAAATAATCATTCTAGGTTTGTGTAAAAATTTGTTTCTCATGGCTATTTCATATTTCGAATTCTTTCATTAATTATATCAACATTCATTATTCCAGCCTATTTACAAGAAGACTTTTTTGGCTGTTAACAACTATATAATTTACAAATCCTTAATAAGCTTTGCTTTCAAATGATGCTTTTCCCAGATACTACTTCTAACATAAAAACCTGCTATGTTAATTTCAGGTATGGGACTAGTCATAGATTTAATTATTTAACAGCACTTTCGAGACTAACTATTATAAATACGCCAGGCATATTAAGCACATCAAAGTTAAAAAAAACTACAAACTTATATCATTACATTTTAGGATGTTTCTTCTTTATTTTTCACTTGCTTCCAATGCTTAATTTCGAAATAGCAATATCCTAAAAAAATCAAAATCATGAGAGAAGAACTGACATAGGAAATTTTATTACCAATGGTGTATGACTTTGGTTCAAATTTGAATTCTACAACATGTTCTCCTTCTGGAATTACCATGGCTCGTAATACATAGTTTGCCCTGAAATATTCTGCCTTCTTCCCATCAATATATGCATTCCACCCTTTATTATAGTATATTTCAGAAAAAACCGTAAACTGTTCTGAACTAGCATTATAAGAATATTTCAGAAAGTTTGGTTGGTTTTCGACTAGTTCAATTCTGTCCTTTAACTCACTTGAAAATGATCTATCAACTATGTAATCTTTAAAATCTTTGTCTACTACGGCATCAGTCTTCGGATCAACTAGTCTCAAAGAGGTTAATTCCTCATCAGGATTATTCACAATATGATAGTTATTTACAAACCAAGCATTCCCCATTGCATATTTATTTTTAATAGGGGGAATGTTTAGGTCATTAATAAGATATCTGGTGTTTAACATATTTAAAACGCTCATTTTCATAAGAATTGAGTCAGATAAATAACCAATTCTTAGCCCATTATTTATTTGCATTAATTCTCGGTTGATACAATAATCAATAAGTTCCTGGTATCGTCCTAATTTTGCAGCGTGATAACCTCCAACATTCTGGTGATAATATGATGCACGTGCATCCACAAATGGATTGTTTATTGGAATCACCCTAAAACTTATGTCTGTATCTTTTAAGATAACCTCATCTGCAATTGTCAAAGGAAAAGGCTTCCTGCTTTCACTCACCGAAACAAAGTTATCATTGTTGAAGTATCTTTTGTCGACACCCCAAAGATCAAATAAAATAAGTGTACCTAATAAAAATATTAAAATATTAACCTTAATCTTTTTTAAATACCATAAATAAATGGCACCGGTTGATAACGCAATTAAAATAAATGATCGATAAGCATCTGCTTGGAGCATGTTTCTACGTTCAATTATGATACTATCAAATAACCAATCGGGGATGATTGCAAAATCATTTATTCCTGTAAAATTTCCGGCTATTGAAGGGAATACCGCAAATAATAAAGAGAAACCACCTGTAATTATAAATGAGGAAATTAATCCTTCATATATATTTTTCTTGTCTACCTGACCTGTTAAGATTCTATTCAGCCCAATAAATCCGATTAAAGGTATTGTAAAACCTGCAATCACTAATATCATTTCGGGTGCCCTAAATTTACTGTAAAGGGGAAGGTAATCGAGTAAAAGATTAGTTAAACCCATTACATTTTTACCCCAGGATAAAACAATAGATACAACCGTTGCCAATAAGAGCCACCAAAAAAATCGTTCACGAAGCACAAATAATCCAAGGACAAATAAATACAAAACGATTGCCCCAACATAAACCGGTCCTGACGTAGATGGTTTATCACCAAAATATAAGGGAACACTACCACCGTTTACCTGAAACTGACTTGCTTTTTCAATATTTTGCCTGACGGCTTTTGCTACTTCAGAATTTAAATCCGGCTTGATTGTACTGGATCCTCCTTTAAAATTTGGAATCAATAGTGTTAATGTTTCATCAATGCCCTGACTATACTGAACTATATAATCTCTATCAAGACCGGAGGTTTTATTTTCATCTTTGGACGTTAAATCTGACTTTCCACGAATAGTTTGCTTTGAGTATTCCCAGGTGGTGTATAATATGGAAAAATTCATACCGATGGCGAGTACAACCCCAAGGAGCAAAATCGCAACATTAGCAGCGAAATTTAAAATCCTTTTATTTTTAATCGAATATATAATTTCTACTAATCCGAAAAGGAGCACTAAAATTAGAGTATAATATGTTATTTGATAATGATTTGAATACAACTGAAGGGATAAAGCAAGGGTAAATAAGAGTGAACCAGAAATTTTCCTGCCTTTAAAAGTCATGATTATCCCTGCAATAACGGGAGCCATATACCCAATCGCATAAGCTTTCGTATTATGCCCGGCACCAATAATAATTAATAGGTAAGTAGAAAATCCATATGCAATGGCACCTGCCAGACTCTGCCATTTATTAATCCCAAGTGTTAGTAATAAAAGATAATAACCAATTATATATAAGATTAAGATTCCAACGGGATGAAATACACGATGGTACATCCTGTCAATTTGAGCACTTAAATTTCCAGGATATATTGCAGAGATTAAATAAGCAGGCATCCCTCCGAACATACTATTTGTCCACAATGCTTCTTCTCCTGTTTCTGCTCTGAAATCTGCTATCTCCTTCGACATCGCTCTCCATTGGGTGATATCATCCTGCTGAATTTTTTTACCTTGAAAAATCGGAGAAAAATAAATGGCTGATAAAACAATGATGAATAGCAAAATAAAAATTTGCATCCAATTGATCCTTATTTTCAAGCTCCTATTCTGCATTTTTCAAAACTTAAAATAACATTTGATTAAACGAAGATAAAAATTTCTTACCGCTTATGCATATCAAAACATATTTATAGTTAGATTCTTAAGAATTATTACTTTTGACCCAATGGGAATAATAATCAAACAATCATTCAAAGGAAGCATATATTCTTACATAGGGTTGGTATTGGGGTATGTCAATGTTGGAATAATCATGCCGAAAATTTTCGGTCCTGAACAAATTGGACTGGTCCAGATTTTCGCATCACTTTCCTTGATTTTTGCTCAATTCTCAGCGCTTGGATTTACCAGTGTTATTTTTAGACTATTCCCAAAATTTCGCAACAAAGATAAAGGACATAAGGGATTTTTATTCTTAGTGCTAGCTACCGGGGCCATAGGGTTCTTAATCAGTTCAGGTGCTTTTTTGATTTTTAAGCCCTTCACTATTGATGCCAATATTGACAAATCACCATTGCTAACCGAGTATCTTTATCTTCTTATTCCACTCGTATTTTTCAGGCTACTATTCAATCTTCTGGATGCCTATAATAGAGTTCTATTTGATGCTGTAACAGGTATCTTATGGCAGGACTTCGGGCACAAAGCGATTAATCTGTTATTAATTATCTTTTTTGCTTTTGGATGGGTCGATTTTCAACAATTCTTTTTTGGATATATTATTTCACTAAGTTTTCCTGTCATTCCTATCATCTTCAAACTGATAAAAAGAGGCAACTTTAATTTAGTACCCAATTTCAAATTCATTGACAAATCTCTAGGGAGAGGAATTATTGCTGTAGCATCGTTTGGATTTATCAACAGCTTTAGTTCGGTATTAGTCCTAAACATGGATAAAATCCTTGTTATCAAATATCTTTCATTGGAGCAGGTTGGAATCTTTAGCGTTTGTGCTTTAT
>PHDM01000009.1 GCA_002840985.1 Bacteroidetes bacterium HGW-Bacteroidetes-17
TTTTATGATAAAAGGCACACATCGGCTCGAATCGCTGTTCGCCATTCCATGGTACAACGATATCATACTCATGTGAATTTTCAATTAATTCTTTTAAAAGCTGAGAATTAATGAATGGCATATCGCAGGAAAGCACCAGATTTTGATTCGTTTTTGAAGCTTTTAAGCAGGAATAAATCCCTCCCATCGGGCCACTATCCGGAAATTCATCAGCTATCTTTTGATAAGACAGAAAATCATAAAAATTTGAGTTGGTACTAATTAGAATGGTTTCGCAAATGGGTTTAAGAACCTCAATTGCATATTGAATCAACTGTTTACCATTCAATTCAATGAGGCCCTTTTCTTTGCCCATGCGACGGCTTTTGCCACCTGCTAAAATAATTCCGGTAATGCCACTTAAATTCATGGTGCAAAAGTAGCAGTTTTCAAATTAAAATAGATCGCTTAATTATGTTAGCTTTGATGAGGTTTTTTAAAGAGATGGAATGATGATAGATTTATCCTACTCTTTTTTATTCTCTGCTATTGGATTTTTCGTAGTTACCTTACAAACGCCATAAATGCCTTCGATGCCATAAAAAGGTAATGTTAATCCAATATCCTCAATTTCAATTGACTTTATATTTATTGGTTTAACATGCTTCAGGGCCCAAATTCCCTGAATTTTTACCCCATCAACGATATATAAGCCGGAGCGGCTAACTACGTATACATTCGGACTCATTTCTTTATCCAATAACTCCTCGAAACTTTTATATTTATAAGGGTTTATTTTTCGTCCATTAAAATCCACTGCATCGATCGAATTTTCATATACGATATCTTCGTTATAACCACGTGCGATCAATTCTTTGCTTCTGGTTTTTTGATCTTCGGCATAATTATAATCAGCAACATTGGGGAGTACAAAATCGAGGTTCGATTCACCGGTATACTTCTTTTCCAGATATCCATTTAAAGTTGTGAGAGCCATCACATTTTCTGTTGATGGTTCTATTTTCATTTTATAAAATCCCGCTTTATTTGTCTTTTTTGCATGTTTTGATCCAGGAACAACTAGTGTTGCATTTTTTATAGGATGATTGTCTGTATCCATAACAGATCCTCTTAGAGTAACCTTTTTGATCCTAGTATTATCCTGAGCGATTGATCCCTGCACAATAAAAGCAGAACACAAGATCAACCATAAAATTTTCCTTTTCATCATGTCAATTATTTGGAGGTTAAACATTTAATATCATACCAAAACCTTACAATAATTAAGCCAAAATGAGAGAGGTTAAATGAGGGGAAGAAAAAAATTCATCCCCCTCACTTTACCCTTAAACCTTCATCAATTTCCACTTTCCCTGTCTGAAAAAATAAAAGGCTAATAGTGTAAGAATTGTTTCGGAAATTACAACCGACATAAATACACCGTTCTCTCTTAAATTTAAGCCTATTGCTAAAAAATAAGCCAGTGGAATTTCAATGATCCAGAAAGCAATAAAATTGATCAGGGTTGGTGTACGGGTATCTCCTGCTCCGTTAAACGAATTAATCAGCACCATTCCCATGGCATAAGCAATAAATCCATAGCTCATAATCCGCAAAGAAATACTTCCTACCTCAACGACTTTTGTATCCGATATAAATATACCTATGAATACTTCAGGCATCACAATAAAAAGAATGCTGATAAGGCCCATCACAATCATATTAATTCTGCCTGTTAACCATACGGATCGTTCTGCCCGATCGGGTTGGTTGGCTCCCAAATTTTGCCCGACTAAAGTTGCAGCAGCATTGCTTAAACCCCACGATGGCATCAAAGTAAAAATCATTACCCGAATAGCAATGGTATAGGCTGCAACAACTTCGCTTCCATAAATTGACACGATGCGCACCAATCCAATCCAGCTTGAAGTTGCAATGATATTTTGACCTATCCCGCCCAATGAAAGTTTGATCAACCGCCAAATAAGATTGATTTCAATTTTAAGGTTATCCAGTCCTAATTTTATTCTTCGTTTACCCCTGAACAATATATAGAACTGATAAATAACTGCAGAACCCCGGCCAATATTGGTTGCAATAGCAGCACCTGTGATCCCTAATTCAGGAAATGGACCGAGTCCGAAAATCAAGCAGGGATCCAATATAATGTTGATAATATTCGCAAGCCACAAAACGCGCATCGAAATAGCTGCATCACCGGCACTTCGAAATACGGCATTGATGATGAAAAGCAACATAATTACGACGTTCCCTCCCAACATAAGACGGGTATATCCTGATAAATTGTTGACCATGTGATGTGATGCCCCCATTAAACGAAGGATATCCTCAGCAAAAATATAGCCCGGAATCGCGATCAACAATGAAATACTAATCCCGGTAATAATAGCCTGAAAGGCTGTAGTGGCGGCTTCTTTTGGTTTATGCTCTCCAATTCGACGGGAGACCATTGCAGTGGTTGCCATGGCCAGGCCGAAACCGATGGCGTAAACCAAGGTCATTACCGATTCGGTGATTCCAACGGTGGCAACGGCATCTGCACCCAGTTTTGATACAAAAAAGATGTCGACAACCGCGAATACTGATTCCATGATCATCTCCAGAACCATTGGCACGGAGAGCAGAAAGATAGCCCGAGGCAGGCTTCCTTTAGTGAAATCCTGATCGGTACCGGAGATCGCTTCTTTGATGTTATTCCAAATATTGCTTAATTTCAATTTTTTTAAAAAAATATAATTTGATTTTATATCGTTAATTCCCATTTTAATCTGTGTTTAACTGGTTTATCTAATGTTTTTTCTTTCATAATTTGTCTGTTTTTATGGCTTATGTTAAGCTCAATTCCGACAATATCCAATACTGGCAGTAAATTTGTTTTCATGATGATTCCTCCTAAAGATTTGTTTGATTAAATAATAAAATGATAATTGCGTGGTGGTAAACCACAATAATTGAAAGTCCGGGAAATTAACAGATGGTTAATTCAGAACTTTGACTCGGGGATATGTGACCGTGATTTTCATAAGGAGCAAATGTAAAAAGAAAAACAATCCAAAAAAGAAATATTGGGAGAAAATGGAAATCTCCTTATTTCTCCCTGAAAAACAGGCATGAATCGCCGTAGCTTAAAAAGCGAAATTCATTGTCCATGGCATATTGATAAGCTTTCTTCCAATCGTCGCCGATAAAAGCAGAAACCAGCAGGAGCAAGGTGCTTTTGGGTTGATGAAAGTTTGTAATGAGAATATCTGCTATCTTGAATTGATATCCCGGTGCGATCATCAACTGAGTTTCTCCATGCAGTTCACTTAAATCATTTTGATCCATATATTCGACGATCCTTTCTAAGACTTCAGTAATAGTATTTTCAAGTCGATACTTTTCCTGATAAGGGTCCCATTGAAGAATACTGAAAACAGAAAGTTCATTAATCATTAATTTTGCGCCAAACCAATACAAACTTTCCAGGGTACGCAAGGTTGTTGTTCCAACCACAATGATCTTTTCACCTTGTTTCTCAATCAATTTTTCAATGGTTGATTTTTGAATGATGATTTTTTCGGTATGCATTTCGTGTGCTTCAATACTGTCGGTAGATACCGGTTTAAAAGTGCCGGCTCCAACGTGCAAAATCACCTTATCCGATTGAATATTCTTTTCTTTAAGCATTTCAAAAACCTCATCGGTAAAATGCAAACCTGCGGTTGGAGCTGCAACCGATCCATCATATTGGGCATAAATAGTTTGGTAACGTTCTTTATCCTCTTTTTCAGCGTCACGATTTAAATAGGGTGGTAATGGAACTAATCCTGTAAATTCGAGAAGTTGTGAAAAGTTAAAAAGTGAAGGGTACCAACTAAATTCGACCAAATAAGCTTCTCCTTCTTTTCCAATTTTTTTTGCAAAAAACTCGACTTCCTGCTGATCAATTTTGATCCTTTTTTTCATACTCCCTTCCTTCCATCTTTTTGCATTGCCAATTAAACATTTCCATACAACCGGACTGCTTTGCTGAAAAGCAAGCTGGATTTCAGAAGTAGGTTGCTTTGGCTCCAGACAAAATATTTCGATTTTGCCTCCTGATTCTCTCCGGAACTGAAGCCTTGCCTGTATGACTTTGGTTTCATTAAATAGGACTAAACTATTTCCGGGAAGGTATTGAACTATATTGCAAAATAAATCTTTATGAATTACCCCTTGTTTATTTATCAACAATTTTGATTGATCTCTTTGTACTACCGGAAATTTAGCAATTCGCTCCTGAGGGAGCAAATAATCAAAATCATTCATTAAGATTTTGTCAGGTAAATTCATAGATGAACTAATAAGTTATTAAATCAAATGCAAATGTATTAAAACGAGATACAATTTCTTGGTCAAAACATGAGAATAAAAATAAATGGATGATATGAAGGAGTTGAAAACCTACATAGAAATTCCTATATATTTTGTATTTTTGCTCGCAATATTATACGGGTATAAATCTTGGAACTACTTCTGCATGCAAATTATAATTTCAATTCATAAAGAAGAATAACCTTATCTTATGAAAAAGAACATCCCCAATTATATCACCTTATTAAATTTGCTTTGTGGTATTTTATCAATTGTATCACTTTATAGCGGCTCTGTTGAATGGTCGGTATATTTTATCGTATTTGCAGCTATTTTTGATTTTATGGATGGTGCAGTGGCACGTATCTTTAAACTCCAGAGTGAGCTGGGCAAACAATTAGATTCGTTAGCTGATGTGGTTTCGTTTGGTTTAGCACCCGGTTTTATCATGTTTTTCCTTTTAAAAACGAGTCAACCCCTGCCTGAAATATTTTTTAATGGCATTAATTTAGTGCCATTCATAGGTTTTCTGGTCCCACTATTTTCTGCCTGGCGACTAGCAAATTTTAATATTGACGTACGACAGGAAGAACAGTTTATTGGAATTCCGACACCGGCAAGTGCTTTAATGATTGTAGCATTAGCGCTGATCAATCAAAACACTTTTGGTTCTTCATCATGGATGGCTGAATTAACCGGAAATAGTTATTTTCTTATCTCTGCTACATTGATTTTATCCATACTCCTTGTGGCTGAAATTCCTTTACTTTCGCTTAAATTCAAAAATTTAAAGTGGAATGGAAACCAAAAAAGATTTATTCTTATCATTTTATCAATCGCACTTATTGCAGTTTTTCAGATCAGCGCAATCCCGATTATCTTTCTTGGTTATATCATTATTTCGCTAATTTTAAAGAAATAAACGATTGTTTTTTATCTTCGAAGTTCAAAATTCTGACCCAGGTAAACTTTCCTGACATGTTCATCGTCGGCTAATTCTTCAGAAGTGCCTGCCTTCAGAATTGCTCCTTCAAACAATAAATAGGACCGATCGGTGATACTTAATGTTTCGTGAACATTATGATCGGTAATAAGAACACCAATATTTCTGTCTTTCAGTTTTGAGACAATAAGTTGTATGTCTTCAACCGCAATTGGATCAACTCCGGCAAATGGCTCATCGAGCAAAACAAACTTTGGATCAACTGCCAAAGCGCGTGCAATTTCAGTCCTTCTTCGCTCTCCTCCCGACAAGGTAATCCCTAAGCTTTTCCGGATATGGCTGAGTCCAAATTCTGCCAATAATGATTCCAGTCTTTCCTGCTGTTCTTCTTTATTAAAATGTGAAAACTCCAAAACCGCCTTCAAATTATCTTCAACACTTAAATGTCGGAACACAGAAGCTTCCTGTGCTAGATATCCAATTCCAAGTTGCGAACGCCGATACATAGGTTCATTGGTGATGTCCCTTCCATCCAAAAATACTTTCCCCGATAAGGGTTTAATTAAGCCTACCATCATATAAAACGAGGTAGTTTTTCCGGCTCCATTTGGGCCGAGAAGCCCAACAATTTCGCCTTGTTCAACCTTTATCGAAACATCATTAACAACAGCTCGTTTTCGATATTTCTTTACAATATTTTCGGTATATAGTATCATAATTCGGGTCAAAAATAAGGATATATTTTAAAAGACGAACTGGAAAGAGAAGAATATTCCAAACTTATTAATATTATCATGGTCAAGATGTGATAAACGCCAAATTGCATCAACCCTTATTATCTTAAAAATATTCTCAATTCCCAAACCGGCTTCCCAATAAGGGTTTTCAAGTGTGTTGGTGGTTGCCGGGAATTTAGAGTAGGTTTTATTTTCCTGACTTAAATTTCCAGTTACCCCTTTTATAAAAGCAACTTCTCTCCACTTTAATTTTCTCATCAGCGGAATATGGTTTAAAAATAAACCATCAAAATGATGAATATAATTGACACTGATGTATTGATCGCTCACAAATTCATAATAATTCATCAGGTTATACGATAACTCATCGTAAAAATAGGTCTCGTTTCCTTCCTGAATTTTCAATAAGGGATATGGAAGTTTCCCCCAAATCCGACCTGCTTCCACAATATATTTTGACCAACCCAAAGTACCAACATTAAACCATTGCTTCAAATTAAGCTGAACACGATGGTATGAATAATCACTGTTGAATAGATTGGGAATTCCGTAACTATAAGTTGCTTCAAAAACCGGATAGGTTGTACCTAAACTTACCCTTTCAAATTCACCCATTAAAAATTTTTCATTATAGGCGAATCTCAGATTGAGACTTACTTCGCTTGTTCTTATTGAAGGTATTTTTACTTCTGAATCTTCTTCATGAATTATAAAATTTTCTCCTGTAATTGGAAACACTTCCCTATGGGTAAACACGAAAGTATTTGAGAGTCCGCTAAACCATTCGTGCTCATAAAAGGACTTATACTCCTTCACCATCGAGAGTTTGTTAATTGCACTTTTGCTCAGAAAAGAATTAAAGAAATTATCTTCGCTGTATGCATTCTTACTTTGACCCAGTTGTTCAGTGTCAAATTTATAATTCATCCCATAAGCCCGCCTTGGATTTTTTGAATTAATCTTTAAAAAGCCTCCTCCATACTTAAATTTTTGATCTGTTTGGCCATAGGCAAAATAGGCATCAAACATCCACTTTGTGCTAAACTTATTACTGGTCCTTCCACCGAACCTAAAACGAGCACCTTCCCGTTCGTTGAAACTTAGCATTTTATAATAGGGCCCTATTTCGAACATTCCATCAATATAATAGCCATTTGTAATGGTATATACCACATCAACGTATGTTTTGAAAATCGGTACATTTTTAACGGAATCAATCATCGAATAAATGGCTTTTTCTTTTACTGTCAGTGTATCGTGCCGGAAATCGTTCCACATTTCATCGGCATAAAGAATGGCACTATCTTTAAGAATAATGTTAGCGGGATATCCGTATATTTCCTTTTCAGCTTGTTGATTAAAAACAAACTTATTGTAAGAAGTAGAACGATGTCCATAAAACCCTAATGTCCGCTTTGCATCTTCAATAACGTTGAAATCGGCAATCATGTAATCCTTTGTTAACATCCAGTATTTGCCATCCAATAATTGATAATCCTGTCGAATATCCATGGCATTGATAAAATTGATATTTGCATCATCAATGATACGCATGTCCACTTTTTTAACTGCATAAGTAGTGTCATGTATCCAGATATTCCCGGTAAAAGTGAGTTCTTGTTTTCGCCTTGGTTTAAACATAATTTGGTAACACCATTGATTATCGATATATGAACTGTCAACTAAATAGTATTTATAATAAGCAAATCCAAAATTTGCGACAGGACTCACAAAATTCTTTTCAAATAATACAATATGGTTTTCATAAATATTCGCGGTTTGGTAAATATCGCCCATGATCTGCGAAAAGCTTTCATTCTCAAACCCTGAAACTTTTGAAGCTTTAATCACCTCTTTTTTCGTGCGTGGATTTTTTCTATAATAAACGTCGGATAAGGTTTCTGTTAAAAATACCGGAAGGAATGCTTTTCCGTTGACCGTAGAAGTATCGATATGATTAAAAATAAAACTGAAAGGCTCTAAGATTTTTCTGTTCTTAAATTTTTCGGAAATGTTATTGGCATCAAACTGGATTTTATTGTACATCTCATACTGATAAAAGTCAAAATTCTTATTGCTGTTCTGATCTTTAGCGGCGATCACTTTACGTAATAAAATATCGGCCGGATTTTCACCGGCCACTATTACCACCTCATTCAAAGTATAACTATTGGGTGATAATTCGAAATCGACCGTTTGAAAGCGATTTTTAAAAATTTCCTTTACCTGTGGGTTATAACCTATTGATGAGGCAGTAAGTGAATCGCCTGCATGCATCGTTTCAAGTGCATATTCACCATTAAAATCGGAAATCGAACCAATACTGGTTCCCTTAAAATAAATACTTACAAAAGGAATCGGCTCTTTGGTTTCTGAATCAATCACCTTCCCCATTATTTTGGTAAGTTGCGCTTTTGCAGAATAAATGCTAAATATTGTCAGAAATACGACAAGCACAATACTGCTAATCCTCTGTTTTATTATCATTCCGGAAAATTAAGTCCTTTGTAAGACATGAAATACCAACTCAAAGTTACATTGCAAATGTGTTGTATAAATTTAGATAAGACTTAAATAATGTTAAATTATTACAAGATCCCCTCTCTTAGAATATCGTGTAAATGAATGATCCCTTTATAAGTTTCATTTTCACTCACAACCAATTGCGTGATATTGTTCTTGCGCATCAAATCAAGTGCATCAATTACCAGCATATCTTCGTTGATTTGACGTGGATTTACCGACATCACATCCCTGGCTTTTATGTTTGTTATATCGCTGGCTTGTTGCAACATCCTTCGTAAATCACCATCAGTAATGATACCTAAAAGTTTTCCATTTTCAACTACAGCGGTAGTTCCAAGCCTTTTCGAGGAGATTTCCAAAATCACCTCATTGATGCTTGTTTCCGGGGTAACCTGTGGTTTTTCATTATTGACATAAAGATTTGCAACTCTCAAGTACAGTTTTTTACCCAATGCTCCCCCCGGATGATATTTGGCGAAATCACTTGAAGTAAATCCTTTACACTCCAGCAAACAAACAGCTAACGCATCACCCATCACAAGCTGTGCTGTTGTACTGGCAGTTGGGGCCAAATTATTCGGACAAGCTTCTTTTTCAACGGCGGTACAAAGGATCATATCTGCCTGTTTTGCCAAATATGAATCCGTATTTCCCACCATGGCGATCAAAGTATTGCCCATATTTTTTAATAATGGTGCCAAAACCTTTATTTCCGGGGTTTCTCCACTCTTTGAAATACAAATTACCACATCATCATTGCGAATAATCCCCAAATCACCATGTATCGCATCGGCAGCATGCATGAATATCGAAGGTGTTCCTGTCGAATTTAAGGTAGATACAATCTTTGCTGCAATATGTGCACTTTTCCCTATCCCTGTAATAATTACCCTCCCTTTTGATTTGTGAATCAGGCTTATACACTGAATAAAATCCTCATCAATGAAGTTCTTTAAATTATTAATCGCTTGCGACTCAATTAAAATAGTCTCAATTGCTATTTGTTTGATTTCCTCCTTTGTCTTCAATACTGCGAAATTTAATTATTATCACACAAAAAATTTATTTTTATGTTATATTTGTAATAGACACGTTACCAATTAATAAAACTTGACACTCAAATACTAACAATATTTTTACAAATATAATGTAATCTTAGGATGCTGAAAGATCATGACTAATATTGATGATAAAAAATTATATGAGTTCTTAAAGAAATACTTTGGTTTTACCAGTTTTAAAGGTAACCAAAAGGAAATTATCAGAAGTGTATTATCAGGTCGGGACACATTTGTGATTATGCCAACTGGTGGTGGCAAATCGATGTGTTATCAGTTTCCAGCATTGGTAAGTGAAGGCACTGCTATTATCGTTTCTCCCCTGATTGCATTAATGAAAAATCAGGTTGATGCCATCCGTAATTATGGATCAGAAGATGGTATTGCCCACTTCCTGAATTCTTCTTTATCAAAAATTGAAATTAATAAAGTAAAAGAAGATTTATTGAGCAAAAAAACAAAGCTCTTGTATGTAGCTCCTGAATCCCTTACAAAAGCAGAGAATATTGAACTTTTAAAATTGATCAATATATCATTTTATGCCATTGATGAGGCCCATTGCATCTCGGAATGGGGTCATGATTTCAGGCCTGAATATAGAAGGCTCCGGCCAATTATACAGGAAATTGGGAAAGAGGTTCCCGTGATAGCACTCACAGCTACAGCCACCCCAAAAGTACAGCAAGACATCATGAAAAACCTTGGCATGATGTCATCAAATATCTTCAAGTCCTCATTTAACCGACCCAATTTATATTATGAGGTAAGGCCAAAAGATAAAAACATAAAACGGGAGATTATCAGATATGTAAAGAATAACACCGGAAAGTCTGGCATTATCTATTGTTTGAGCCGTAAAATGGTTGAAGAAATTGCTGAAACCCTTCAGGTGAATGGGATTAAGGCACTTCCTTACCATGCAGGTTTGGATGCATCAACACGAAGGCAGAATCAGGATAAATTTTTGATGGAAGAGTCGGATGTGATCGTTGCTACAATTGCGTTTGGTATGGGAATCGATAAACCGGATGTTCGTTTCGTTATTCATCATGACATCCCCAAAAGTTTAGAAGGATACTATCAGGAGACAGGTCGTGGCGGACGTGACGACGGCGAAGGAAGATGTATTACTTTTTATAGTTATGACGACATCCAAAAGCTGGAAAAATTTGTAAAGGGCAAACCTGTTGCAGAGCAAGAAATAGCCAAACAATTGTTATTCGAAACTGTAGCATATGCAGAATCTTCGGTATGCCGCAGAAAACAATTACTGCATTATTTTGGAGAAGTATACGAAGAAGATAACTGTGGTAATTGCGATAATTGCTTAAACCCCAAAACCAGTTTTGAAGGCACGGAATATGTCCAAATGGTTATTGAAACAGTGTTGGCTGTTAAACAACTCTTCAAAGCCAACCATATCATCAACATTCTTGTCGGTAAAAATACCGCAACTGTTAAACAATCCAAACATCATAAATTGGAGATGTTCGGAAAAGGGGAAGAAAAAGGGGAAAAATTCTGGAATGCAGTAATCCGTCAAAGTTTAATTGCCCGCCTACTTCTCAAGGATATTGAAAATTATGGACTATTGAAGGTAGGGGCTGATGGATTGAAATATTTGGATCATCCATACTCGATCATGCTGACCATGGATCATGATTACGATAATCCTGAAGATGATGAATTCCTTACTGCCAATTCGCCCAAAATAAGCACTACCGATAAAGAATTATTTTCTTTATTAAAAGATTTGCGTAAAGAGATTTCGAAAAAGGAGAAACTTCCTCCTTTTGTAATTTTTCAGGATCCTTCACTCGAAGATATGGCGATTCAATATCCAATTACGATGGATGAACTACAGCAAATTACAGGGGTTGGAGCAGGAAAGGCAAGTAAATACGGTCAACCATTTCTTGACTTTATTAAAGCTTATGTTGAAGAAAATGAAATTACGCGCCCCAATGATTTGGTGGTAAAATCGGTGGTGAATAAATCGGGCTTAAAAGTTTATATTATTCACAATATTGATCGTAAATTGCCGCTTGAAGATATTGCATCGGCTAAAAGCCTTACTGTACCTGAATTACTTACTGAAATTGAACACATTGTAGCCTCAGGCACAAAGATTGACATCAACTACTATATTGATGAATATATTGATGAATACCATCAGGAAGAAATTTTTGACTATTTTAGGGAAGATGCCTCTTCGGATTCGATTGAAGATGCAATTAAGGAACTTGGAGAAGATGAGTATACTGAAGAAGAAATTAGAATGATGAGAATTAAATTTATGTCAGAAATAGGCAATTAATACAAAAGAGCATATCCAGTAAACACGAACAAGAATGAAAATCAGGTATCTAATAATCCCCCTTTTTTTATTTATTTCCTGCACCCAAAATCAAAACAAAAATGCGAAATTGGTTCTCCCGGAGGAAAAAATGATTGATGTATTGTTTGATGTGCAACTCTCTGAAACTTATCTCGCTAATAATCGTGATCTAGGTGAAGGTGAAAATAAATCCCTGCCTGTTAAATATTATAAAGCCATTTTTGATAAACATCAGATTTCGAAGCAACAATTTGATGAAAGCATCCAATTTTATCAAAACAATCTTCCAAAATTGAAAATTCTTTACGATAGTGTGGCAAAAAGGATAGAATATTTGAAAGAACAAAATAAATCGGATTAACATTACTTTTTCTTTAAATTCAAGTGCTACTAATGGCTTACCTGATATACTCTGAGGTACAGGTATAATTATTTCCCGCGATAATGAGTGAATAGCTCCAATTTATGGTATGGGTATCTTGTAAGGTCCCTGTTCCATTCACGGTCCACCCATCACCTGTAGTTTGAGTGGAAACATAAATCTTATTTCCGGCAACAATACCTACTGCAGGAGCATAATTTGGTCCCGGATTTCCAAAATTAGCCAAAAGTACCTGGGCTGAGTTTGACGGATCAATTGTAATCTTAACGGTATAATTTGCTTTAAAACACGACTCACTGACACTCCAGGTGCTTACGAATTTATCCCGATCATCACCTGGATCAATAATATCTTCTTCTAAATTACAGGATAAAAATCCAAGGATTATAAGCAACATCAAACCTTTTATATTTCTTAAATTTTGCATATCAATAGAATTATTGTAGGAATTTATTCAATAATGATCATCTGAATAAAAACTGTAAAATTACGAATAACACAGCACGAAGTAAAGAAGTTGAAATATTTATATATTGGTTCAACATCATTTCATTTTATCAATTATGATGCTGTTTAAGCTTATTTTTGTATTATTGAAATAAATAAAAATGAATAACATGAACAAAATAACGATTTTATTAATATTTGCGCTTATAGCTCACTTGGAAGTGCAATCACAAGATAATCTTCAGCAGGATATCATAAAAACCAATCAGGGCGACTTAACTATCACTTTTATAGGGCATGCTTCAATAATGTTCAAATTTCAGGAAATGATCATTTATGTTGATCCTTCAAGTAGCAGCGGATCAAGTTTTGAAAATTTGCCTAAGGCTGATCTGATTTTAATTACCCACAATCATGGTGATCATTTAGATGCAAAAACCTTAAAACTTATCGTGAACGACGATACCGAATATATAAGTAACAAAACTTCATTTGGTACACTGGCAAAAGGAAAAATAATCGCCAACAACGAATCCATCACTATGGATGGTTTATTTATTGAAGCTGTGCCGGCTTATAATATTAAACATTTGCGTAATACCGGTGAGCCCTATCATCCAAAAAAGGATGGAAATGGTTATGTACTTACTTTTGGCGACAAACGAATTTATGTTGCCGGTGATACCGAAAATGTACCTGAAATGGCAAATCTTAAAAATATTGATATTGCTTTTTTACCCATGAATATCCCTTATACCATGACTCCTGAAATGGTAAAAGATGCGGCATTATTATTTAAACCGAAAGTAATTTACCCTTACCATTATCGTGGTACGGACCCCAATTTGCTGATCGAATTACTCAAAGATTATCCTGAAATAGAGGTTAAAATAAGGAAAATGTAGGTTTAATCCGCCTTCGTCCCGAAATTTCGGGACTGCGGCGGACGAGAAGGCAGTGGTATAATTCCCCGTAGCTTGCTGCGGAATTTTGTTTCTCCCGAATTCTCGGGACTTTGGGTTTCATACCTTTGATTTGGTGATGATTAATTTTTAATTCTGTCCAAAATTTTTGAAGCCAATCTGCTTGCTCCGAATCTTAAAAGTTGAGGATTCAGCCATTCTTCACCTAAAACATCCTTTACGAGGAGGTAATATTGAATTGCTTGTTCAGGTTCCGAAATACCTCCGGCAGGTTTGATTCCAATTTTTTTATTCGTGTTTTGATAATGCTCTTTTATTGAATCCAACATCACAAGAAATGCCTCAGTTGTTGCAGCAGGTTGAATTTTTCCGGTAGAAGTTTTAATGAAATCAGCTCCGGCAGAAATGGCAATTACACTTGCTCTTCTAATATTTTTTAGGGTTTCCAATTCGCCGGTTTCAAGAATCACTTTTAGATGAACATCCTTGCAAACCTCACTGATGGCTGCAATTTCATCATAAACAGCCTGATAATCGCCTTCTAAAAATTTACCACGTGAAATCACCATATCAATTTCATCGGCACCCTGCTCAATCGCATACGAAATCTCAGCCAGTTTAACTTTTATTGGAGATTGACCACTTGGAAATGCGCCTGCCACAGACGCAACCTGTATGTTTGTGCCACTTAGCTGACTTTTTGCCAATGCAACAAATGGAGGGTAAACACAAACTGCAGCAACATCCGGTATATTTTTACCTGCTAGATGAAAGCTTTGGGCCATATCACATAGCAAGGTTATTTTTTCATTATTATCTGATCCTTCAAGTGTCGTCAAATCAATCATCCCGAGAATCTGGCGATAGATCTCAATTTTTTCAGCCGAACTAATTTTTTGATTCAGGATTTTATTAAGACGGCTTTTAATTTCGTCCTCATTAATATGATATGATTTATTAAAAAAATTCATGGCTTTTTTCTTTCAAAATTAAGAATAAAAGAGAATCAACAATTTTAAACTATATCAAATTCATTTATCTTTTTATATTTGCTTTTATCTAACACATCGATAATGACCGATTACCCACTCGTATCAATTATTGCAATCAATTTCAATCAATTACGGGTTACCATTGAATTTCTTCAATCAGTAAGTAAAATTTCCTATCCTAATTATGAGGTAATTATTGTTGATAATGCTTCGAAGGAAGATACAAGTGCACTCTTGAAACAACAATTTCCTGAATTTATTTTTATCAGAAGTGAGGAAAATCTTGGGTTTGCAGGAGGTAATAATTTGGGGATCCGGAAAGCCAAAGGCGAATACTTCATGTTGCTTAATAATGATACGGAAGTTGAAACCGGATTTTTGGAGCCATTGGTTGAAGCGATGCAAGCCAATCCAAAAATTGGGATGGTGGGCTCAAAAGTTCGTTTCTTTGATAGCCCAGAAACCATTCAGTATGCAGGAGCAACTCCCATGACAAAATATACTGCAACCAGTCATTTCATCGGACATAACCAAAAAGATGAGGGACAGTATGATCAACAAACCATTACTCCCTTCGTTTCGGGCGCCGCCATGATGACTTCACGTTCCGTTTGTAAAAAAGTAGGATTGATGGCTGGATTCTTTTTTTTATATTATGAAGAACTCGACTGGCAGGAAAGAATCCGAAAGGCGGGTTACGAAATTCATTATATCCCCCAATCGCTTGTTTTTCATAAAGAGAGCATCTCCGTTGGTAAAAATAGCCCCTTACAGGCTTACTGGAAATCGCGAAATCGGCTGCTTTTAATCCGACGAAATTACAATCAATTTAATGTATTTATCAGTTTTCTATTTCTTACATTTATCTCATATCCTTATCATTTGCTAAAATATATTGCACGAAGGGACCTGGTTTCAATTAAGGTTCACAGCATTGCACTTGGCTGGCATTATTTCAATGCTTTTAATATGAAACGTATCCATCAGAACGATTATCTTTAAAACTATCCGAAAACGTAAACACCCTCCACTTTCGTAAACATTGAAAAAATACTCCATAGACTCTAAACACAGCTATTTCAGCGCATTTAAAGAATCTACATTAAATCAAATTTAAGTTTTCATTTTTTGGCCATAGGCCATAACACATTATTAATCTGCCTCTTACAACATGTGGCACAGCTATTGCATAGCTAATGTTCAGGAATCAATTTAATACTTAAACAATGAAATTCGGATTAAAATTAAACAGCACAACTAAAACTCCTAAGTATCACAAATATTATAAGTGCGATCGATGCGGATATATTTCGATGGTTAAAAACTCCATTTGCCCTATTTGCGAAAAGGATGGCTATAAGCTAAAACTTAAATAATATTTTGAAACTTAAAATGAAAATCCGCGAGTTTTTGAATGAAATCAATTATTGGCAAGGTTCGGTAAAAGATTGTCAGAGCAAAAACCATGTTAAAAAATCAATAGATAGCGTTCATTTTTCTTGATATAGAAGACGATCCGCCTAATTTTGAGTTAAACAGAAATTAAAAACCTTCTCGATTGAGGAGGTTTTTGCTTTTAGGGCTTCTTTTAAAAAGCGGCAAAAAAGCCCGTACATCGCCCAGATATTTTAATTTTTTATTCTTAATATCTTCTTCTTCGTGCATAACCACCGCCACCGCCGCCAAAAAGAATAACAATACCCAAAATATATCCCAACCAATATGACATACCCGTATTATTTTCAGCATACAATCCTACATGCTCCCCTAATAATTTTGCAATCAATACGAAAGGGAAAATGAACCCCTGAACAATACCATAAAGAAATCCATATTGCTGCTCGGTCACGCCTACAGGAGCACAAGAAGTAACAAGAAACAGAACCAGCAATAATGCTGATCCAAAAATTATTTTATTTGTTTTCATGTAAATTAATTTTAGATAATAACTATTAGTCCAATAAAGGTAGTATCCGCATTTTAAAAAAGTGTTACATAATTCCATGGATAATTTACATAATTACAACTATTGCTTATGATTTTGGGGATATGGAACAACATAAAATCGATAAATTAAATGATTGTTTTGCTACAGCCGTTTCAAAATATATAAACAAACTACAGTTAGCAACCATAGTAACAAAGAAGTAGTAAAGAG
Source organism: Bacteroidetes bacterium HGW-Bacteroidetes-17 (assembly GCA_002840985.1). GTDB lineage: Bacteria > Bacteroidota > Bacteroidia > Bacteroidales. The sequence continues at coordinate 16,840 of PHDM01000009.1, forward strand.
ACATTACATTGCTCAAATAAATACTGTTAAAAAGTGTGCTAATTTTAGGATATTTTGATGGGCTCAGAGTGGCGTTATTCAAATGGTTTTTGTAATTTTCCTTACCCAGCTTCCTTACCCAGGTTCTGTGGTGCATTATTAACCGGATTTTGAATAGCTTAAAAAATAGGGAAATTTACATTAAGAAAATATTATTGTAATTTAGATGTAAACATAACGCTAATTAGTACTTAACCCTAAAAATTGTATTATGAAAAAATTTCGAGTTTTAGTAGTTGATGATAAGAAGGACGTGTTAAAATCAATAAGAGATAGAATTGATTACAATGTTCTTATCGGAGATGAGATTTTTAATGTAGAATTATCTTGTTTGGATGTCGAAGTAATAAAAGATGATGATGACAATTGCAAATTTTCTAATAAAACTTTTGTCGAATTACATGATCTATGTTTAAAACCATTTCACCTTCTACTACTGGATTTCGGGTTTGTACAGAAAGGAATAAAAACAGATGATGAAATACTTAAACTTAAAGAAATTAAACCGGAAAAAACGCTTAGGGAGCTAATTGATGAGGTTGTATTAAATCCCTCACATTTAGTTAAGCAGTGTTATCAAGAACCAAAATATATTAACCGAATAAAGAAAATTTTCATTGAACACAATGGACCACTTTATTTATATACCTATATTCCCAATAAATTTGAAGAAGCTTATACAAGTGTCGATGTAAGAAAAAATGTTACAAACGAACACTTCCCTATAGCCAAAATTAATGTGATTGATACAAGAAAAGAATTATTTAATAATGACCAATTTGATTATATTCATGATGAAGAAAAGGAGTATTATCCATTCCTTATTTCAAAATTCCTTTCAAAGATAATTCAACTTGAAATCTCCAAATCAATAATAGACCAAACAAAATTAATAAGAACCAAATACATAAAAATCAGGAAAAACAATAAGCTGAAAATGATGTCTGCAATTATGTTAAGTTTAATTACTGGAGTTCTTACACCAACTATAATGGATTCAATAATAAATGAATCATACATATCTATTGTAGTATTCACAATTTCTATAGCATTAATAATTTCTTTTTTATCAATAATAATTAAAAGGTTGGAACAGCGAAATGATAAATTATTATAATAGAATCATAATTATCTATAAATCCAGATGCAGAAATAGATACAGGAAAGTTAACTTTGTACTCCTTCAACATGAAGTATATCAGCATTGAGTTCTTGAAGTATATTAACATTTTGTTCTACCATGATGATCCCTTTATTTAATCCACGAAGATATTGTAGAAGCTCAACCAACTTGTCTTTTTTATGATAATCCAATCCATCTGATGGCTCATCCAGAACAAAAATGGGTGGATCAAATATGATCAAACAAGCTAGTGCCAATAATAAAGATTGTCCCCCGCTTAAATAACTGGCACTTGTTTTCTTAAAAGCAAATAAATCATTAAATATTTCTTTATCAAAAACATGATCAACGTCCGTCCGATTTAAATTTTTCTTTCCAAAGCAGGGTATCAAAAGATTTTCATAAACGCTTAGATTTGGGAAGATTCTCTCTCTCTGCGGTAAATAACCAATTAATCCTAACTTTGAAATTTGTTCAGCAGAATAATTCGAGATGTCTTTACCAAACAAGGAAACTTTCCCATCTCTATATGGGGTCAATCCAAGTAATGATTTTAAAAATGTGCTTTTACCACAACCATTCTTACCAATTATTCCCAATATTTTTCCTTCGGTTAAACTAAAACTTACATTCTCAAAAATTGTCAGATTTTTTGAATACCCTGCTGATATATTTTGAACTTCTATCATCCGTTTTCTTTTACAGTAATATTAGTATCAATTAATGTCCATATAATATCAACAAAATCCTTCATATTATTATTGTCATGTTCAATAATTACTATTGATCTATTGCGACCTTTTATGTATAGCTTAAGAAGGATTTTTATTTTTTTTACATAATCATCATGAATATTTGCAAATGGTTCATCCATTAGTAAAAGGGTTGCATCTGAGAATATCATCTGTAAGACTGTTATAAGCCTTCTTTGTCCATAAGATAAAGTTGAATTTGATACACTTGGATCATTAAAATTAAACTCTTTCAGCAATGCTTTCGCCTCCTCTGTGTCTGATTCTTTTGCTCTATTGATCAGTCTTAAAATTAGCTTTTGGGGATTAAACGAGTTCCAAAATCTTTCATCGAGTTTATTTCTTTTCACAAGAAGCATTGAATCTAATACTGAGATGTCGTCTGCAAGTATTGGAACTTGGAATAAACGTCTGACCCCATCAAGAAAATTCGCCACCTTTATAACTGTTACATTTTCTTTAAATGATCTCTTTGAAATATTGAATGTCTTAGTATTATAATATGTAATATATCCCTCTGTTGGTCTCAAAAAACCATTTAATACATTCAACAACGTGGTTTTACCTGAACCGTTTGGTCCTTGAATACCATATATTTTACCATATTCAATGGTCATGGGTTCTGATTCCTTAGGAATTTGAATAATATAGTTCTCTCGCCCTGAATAACTAAATGAAAAACCCGGTGATAAAGTAATTATTTCTTTCATAGCTACTTATATTTTTCTTTTCCCGAATAATCCGTTAGGTTTATATTTTATTGCTAGAATCAATATAAGCCCGAAAACTAATGATGCAATTTTTGTTGCATATATATCTGATACACCCGAAAATAAGCTATCTAACAAATAAATAACGAGAACATAAAAAATTGCAGCAATAATTGAACCTTTGATCGAATCGATTCCTCCGATGATAGAAAGTGCGAATAAAATTACAGCTTCATTCAAACTAAAGCGCTGAGGATCTGTGCCTGTTGAATAAAATGCGAAAAGAATACCAGAGATACTTGCTATTATGCTACTAAGGATAAAAATCTTGACATTATTTCGCAGAACGTTTATTCCAAAAGACATTGCGGATTTTTCACTTGTTCGAGTTAACGAATAAATTCTGTTCAATGGGTGTCTGTTAAAATTCTTTACATAAATTATAGTAAGAATGAAGAATACAATAGAGACAGATAATATCGAAATATCACTAGTAAGTCCTGCTGGTCTATTAATTCCTGAGAAACCGCTAGGACCGGCAATATATTCAGCAGCCACATTACATAAAATGGCAATACTGATAGAAATGAACATAAAAAAATCTCCTTTGAGTCTGCTTGTGCTTACTGAAAGCAAAAAGGCAATTACTGAAGAAATTAAAGGAGCAATAAAGAAAGTAAGATATATTAAACTTGCTGAGAAATGATAGATTACAGATAAAATGCCTGTAACCACTGCCCCAATGTAGAAAAAACAAATATGCCCTATCGCCCAGTATCCGCTTTTTCCAATCATTAAATTATTGAGCGAAATGAGAAAAATAGAATATATAATAAACTTCGTTACAAGACTTAATATTAATTCCATAATTATTAAATTTCTCTTAATTTTTCCCCAAAAATTCCGTTTGGCTTCAGAATTAACACTAGTAACAAAATACCTAATGCCATTCCTTCTGATGCAAGGGAAGATATATATGCTTCAGAAAAAATAATCAGTACTCCAAGTAAAATTGAAATGATAACAACGCCCGTTAAGTTTCTTAAACCACCAATAATGCAAGCAGCAAAAGAAAAAATCATATATTTAAATCCCATAGTCGGAAATATACCATTACTTATGGATAAGGAAATACCAGCAATTCCTGCTAGCAATCCACTGATTCCAAACATAATGCTAATGTATCTTTTTATTGGAAGTTTATAAAAAAGAGCTCTTTCATTATTTGAAATAATTGCTCTGATTGATATTCCTGTTTTGCTTTTCTTTAAAAAAAGTGTCAATAATCCTAAAAAGAGCAATGATACTGGAATTAGAATTAATTCACGTAAATAAAATCCAGTATTACTAATTGCATGTTCTATAATATTGGTTGGTTTTATTTCACTAGTAAACAAAATTGCTAAAATGGATTGAATAACTATTGAGAACCCAAATGACGTCAACATAAGTGCAGATGTTCCCTTTTCCCTCATGGAAGAATACACAAACCTTTCTGTAAATATTGTAAAAATGACAGTAATACATAGTGAAATTAAAATACTGTAAAAAATATTTAGATGAAAGGATAAAATATAAAATGAATATCCAGCGATGGTCAGTCTGTCAGTGTGAGAGAAATCTACTATTTTTAAAATATTATAAATTAAGGAAAACCCCAGTGAAATTAAGGAAAGTAAAATTCCAAAAACAAATCCATATTTTAATAGCTCCAAAAACATTCTACTTATTAATTACTATTGGCTCATATGTGTTATTCGTTTTTTTAAATACCATTCTGTCATAATTTCCAGGTATAAATTCACCTAATTGGTCAAATGAAATCTCACCTGAAGCACCAATTCCTTTATAACTTTTAATTAGTGACTTCGCTTTTTCTACATCTGAGTTTGAAGCTAATATTATTTCGTATAGCACATTTACCGCATCGTACCCTTTTATAGAAAATATCGTTGGCTTTTCATTGTAACGCTTGGTATATTTCTGTGTAAAATTTTCGTACAATGATGACTGTTCAGAACTAGCAGGAACTACCATCATAATGCCCTCAACAGCATCTTTTGCATTTTCAACGACTTTTGTTCCGCTAAAATTTTCTGTTGCGAAAAATTTCGTTTTAAACTCCTGTCTTTGTGCTTCTTTTAGAAATTTGCCTCCGTCATCCGCATAAAGAAAAAGAAAAACCCCGTCGGCCTGTAATGCTTTTAATTGATTTACAATAGCAACAAAGGAGGGTTGATTCTTTACCACATCTCTAGTATCAGTAATTTGTATACCATAATTAGGTGCGTTTTTAACCGTAGCATCCTTTAATCCTTTACCCCAATCATCATTTGCATAAACAACCGCTACTCTTTGTAATGAAAGATCAATAGCCCAGTTGAGTATTATTTTTGATGCAGTTGCATCATTTGGCATAATCCTGTAAAACGATCCATTACCTAACTCAACTAAATCAGGTTTTGTGTTAACACCAGATAAAATAAAAATATTCTTCTCAATTGCATAATTAAAGCAATGTTCAGCTTGACCAGAACCATATATTTCAACAAAAAAATTAATCCCTTTTCCATTTGCCTCTTTCATCTTGTCAAGCGCAATGTCTTTTTTTAGTGATGTATTATAAAAAGAAATGTTTAATGAGTCCGTTTTTTTTATGGATTTGGCATTAATTTCTTCCATCGCTAATATTTGCCCTTTTCTCATCATTTCTCCATGATCAGCTTCACTTCCATCAAATGGGAGTAATGAAGCTATATTTATGATATCCACATCGTGTCGTGTGCTAGCAAAATATAAAATACCTACTGAAATAGCAGCACAAGCAATTAGTAATATAAATAAACCATTTTTTTTCATATTTATCTTTTTAGTATTTTAACACCTAAATGATTTTTAAGTTAATGCATTGCTTTAATGTTTGTTTTATTTCATCATAAACTTTCGATGCATACTCGTGTTCGAAATAATGATATGCCCCATAACCATCATCAAAGTCTAGCCATGCTTTTTCCGTAGAATATTCATTGAAATAATCAAGCACCTTACCTGTTTTTAATAAATCGCGTTCCGCTTCTGATCCTGGATAAACTGCATAAAACGACGGGGAAATTAATGGCTTGACTGAAGAATTAGGAGGCAATGAAGAGTCAATTTCATTTATAAGTTTATATGTGTTGAAGCGGGAATCCCTGTTTTCACCGGGTATACCAAATATACATGATAGACCAGGCTGAATATTATACTTTATGGTAGATTTTATATTTTCTATTATTAAGCTATTACTAATGTTCTTTTTTAAATATTTTTTTAATGTATCATCTCCAGTTTCAAGACCATAAAAAATGTATTCACATCCAGCCATACTCATTCTTTTTAATAGTTCTGGCTGCACCGAATCAATCCTTGCTTGACATGCCCATTTAAAATCTAGTTTCAATAATATTTCCAATATTTTTTCTAATCTTAAAGTATCTTCTGTGAAATTTGGGTCATCAAAAAAGATATTGCGAATCCCATCCACTTTAAGTTTTAATAACCATAGTTCCACATCCTCTATTTTATTTTTGAATTTTTTTCTATTTTCGTTGATTGTGCAGAAACGACATGACGAATTACATCCATAGGTAGTTGAAATCTGCGAAGTATTGAATCTTCTAATATTATTCCCATCCTTGAATATGCCAAAGTAATAATGTTCAGGATTTTTCAGCAGATGATAATTAGGAATAATAAAATCTCTACTGATGCATTTACTGTCTTCAATATTATATTGCACATCACTTTTGTTTATCCGAAATGAAAAATTAGGGATTTCCTCTAATTCAATCTCTCCTGCTAACATTTCTGCAAATAACTTACATGGCAAAAACTGACCATGATATGCCCAATCTATTGAATAAGTTTCTGCTTTTTTTAGAAATTGAATATCACTGATTAAATGTGGTCCACCAACGGCAATTTTACAAGTTGGCATTAATTTCTTAATATATCTTGCAAGTTTAATTCCGCGAAAAACACCCGGAGAGCATAAACTTATACCAACAAAACAACATTCGTAATCAACAATTGTCATTACATGACGATAAACTTCAATCTGCCATTCTTCATCAGTCATTATTCCCCCAACACTTAATGAAGCCAAATCAATAATTATGGTTTCAATGTCATGATTTTCAAATGCAGTTCCCATCTCAATAAGTCCCATTGGCATTCCAGAAAACCTTGTCGGAAATGGCACAGTCAATAATATTGCTTTTGTTATCTTTTTTTCTATTCGCATAATTCCAAATGAATGATTGATTCAACATCTACTTTTAATTCATCTTTTGCTGATCCCTGATTTAGTGCCACACAATATCTTCCATATCCATCATCACATAAAAGAGGTTTGCCAATCGCAACATTCCCAAATGCCCTTCTTACAGTTGCATAAATTGATTTCACATTAGAACTAATTTTCACTTTTCTATTCAAAAAATTGTCAATCTCCTTTGAATTTATATTTAATATAATATTTCCAAAATGATTGATATGCACCACAATTGAATCAACCTTATTTTTTAGTTTTTGATTATCAATCAATGGACTAGGGCATAAGGATTCTTTTCTTATTTTTTTCCCAATATCTGAAAGTGCTTTTTTACCGCTTCCTATCAATCCAGCACTATATGCAAACACATCTCGTCCATCAAAAACAGTTTGTTCTGATAAACGAATATCAATTGTATAAACTTCATTAATTCCTCCTAATAAATTTGCAGCATTAATCATTACACCATTATCGGGTCCTATTAATATATCACCACGATTTGTAAGTATTGAAATTGCCTTACGGTTCGTTCCTACACCTGGATCTACGACAAGAATGTGTATGCCAACAGGTAAATAACGAATCATCTCAAATTGTCTACTCCCATTTATTTTAGAAAAGCTTTTAACAGTATGACATAAATCGATAATTCGAGCGTTATTAATGCTACTTAATATCACCCCCTTCATGACACCAATACCTTCACTCGACCAATTATAATCTGTTGTCAAGCTGAAAATATTTTTCTTTCTAATTAAACAATTACCATTCATTTCTTACTTAAATATATGAATACAAAAAAAATCGTTTTATTAATATAGACCTGTGTGCTTTTTTGCATCGTATTTAGGTTTTAGTCTTTTATACTTTGCATCGCCAACTTTTGCCCTTAAATCATAAAATGACCATAAAGGATCTAGATCTTTTACAATATCATTTGCGGGTGGATATGGGCTTGAATCATCACGGATTTCTTGAAATAAAATATCAGAAAATTCTCTTTTAACACTTCTGATTTTATCATCTTGAAATCTATAATACATCAATTCATCTTTATCATTTTTAAAGGCACCCCAGTAATCATCATCTTTTTTTTCTCCTTTAGAATCACTTTGTTCTTCATTTTTTTGAAAATTTATATGAATAAAATCCATTCCTATCATCTCTTGACTTTCGGGTAATTTTGTTTTTCCGGATATGCCCATTTTAATTTTAGGAATTGCTTCCGTAGGTAATTCCCCTTTTTTAAAATCTTCGGCTAAACTTCTATCAAGCCCAAGAATTTCTAAATTATCTGGGTTTGTAAAAAATGGATTTTGTTTTGCTATTATGCCAAATTGCTGAGCTGTAAGGATGGCAAGCTGGATTGATAATGCACAGTGCATTATTGTGGTATATTGTAAATTATCTGAGAAAGATTTATCATTGTGTAACCTTGTATCAAGCTCTGTATCTGTTAATGGTAAAAATATAATTCGATATTGTCTATATTTTGGTGGATTACTAATACAACTATAATTAATTTCTAAATTTTCAGGTACGACTTGATGACATTTCAGCAATTTTTGTTTAATATCTTTCAAATCTTTGTTATTCAATTTCTTTACTTTAGCATCCTGAAAAGAATTAACAATTTCGATAGCTGGACATTCTCTAATTATTTTTTTTTCGAATTTACTATGACATTGGAGTATCTTAATTAAATTATTTTTTATTTCTATACTTTTCTGAATGCATTGATGCATTTGAATTACAGGTGAATACCAATCCTTTCCATTATCAAGATCAATATATGTATTATAATAAATGCATTTATCCGCACCAACAGCAGCATTAATTAATTCTTTTGCAGACTCATAAGAAAATTTATTTCCAATATCTGTGAAACCCCTAGTATTATTAAGTAAACTTTCAATTGCTTCTTTTTCATCTCTAGCAAAATCTTCCCATATTCGTTTATTCTTTTCAATATGTTTAATAATGCCGCTTGATAATCCTTTTAACTTACCTAGTTTATTCAATTCACTTTTTCTAGTATCGGCGAGTACTATTTCCTTATGTTCCTTTTTTATGTATTCATATAGTTCAGGAAATCCACCTTGAATTGCCATCCTTATTTTTAATATGTTAGATACTAAAACATGAAAAGGATCATGTAATTTCTCCTTCTCCAGATCATTTTTCTTTTTCATTAGGATTGATTTTGATAATTGGTACAACAAAAATAATCTTTATCTACTCACTATTAATACATAAAGCGCTTATCTGAGCGTAATTAATAGCCGTTATAAGCGCAACATACGCTTTAATTTGTTACCATACGACTTAATTTGTTACCATCCGCTAATATTTTTCTCTTTACGCTAAAAATGGCTTTAGTATGCTTATATCCTGCTACTTACACGCTAAAATTTAGGTCTTTTTTAACATTTATACGGCTCTTTAAAATGTACATTGCAATGGAAAAAATCAAATAAATAAACTGGCGAGCCAGATGCTAAAACAAATCCACTGGGTAAAGTGGTATTATAATATGAAAGCATATTCCCATTACGTGATAGAGGCTAATATAGATGATTATTATAAAAAACATCCCAATTGGCCACCCAAGAGTCCAAAGTCTGAATTTAATAAATTCTCGACCGAAACAGATACTGGGAAAACAACAAAGGCATCAGAGAATACTAAGAAGTTTAAGGATCGATCAAAATGAAAGATGAAATTTTAGTCAAGACTTAACAATCTGAGTGCGAAAAACGTCGGATGTTATGTTCTAAATAGTCGATGAGAGCATAATCTATAAGAATTAAGAATCTGTACTTTGAAATAATGATCGTGATTAGAACTTAACAAGTAAAGAATCAATACTATTCAAATATTTAAGCAGTAAGCTGTAGCTGCAAAAAAAATCTACAGCGTCACTTAACTCAATTAACAATGAAAACGCAACAAAATCCTAAGGGTCGTCCAGTTCAAGACGAAAAACTAAGCGCAACATTTGTATTAAAATCCATTTTTTTAAGAATTTACCAATGGTTACTGCCTGATGGTGAAAAACTCCCACCTCTTATCTTTATTGGTGGGGAAAAAATACTTTCAGGAACCCTGCATGGCGGAGAAGAAATCAAACCGGGAACTTTGCATGGCGGTGAAGAAATTCAGCCTGGAACTTTGCATGGTGGTGAGGAATGTATAGGGGGCACTTTATGTGCTCCCTATTATCCAGCTACTTATCGAACAAAAGATGGTACAGCTTTTTATAAATTTAATTATGTCGAAGTTGGCAATCACTTTGAAGTTGATATTTTAAATCAGCCCTCCTATGGAAGTCGATGTTCAGATATGTCAGTTGCTCATTGGTTATCTTCAGCTCGTGGTGGGAAGAAGATATGTATCAGTGCTGGTAAAGAACCTACCGATATTGAATCTGCAAAAAAAATCAGTATTGAGTGGGCTGAACTAACGCACGAATACATAAAAACAGGGAAAACAATCGATCAACAGGTTAGTAAAAGGGTACATTCAACCAGCACTAGAACAAATACCCAATCTTCGAGTGGATTGTTAGGCTGGTTGTTTAATTAAGTTCGCTATTAACCTTTAAAGAATAATAATAAAATCTATAAAATCATGGAAAAAATAAATTCACCAACATACTCCAAAATGAGGATATGCGAAAACGCCTTTAATGACATAATAAATTATATCGCATCCCGACCTGCTGAAAGCGGCGGAGCATTATTCGGATTTGAGTCCGATTTTATCATACGGAAGTTTCTCCCAGACACTATGGCTAATACTACAACAGCAAGCTATACTTTAAATACAAATTATTTAAACCCTCTGATAAAAAAATTATGGAATGAAGAAGGACTTTCATTAATTGGTATCATACACTCTCATCCAAGAGGTTTTTCTCGTCTTAGTGGGCCAGATCTGCAATATTTTGAATCGCTCTTACATATTATAAAACGTAAAAAGTTCTATGTTCCTATTGTCCATACTGTTCCAGACGGTGGTTTTAAAATCTATGGACACATGTTAAATTCTGAAGGAAAGTATGATAGACTAACTCAATTGGAACTAGTCTCGAATCAATATGCTGAGAATACAATTCCTCTAATGATACATAACTATCTGAAAACTGTACTTAAGGAAAAAACAGTTACCATTGAGATTATAATTCCAAGACTTCATAAGAAACATAGTTTATTTATGAGTAATCCCATTTACACCAATAATTACAAATTCCGTGATGTTGTGAATAATTTGCGAAGCAATTAAATTTTAGCATTGAATTTAAATCAATTAAAATGAAACTAACAAACTTTTCTAGAATTGAGAATGCTGTTGATACAAAATTAATGCAGAATTCTCATATTATTGGCATAGGCGCTGGTGGTGCCTATTGCCTTTATGATTCCATTGCAAGGTCTGGAATTGGGAGCCTTACTGTATTTGACTTTGATAATATTGAAGAAGTTAATATTGTCCGGCAAGGGTATGAGACTAACCAGATCGGTAAAAGTAAAATAGATGCTCTTGGTGAACATCTGTGTAAAGTTAATACTGGAACTAAATACAAGGGAATTACAGCTAATATTCTAAATATGACCGAAGAAGAATTAGATTCTATCTTTGGAAAGGCCGATCTCTTCCTTTTCTTAACAGACTCTTTTAAAGCTCAGTCTTATGGCAATTTACTTGCATTAAAATATCAGAAACCTTCAATTTGGGCAGGATTTTATGAGAAGTCTCAGTGTGCCGAAATTGTGTTTACAATTCCCGGAGTAACTCCTGCATGCTTTAGATGTGCTGTGAGTCCTAGATATAAATTACAGGCAGATAGTCAAGACGAGATAGCCGTTAGTTCTAACTGTAATACAATTTTTCACAGCCAGCTGTTGGATGCCTATGTTGGTATGATTGCTCTTGCCATCTTGCATAATAATACATCGGGTTATGAATATTCAAACTGGTTTGGTAATCATTGGGATAGAAACCTAATTCAGATTAAAGTCCATCCTACTTACGGAATTGAAAATGGCAGTTTGTTCCAAAGAGTATTTGAACCGACAAATGGTCGTTGCCCAAATTTCAATGCAATTTGGCAGAAAATAGAGGAAGAAAGACCACCCAAATACGAATATTGTCCTGATTGCAAAGGTACTGGTGACTTGACTATGTACAACTCACTGAATCCTTAATAGGATTTACTATGCTAACAGTAACCTCTCTTATCAATACCTGAAACAAATGACAGCTTTTGAAGCCAATAATATTACAAAGAAAGGAGTGAGATTCGCAATTGCAGGTTTTATGATAGGCCTTCTTTTGAGTCTTAATGGAGGACTTGGTATAATTTTTCTGTGGGCTTACAGCCTTTGGGCCTTATTTCATGGTGTACAATTGATTCAACCAATAATGAGGTCATTGTTTGATTTCGATTCTGTTTACTTAGTAGCTCATACTGTAACAGACTTGTTTTGGAAATCCACTCTTATAAAACTGCTTAAAATTATTTTACCATTAGTTATCGGTTACTTTGTAGGGGTAATGGGTGGTGCTATTTTAAGACAGATTTATTTGCTAAAAATTTCCTATGATTATAGATAGATTGCAAAAGAATAAATGAAGATTATAATCATTTTATATTTTACGATAGGTCTGATTGGGTGTCAATAAAAGCCGTAAAGTATGCTTCCACTTTTTTTAGGCTGGCCAATGATAATTCTTAAAATAAAGTAATGATAAAATTGCATTTTCAATAGGTCATAACATATAAAAGCCATGGTTACATTTAATTCAAATTCAAAACAGCTATTACAAACTTTAATCGCGCTCAAAAAAGTAGTACGAGGCAAATCGGCAAGGTCTCTTTCAACTATTTGTGAGATAACAGTAACTGATGGCAAAGTTACTTTTGCGGTTCCAGGTGCAATTTTTTCAATAAACTGTTTAACTCAAGGAACCTGCAAAGCTGCCATTTTATTCTTACATTTTTATCATTTAATTAAAGACTTAAAGACAAAAGAGGCGAATATTGTAATCTCTTTAGATACTTTAAGCATCAACGATATCACTATCCCAATAAAAGCAACCTTTTTTAAAAATGACTCAATTTTAAGAACAATTCAATTACCATTCAAATACACCGACCTTGAGCTGATAAATTTATTAAATGATAAATATACCATGGAAGAGTTGGATTTTAATAAGCTTATTAGCCAAATTCATTTAGCAATTTCAACTCTAAATGAAAACATAAAAAAGTCCCATATATTATTAAACCAATATGGAGTAACCCATGAAGAGTTACGAAAATTAATAAGCTCAAAACTGGAATCCTCAGTAGATTCTCTGAATCGCAAAAATTCTGTTTTGACTCATTATATTAATCAAAAAAATTAAAAATAATTATGTTGACATTTCAGAAACGTGATTATAGCCCCATCTACATCCCTTTAATCACTATCCTGAAGTGGAGACTGCGCAAGTAACTATCTTTCTAGTCCATTAAATCAATCAGATAAAACTTTTTGATTAATTCTCTAGTCCGTTTATATAAAGGATAAACACTTAATATCTTTATGGAAATTTATTATTCATCTTAAAATAATTCCTATGGGAGCACATACAAGTTATCCTTTGGTAATTTACCATCTAGTCAGCCTGAAAAGTCATTTCCACTTAATCACTACTGAAAAATTTCAAGAAGTTATTAAGGAATTATCAAATTATGAAATTTATCCAAATTCTGATAATGATCATCTTCCGGATCATAAGCAGTTGGCAGAAAGACTGAATTGTAATCAGCTCAAAATGAACAAAATTCTTAAAGATCTGCTTAATGATATTATAAATGGTTTAAATGATCACCCATTAGCAATAAAGGATATAGTACATATCTTACTCATATCTGCTTATATTGATCCGGAAGATAAAAAAAATGGAGATTGGATTGAGAAGGAATGGGGAAAATCAATAACTATCCCAGTTGTTTTGCCTCTTACACCTAGGATAGGCGATTATATAGAAATCCCATTTATTAAAACGAGTTATAGTTATAGCACAGATGACAAGTATAATTCTGGATATGTTCACGACGTAAGGCATACAATTAATGGGACAAGACAAGAGATTTTAATTCTAATCTCCCCATTTAAAAGTTTTTATTATAAGTGGGAAGAAATGAAAAAAGAGTATAACGATAACAAAAGATGGTTAGCTTGGCTCAAGGCTGAAAAAAATCGATTTTGATTTTGTAAAACAAAAACTATAAATAAAAAACTAATGTTTTTAGGTCTCAGTGTAAGCTTCCCCGAACCTCGGCCATTTAGAATTAGAGAATGACAAGCCCTGAAGTCTTCCCATTATTCGACATATGCTAAAATAGAGAAATTAAGCGTATTTTTCACATTACCATATACCTGATTCGGAGTTAAATCATTCAAAGAATTATGAGGTCGAAACTCATTATATTCCATTCTCCACTGTTCAATTTTTTCTCTTGCATCCAACAAAGATAAGAACCAATTTGTATTTAAACATTCATCCCTGAAACTTCCATTAAAAGATTCAATAAATGGGTTATCCGTTGGTTTTCCCGGTCTTGAAAAGTCCAATACTACATTGTTTTCATCGCGAACAATATCCCTCACTGCAATTAAAATGTGCTTACCTTTTTCCGAGTAAGTGTTGAAAATGTGCATATGTCCAACATGTGGACTTTGATATCTCCCGATAAATAAATTATATTTCATTTTTTTATAAAATTCAAAATTAGGTCTGAACAATCATTAACAGATAATATTGATGTGTCAATTGTAATTTCTGGATTTAAAGGTGCGAAATATGGTGCTGATAATCCAGTGAAATCTTTTATCTCACCTGCTTGTGCTTTTTTATAAAGTCCTTTTGGATCTCTGTTAATACAAACTTGTAGGCCAGTAGAAACATATACTTCAACAAAATTGGTACACATTTTTCTAACTTCGTTTCTAATATCATCATAAGGTGAAATTAATGAAACGACTACAACGTTACCCTGCTTCTCAAATAATGATGAGATGTAACCCACATTTAAATTGTGTTTCTTTCTTGAATCTTCGTCAAAGTCGTGTTGCTTTATTGCATGTCGTATTTCATCACCGTCTAACAATACTGGAATGATAGATTTCTTTTTTAGTTTAACTACTAAATCATTTGCTACAGTTGTTTTACCTGAACCACTTAAACCAGTCAACCAAATAACTGCTGGCTTTACTTTATAGCCCGTAACCTTATACCAAATTTCATCAAAGAAATGGTAGGAAAATATTTTTATTCCCATATCTAAAAAACCAATAGAAGCGGATAAAACTAATTTGCGTGTAAGCAAATAAGAAATTGAAAAAGTAATTACTGATGAGTAAATTCTGTAAAGAATAGATTTGGTTAGGTACGATTTGTTAAGCATAATTTTTTAGCGAGTTTTTAGCCAATGAAATTCTTCCGTTAAACCGTCATGAAGATTCCACTTTGGCGAATAATTTAAAATTGTTTTTGCCTTTGAGATATTGGCTAAAGTATGTTCTCCTTCTCCAAGTTCTTTCGGGATGTATTCGATATTGAAGTTTTGACCTGAAATATTTTGAAGGATTTTTAAAGAATCCTTCAAGGTAATGCTACTCCCACTTCCAATATTAAAAACCTCTCCAACTGCATTTGATTTTAATGCTAAGATATTTGCATCTACAACATCATTTATATAAGTAAAGTCTCTTGTCTGGTTTCCATTTCCAAACACCACAACTTTCTTGTTGTTCAAAATTGAACTAAAGAATTTGTTAAACGACATATCAGGTCGTTGTCTTGGTCCATAAACCGTGAATAGTCTAAATATAATTGTCGGCACATGGTAATTTGCAAAATAGATTCTACAAATATTTTCTGCCATGTGCTTTGAACTTCCGTATAAAGAAATTGGTTGTGGGACTGCATCTTCCGAAACTTCTTTAGAAGAATACTGACCATAGATTGAGGATGAGGAAGCAAATACAAATTTCTTTACAGGAAGGTTTTTTACAGCTTCAAGTAATTTTTGAGTTGCCAAAATGTTACTATTCAAATAATGGATAAAGTTTTCACCAAATCCATCTCTTACACCAGGTTGAGCTGCAAAATGAAAAACATATTCTACTTTAGTTAATAGTTTCGCAAAATCAGATTTGACTAAATCCAATTCATAAAATGAAAACTCTTTGTTTTTTTGTAACTGATTTAAATTGCTTTTCTTTTGTGCAATGGAATAATAATTTGTAAAGGAATCAATTCCAATTACGCTGAACCCTTCTGAAAGCAATCTTTCAGCAACGCTTGAACCAATAAATCCTGCAACACCCGTAACGAAACATAAGGACATAATTAATAGAGATTAAATTTTAGGTTACTAGGAATAAAAGTGGCAAAAGTAATTACTGATGAGTAAATTCTGTATGGAATAGACTTGGTTAGGTTTGTTTTATTTAGCATAACTAAATATATTATTATTGTATAAATCATTTATTTGATGAATAATATTTTCTAAAACAATTTTTATAGGTGCATTAGTATTTAAATGTATTGCTCCAAATGAAAGCATTTGCGGGTCAAATACTTTTTGCCATTTTTTAATTATATTTTGCTCTATTATTGTTTTACCAAAATCAGAATTCCTTCTTCTTAATCTTACGATTAGCTCATCATAATTACATTGAAGTAGAATTACTTTATCGAATAAATAAAGTAGTTCAAATATGTTCGAAAATGAACCACATAAAACAATATTACTATAATTATTTATGATAGTTGATAAATATGCAGGGTCACATATTCTCTCATTTAACTCAAACCACTTTTCGTTTCGTTCCTTTCCGAATTCAATCTTGTTATGTGTAGTTTTTTCACGCCAATAACAAAGGTTTGGAACTGCACTTACATCGATTGATATTATACCTTCGGTATTCAATAAATTTGATAATGTAGATTTACCTGTACCTGCAACTCCAGTGATTAGTATTTTCATATTAGTACTCATTTTTTTAGAAAAACATTTTGAACGCTGTTTTAGGAATAAATAGAAAATGGAAAATATTTAATAATCATATTCGAAGTTTTTTTAGGAGATAAATTTGTATTATTTATTGTTATATTAAACGGGAATTCTAACGGAATTGTAAAATCATCTTGTGTGAACCATTTCAACATTTCACTTCTTGTATTTACTTTTGAATTATTTTTTCTTGATGGATTAGTAACTCGTTTAAGTAATTCCTTTTGGTCACAAATTAATTGAACTGGGAAAAAGACATATCCATTCTTCTCAGCAATATTTTTAATACTTGTAACAAATTGTTTGTCAGAACTTCCGGAATAATTAACAAAATTTGGTTGATATACATGAGTAAAAATAATGTTTTTATTTTCGCGTATCAATGATTTTGTGAGGTCAAAATATATTTTTTCCCTGATCTTCTGCCCTTCTTTACTTTCCCATCCATATAAATTAAATATAATATCTAAAATGAGATGATTATGGAGTAGGGTAAAACCAGTTGTTTTTGATAATTCTTTAGCTACAGTTAATTTACCCGAGGCTGGAATACCATAAATGAAAACAACAATCTTTGGAACTTTTATATTCGATATAAACATGAAAAAGTATCTATTTAAGTGTTTATTTTATTTCTTAATTATTTAGTAATTAATTAGAATCATCTTATTAGGTATCCTAAAAATTGAATCGTATGCTGCACTAATTTAGCAAAGTAATTTAGAGGAGTTCTTTTTTTAGGTTTTTTAAATCCAGGTTTCATTGAAATGTTATGAATGTTTTCAATTTGTCGATTACCCTTTCCATATCGAAAAAAACGTTTAAGAAAATCTTTAATCCCACTGCCATAATCATGTAAAACTAAACTCTCACTAATAAAGTATAAGTTTCCTAATTTCCACAATCTTGTTGATAATTCAACATCTTCCCCTCCAGCATTTTTAAATGTTTCATTAAAACACCCACATTTCAATAAAGCTTTTTTCCAAACTAATGCATTTGCAGTTACAATATATAAAGGAACTAACTCTTTATTTTTATTTGGCTTCATACGAGGTAGCAATATGTCTTCTCTATTATAAAAACCATCAAGCCAAGAATTATTGTCTGCTTTTACATTTCCAGCATAAGCAATAGCCTTAGTATTTGAGTTGGTATATCCAGTAATTAAAGAATTTGTTGGAATACAATCGCTGTCACAAAATAATACCCATTCACCTTTTGAGTTGAGAATGCCTAAATTACGAGCAGCTGCTGGTCCTAATTTTTTACATGACAATAGTTTTATGTCTATTGCAAGTGTTTTAAATTCATCACGAATAACTAATGGTCTTCTGGAATTGTTGTCGATAATTATAATCTCACTTGGAAAATGTTGTTTCTGTTGGGTTTGAAAAAAAACGCTTAAAAATTTGTCAATACCTACTTGGTTATTCTTTACGGGAATAACAATTGAGATTTCTTTCGGTTTAATATCTGGAATGCGACCATCGTATTCCTTGTCTTTGTCTATTGTTTCATTCAGTGTTGCCATATAAGATGAATGGTAAATGTGCTGTTATATCTGATAGGTTTATTATTGTCTCTGCGGAGTTCCTCCCAAATTTAATCTTAATGCTTCAAAAAGCCGAAACGCTTGAACGACATAAAAAAATAGGTATATTTTTAATAGAGATATATTATTAGATGTTCTAATTCCATTAACAATTATTTTTCTTCTCTCTTTAATTGCATTCTTTTCCATAAGTAAAACAGAAAATCCATTTTTCCCTTTAGACTTAAAACGGATGAACTCACCTCCGACAGTCCGAATATTTTTTTTAATTATTGAAAAGGCAGTCGAACGAGCAGGATGGAATACGATTACATCTTTTTCAAAAAATAATTTATATCCATTCTTTGTTGCTCTTTCACCCCATTCTCTATCCCCACCACTATAAAAGGTTGTATTAAAATTTCCGCATTCGACAAATATGTGCTTAGGGACTACAAAATTAGCAGTTACTGCAAAGCCATAATTTATGACATAAAATTCCTGCCGCAAGTGAATGGTGCTATCATAGAATTCAAACAAATTTGGTTGATTCAATTTTTGATAAGTGAAAATAATATTTCCAGCAACGGCAGATGTTAAATTTCGGGTTTGTAATACTGTAACAGCATTTTTTAGCCAATCTGAATCAGGTAAGCAATCACTATCAGTAAACGCTAAAACTTCCCCTTTCGCAATTTCAATTCCCTTGTTTCTTGCTGCATAAGAACCGAATTTATTTTCATGGAGTATTATAACTTCATTATTGGATTTTAGTTTTTCTTTGAGTATTGGAATTTCATTATTATCAATTACAAGTATTTCAATTTTGCTTTTTGAATAGCTTTGATTATTTAAAGCATTTAGGCACTTTAATAATTGTAATTCCGATTTACCATAAAATGGAATTATTATACTGACCGTTGGAAATTGTGACATTGGTTATTTTTAAGACATCTCTATTCTATTGCAAGTATTCATTAAATATGTCCAATTTGCCTTGGAGAGATTTTGGAGAATTTGGATGCAGGACGATAATTGAATTACGATCTAAAGAGACAAATTTATGACGCCAGAAAGTTGTTGCAGGTAATGCTTCAAGACTAATCTCAGTTTTAGGTAATCTCCCATAAATACTTTTGGACGCTATTGATTTGAATTCTGTTGTTAGCATTTCATCTGATTCAAATAAATTTCTATTTAAAGCCCATTCTACATTGTATTCCATAAGGGCTAAGTTTAAGGCCAGTTGATCACTTGATACAATCTTTTGAATATTGATAACGCGATTAAGAAGGCTCACAACTTCAGCGGAAGTTCGAAATGCAACAAATCCACAACATGCAGTAAACCCCCAAATTCTAGCTAAGGGTTTTGGGAAATAAACAACTCGTTGGAAAGCAATCTCATTACTATTCTCTAAAACAGGCATTGGGTTCTTAATAATTATTGCATCGATATCACATGACAATACATTTACACCAGATTCTAGAAGGAATTTAATAATTTGAGTTCTGCTGTTAATAAGGGCCATTGCCTTCCCGTTGAAACCTCCAGGATTGTTTTCGGAGGACTTTTCTAATATAATATGATGGAGTTCTATTATAAAATGAGGAATTTTAAGCTTATGAAGCTTTTCCGCTGTTACAATATCTACAGCAGCAACTGCAAATCTCTTAACACCTGCTTGTATTGCTTGTTGGACCCAAAGTAATCCTAGCTCAAAATATTCAATTGAAAGAAATGTTAATACAAAATAACTTTCCTCAGAACTATTAAAAGCTAATCGCAGTAAATCTTCCTTATTAAAACGGGGAACAATTTCGTCTTTTACCATTATATTTCTCAGTTGATCAGGCCACTCATACCCTTGAATACTCTCTTTCCAAATATTTGTCTGCATTGTTTTTGTTATATTGATTATATATGTATTCAAATTAAACTGGACTAAAGCCATTTCTTGCATCTGAATGACGAATTACTGGAGGATCACCAGGGCTACCATAAATAAAGGTACCAAGCTTTTTATGCATGGCTTCTAACTCTTTACCTTCAGGAAGATTCATTTTCCAATGAAATACTTCTTCCATAAAAATCTTTTTGTCTTTAATTTCTGGAAGTATTACATTTTCGTAGTAGGAACTGGTGGTCAAATGACTTTGGTCTGACCAACAAGCAGTTCTTGTTAAATTTACATATGGATTTTCATACGCTCCAAAAAGAGGTCTCCGATCCCAGCCAACAGCTATATTATGGCGTTTATTTAATCGAACATGTTTTACTAAATCATCTTTTTCCAAACATTTTAACACATTATCTAAGTCAAATTCTCGAATTAATGGTAAATCATGTTGTTGAACAAAAATAAAAGGTGTTTCTATATTTCGAACTGCTATTTCCATAACGCCACTAAGATGCCCCCATTCTTCAAGATGAAGAAATTTAATGTTCGAATTTTTTTTATAAAATTTAACAACATTATTTTTGTATTCATTGTATTCTAATATTTCTTGATTGGCTTTTGGAAAATCAAATACAACTAAAATTCTACTTTGAGCCAATTTTGGAACTAGATTAAGTGAATTAATTGTTGTCTTTAGGTGATTAAATTCTGGCATGCTTGGGATAGGAGAGGTAGCAATTACAGTGGTGATATTATATTGACTCATGATTATTATAAATATTAACAATTTCCCTTTTTTCGAGTTTTCCAATTGGGAATATTCTTAGTTCATAAAACTTTTTTATAAATGAACGACTAAGTATTTTTCATCTAATTACTTTTAAGTCATCAACAAACCCCCATTGTCGATTTTTGTTAACAACAAGTTCGTTTTTATTCACCTTGTCAAAGGTGATTTCTTTGTTTATTATTTCAGTAGCCATCCAATCTATATTTTCCATATATTCTGATACTCTATTTTTAGGAGTATTAATCCTTTTGGTAAAATCAATTTGGTTTCCTGCCCACCACATCATTTTAAAATTAGCGTTCATTGTTCGAATTAAAAGCGAGATATCTTCCCAACCATATCCTATCAAATCTTCATCATACCCTCCAATCTTCTCAAATTCATTTTTATACATTCCAATCCTTCCATGGGTACGGTATTTCCCTTTGGAGAACAAAGCTTTCTGCGGACATAGGTACGCTAAATTATTTATATAGGTTGCGAAACCCTTACCTGTATAGTTATCTGCATCAACATTGATCACTATTGAATTTGAAGCATTCCTGAAAGCTATATTTCTAGAATGACTTGTCGAATAGAACCTAGGCCTATTGGTTTTTAAATACTTGATTTTACCATTTTTTATATAAGGATAAATCAAATTCGATGTCATAAATATATCCATATCATCCATGCTATTATAATTCAGAATGACGAACTCCAGATTCGGGTAATCCGCATTGTCAAAAATATTTTGAATAAGAGTTTTTTTTAAGTCTTCTGTCCTACCCATACAAACAGTGCATAAGGAAATGCCTTTAAAGGAGTGAACCATTTTGGGTAGTGGGTCAGATTTGGGACTCCAGATGTTCCATTGATATTTCTTCCAATATGGTTTGTCCATTGTTATTTTTTAATTTTTAAAAATCGTTTTATATTATTGTACGAATTGATTTGGGCTGTAGGTTGGATTGTTTGACCATTCTTTAATTTCATACCCAAGAAAGTTGAAGAGTGATTCATTTGATTTTGAATAAATTTCTTTAAGCAAATCATACGTTTTCTTATTCATCATTTGCGATATTTTTCCATTAAATCTATGCTCAAAATCAGTTGAAAATGGAGCTACGTTTAAAAAGGAAAACATCTTGTTATATTCCACTTCTTTATTTTTTAGAACGTATTCGGATACGGCAATATGTATATTATCTTCAGAGAAATATTTTAAAAGATTTTGTAATTGCTCGAAGTAAAATCCCTTTATTATATAACCTTCCCGCCAACAATTGATTTCTGTTTCATTGCAGGAATAAAACTCTTGTTTATAATTAGGCAATTCAAGTTTAGCAAATTCATTTAATATAACCTCATCAAAGCTTTTTGATTCATCTTTTTTAATGTAGGCAGCCATTCTCCACTGGGAAAATGCTCTTTCAATTGGACACCGAAGTAAAATCAATAGTTTTACTTTGGGGTTAACAGTGAAAATGCGTTCATGGCAAATTGTTCGGTGAAATAATTCTGCTGTTTTCTCTCCTACAATTCCTTCTGACTTTGGTAGTTGTTCAAAATACCAATTTGCTCCTCTGTTCCAATGCTGATTGAAAAATTCGATTTCATACTGTCCGTACTCTGTTATGCCTGAAAAAACTGATATGTCGGGATGTTTGTTTAAATTAAAAGCTGCCGCTGTAGTGCCTCCTTTTTGAGCACCAACAATTATGAAATCTATCATTGGTTTAAGTTAATTGATTTTAGGTTGTCGTATATGTTATTAAAATACGTGGAAGATAGTTTATTTAAATATTCTATAAAAATATTCTCAAAAGGTCCTTCATAATTTGAATGCCACGGTTTTGAAGGTCCAGCATAATGAATTATAAATGGTGTTGAACAAACATCTTCAAATTCTTCTTTTGTTAACAGAGAATCTTCCTGCGAAATTAAGTGACTTGTGACAGCGTTCCATTTAACATGAATGGGTTCCCACATGTTGTAAAGTATTGCATTTAATCCGTCTTGGTCCCACCACAAAACATGCTCATTAAATTCTTTAAGATATTTAATAACCAATTGTGAAATTGAATCTCTTCTCCATAAATTTAGGTTTAACACCATTACACCTGCATTAAAAGTCCTTGTTTCGCTTGGAATGCCAATTAGTTTATATGAAGGCAATCCTCGTGCTCCACTTACTAAGCCTGAATGTTTTGATGTAAGAGGCACTGCTAATAAATGTTTATGGTCAACTTCAAGATTCCATAGTTCTGTTATTGAGGTTTTAACAATTACATCAGCATCTAAAAAAATTACTTTGGAGTATTTTGGGAATTGCTCTTCAATGAGTAATCTATAATAGGTGTCAATTGAAATATGCCCATCTACTTTAAGCTCTTTTATTCCATCGTCCTTTACAATAACCCAGTTCAATTCTAAAATATTTGATTTAATGGAATTGTTGATTTGGTTTATTGCTTCTTTGTTAAGGTCCTTGATTAGTATGTAGACCTTGATTTTTGCTTTAGCATTAAGATTTGTCTCAACAGACTTTAGCATAACCGCAAGTGCTAAAACATAACCATCATTAGCAATAGTTACGATAACTGGATATGGATTATTATCATTTGCCATTAAAAAAGTATTCGTTTACTTGCTTTGAAGTTTGTATTTGGTTACTAGTAATTTTTTCAATGAAATCTTGATGGTGTTTTACTTTCACATGCATCCCCACTAAACTGTTTGACCATTTTTTTTCTTTAACAACCAAAGTGTTATATTTTCTACTTAGATAATTTATTTTAAGGTCAAGTTTTTCTATTGCCTTATTCATAGCAGGCTGCTCATAATATTCTGGATGGTGTCCGATAGAACCGATATAATATCCCAAAGATTTATTCAGCCATTCTTGATGATGTTTTCTATTAGCTATCCACATACCTGTATTAATCCATTTGCCAAATTCCAATTTGAGTCCTGAAAATTCTTTGATTTCATTTATGTAATCATTTCTAATTTCAGAAATTGGATGCGAAGCTAAATTTTCTATATGGTAGTCATCGAATTTACGAAAATCATAGTCTGGATACTGGTTTGGAAAATCAATCTTTAAGACAAAATCATTACATGCAGTTATTAATTTACAATTACTAAAAATTGTAGGATTCCAAATATTAGTGCAAAACCAATCAGCATCAAAATATAAAATATTGTCATCCTCAACAAAATCAAATGCCTTTAATTTTAGTGATGCTGGGTGAGTCAGACCACTTTGCAGCAATTCCTTTTCCCCTAAAATTGTTACTTCTAAGCTTGTCATTTCCTGAAAGCACTTTGCAGATAATTTGGCAAGTGCTTCGTAAATTGGACTTATTCCTATTGTTATCCCAATCATAGCTTTAAAACTTAAAGGGGTTGTTGTAAGAATGATAATGAAAGGTATTTAAAAGATTGGAGATTGCACTCTTTTGCTTTTGTGTGGATCAGTGCGTTGGCAGGCAAAAGCAAATGTGAGCAATGTGTGTAGGCATTTTTTTGATTATCTTTAAAATATGCTGTCAATGTTGTCCTGTGTTATTAAAAATTGGTATTAAAACCCGTACATTTCAAGTTTGCACTGTCACCATAGCATGACTTATAACTTGTTTATATGCGATACAACATAGCGTTATATTTATTTTTGTAAATGTATCATTTTTTTATCAAGTGTCAAATGGAGAAACAATATTTTAATATTTTTCGTGCCTATGGTGTGTGTATTTCAGTGTGCTGCTTTTTTGCCCAAGGCGAAATTTCAAAAAAACATGCAAAATTTTTCATTTTAATTTTACTAAAAAATTCAGGTTTAGAGATTTCTGGGTGAAAATATTTTATCTCATCAGCCTTATCATTTTATATTCCAAAAATTCTGAAAAAATTATCGGTTAAAAGATTGTCCCAAAAAAAACCTTGAAAACCACTCTTATTACTGAGAAAAAATACGACGACTGTCTCCGGAGACTCCTCCACCGGATCACAGTGAGGACGGTCCCCCGATCAGAATCGAAATTCATTCTGCACATTTTTCAATGATTTATTGTTCTCAAACTCCTGTCCTGTGGGAAAAGGTCGAATAATAGAATGGATGAAGAAAGAGGTTGTCAAGGGGAACGTCTAAAAACTCATTCTGCACAATGGTGCAGATTGAGTTGCATCACAGGAGATCAGGAACAATGTTGGCGAGATGGATCTCATATCCGAAGACCAAAAAAAAGACCGTTTATTTGATAGCTAAAATACAGGGGGGGATAAAGGGTTTTAGAGACCAAAAATCCATGAAATATTATTTAGGGGAGGGTTTTTTAGTTAAGGTATACATCAATAGATTTGTGAATGCCATTTTTTGAATCCTTCTCTTGTCTCTTTTTTGCTTCTCTAATAATATAGCCTGACTTTTTTCTCTTCTTGGAATCTTTACTTCCTTTTGGACGACCAGGTATTTTTCCTTGAGCTCTTGAACGGCTTAATCCTTCAATAGTACGCTGACGGATTAGCTCTCTCTCAAATTCTGCAAAGGCGCAAAGAATTTGAAAATGTAACTTGCCAGAAGCCGAAGAAAAATCGAGATTGTCATTTATACTTATAAATCCAACACCTTTATCAAGCAATTCTTTGGTGTCAAGTATAAGCTCTGTGCTAGATCTAGCCCATCGGTCAAGTTTATTGACAATTACAGCATCGTATTGGTTTTTCCTCAGTTTCGCCAACAATGCTTGTTTTACAGGTCTTGTTTTACGGGTCGATTCAATTTCCTCGTAAATATCATAAGTGTATTTTTTGTTTTCTGCATAGTCAACCAGTCTTAGCTTTTGATTTTCTATTGTTTGTGTCTGGCCACTTACTCTTAGATAGAGAGCTACATGTTTCATAATAAGATAAATTAGTGTTTATAAGCTAATATACAGCTAATTGAAGAGATGTGCTGCATTTCTTATTAAAAATATAAGCTCATATTCAGCACGTTACATTAATATAATCTAAGATGTTGAGAATCGGAAAATCAACTTAAAAGGGCACATTAATATTAGTATATATCTGCGTGTAGAGATGAAGTACTCAGTTATCTTGTGCTATTTTTAATCTTAGCATAAATACACCGCATTTATGATATTCTGCCTTATTCATAGGGTGTTATTCGCCAAATCATACATTACTTTTTATTAAGATTTAATGTATCACACTTCATGAAGCTAGATAGTATTTTTTGAAGTCAGAATGTACAAATTGGGGAAACATTAAGCATATACTTTTTTAGTTAATGGATTAATTTGCATGTCCCATTCGGAACCCCACAGAATTGAAAGTTATAACAGTGTTCACTTACGATGTCTTGAACGCACTTGACCACACAATACTTTTTCAAAATCCTACTAATTTGCTCTGGTATGAATCTATTCTTTTTCATAATCTACAATTTAAAATTAAACTTTTTTGTCTACTTTTAAACTGTTCAGTTTTTCTGGAAGCTTACAACAAATCAAGGATTAATAATTTTTATGAGTGATAAATTAAGACTGTCAGAAGTGGCTGTAGAGCTCAATTTAGGTATTTCTACAATTTTAGAAGTCCTAAACTTGAATGGATTTATTATTGAACCACTACCTAATAGAAAACTATCGGTTGAACAATATGAGATAATTGAACAGTATAGTCTTGGCATATTGAAAACCACTATGCCCAAGCATGAACCCCCAAAGATTTTGGGGAAAATTGAATTGCCAACGACCCAAAAGAAATTTTCAAAATTCAGTAGCTTAGAAGATCTAAAATTATTGAGAGTTAAAGAAAGGGTAAAAACCCAAATAATAAATAAAAATGAGTTTGGTAATTCTTTAAATGAAAGAGGCAAAAAATCATTTTCATCTCATAAGAAAGAATTAAAATTTAATAGCTTAGAAGACTTGGGTCAGATAAGAAATCTAAAAAAAGAATTCACTTCTAACAATCAGTCATGGAATGTTGGCCAGATAAAAGATTTCAATCAGAACAAAGGCTTTGGTTTTGTAACATGTTGGGGAGATGGGATAGACTATTTTATTCATATTTCAAATATTAAATTAAGGACAATTAATAAAACCGATTTTGTTGTATTTTTAATAAGAAACTCATCCAAATCCCATGACAAAAAAGAAGCATTTAATCTGACATCAATATTAGATTTTGATGAAGACCTTGATTATCTTCTTGAGCTATATTCAGATTATTCAGATAGGAAATTTCGGGTTGCTTTACTCAGTAACCCTATAATAGATTACTTACGAATTGCTGAACTGGAACTGAATAACTATAATCCAAATGGTACCAAAGTTGATTTTTCAGTATTGTTACAAAATATAATTCTTCTGCTTGACAATATTATTAGTGATTCTTTAAGCAAAGGAGTTACCAAATTAATATCTGAATGGGCTAAGCTAGTCCCAACGGGTTACCACCAAATTCTTTTATGGAACACTGGCATACTACAACAATTGCCTGATATAAAAACAATTAAAGAATCTTTTAACGATATTGAAGATCCATTAATAAAAACCAAAATCATTAATGCTGTTCCGATTTTATCCAAGATTTCACTCTTAGATTTCTCACTTCAGAATGGGCTGAAGAAATCGACTTATTACTCAAACCTATTTAAAATTATTGAATCCTTAATAAAGGAAAAAAGCATTACTATTTTCGATCTTGAATATGATGGACACATCATTAAAGAAATGGCTTTTTCACATAACAATAATATAGAAACAGCTACAACGCAAAATGACATTGAAAATTTGCTTCTTCAATTCAAAGAAGCACTACTTACTACAAATTCATTTATAGCAGGGCACAACATTGAAAAATTTGACATTCCTATTTTAAATGAAAGGTTTGAAATGCCAACCGAGATTGGTATTATTGATACTCTTTGTCTTGAGACTCTTTTATCTCCAACTCTCAAAAGCTTTGCTCTAAACACAAAACATAACGCAAAAGATGATGTTGAGCATACTAAGAATTTGCTTACTAACCAAATAATTCGATTGATTCATGTTTCAGAAAATCAGTTTAAAAGGTTTGAAAAATTTATTGACTCAAAATTTCTCAAAATCATTTATCAATTGAGAGAAAATATATCTGAGAGAAACATTGAACTTTTTAAATTGCTTGAAATCGAGCGAGATAGGTATTTCATTATCAAGGAAACGGGAAGCACAAAGGCAGAAGAGTTCAGAACTTTCCTCAATGACAAAACATCCCAACCAACTTTTATAATTACTCCAAAGGAGTTTTACCCTTTACTTGTTGAACTTCCAAATATTCAATTCAGTGAAGACAGTGGTGAGTATTCCAAAATAATTTCAA